>JBFXED010000007.1:0-123567 GCA_050180485.1 Alphaproteobacteria bacterium | reverse complement strand
TGGCACGGCTCGAGGCCGGCGAGATCAGCTTCGGCGAATACAATCGGGGCATCGCCATGACCGCGGCCCAACGGAGCGCCGACAACGAGGACGAAGCCATCCGGCAGATGCGCCGCTCCCTCACCCAGCCCGTTTTTCCACCGCAAGGGCCGCCGATCTATTGCCGGCCCAATCTTCAACGACCGTACTGCTGAGCGCGTCCGGATGGCGCTGACGCCGAAACGTGTCCCCATCGCGCGCGGCTACGACGAACGCGCGGCCGAAAAGTCGGTTTCAAGTCCCACACGCAAGCCCGGCCGGCAGGGCCGGCGAAGCAGCATTTAATCCGCAGCGCAAATGCCTATACTGCGGGCCGGGTGAGATGGGGGAGCGCCGCGGGCGCGTATTCTGAGATGTCCAAGATAGCCGACACCAAGCGCCTCTTGGTCATCGACGACATGGTCGATATCTGCACGCTGGTGGCCAGCGTGGCCGAGCGTTGCGGCTTCGAGGTGAAGACCACGGTCGACCCTATTGCCTTCCGCGACATCTATCGCGCATTCCGCCCGCACGTGATCATCTTGGACTTGGCCATCCCGGATTCCGACGGCATCGATCTGCTGCGCTTTCTGGTCGACGAAAGCTGTAGCGCGAAGGTGCTGATCATGAGCGGCTTTCCCGCCGGCGTGCAGGAGGCCGCCAAGCGCCTGGGCGAAGTGCGCGGGCTCGACATGGCCGAAACGCTGCCCAAACCCCTGCGCGCCGCCGAGCTGCGCGCGATCTTGGCGCGCCTGCACAGCGCGGTCTAGGCGGCCAACGCCTCGCGCAGCTTGCGTGCCAGATCTTCCTGGCGAAACGGCTTGCCCAGGAACACCGCGTCGGGCACCACTCTTCCGTCGCTCTGCATGGCATCGCCGGTATAACCCGAGATGTAGAGCACCTTGATTCCCACGCGGCGCTTGCGGACTTCGGCTGCAACCATCGGGCCGCTCATGCCGCCAGGCAGGATCACATCGGTGACGAGGATATCGAAGGCCAGCCCGGCATTCAGCCGCTCCAGCGCCTCCCGCCCCGCACCCGTGCCGACCACCGTATAGCCCAGATCGCGCAGCGTGCTTTCGATGTGGCCGCGCACCAGCGGGTCGTCCTCGACCAGGAGAATCCGTTCCGAGCCGCGCGGCATCTCGCCGGACGCTGCATCCGACACAAGGGACGCGGCCGCGCCCGCCGCGCGCGGCAAATAGAGACGCACCGTGGTGCCTTGCCCGGGTTCGGTCTCGATCCGCATATGACCGGCCGATTGTTGGGCGAAGCCATAAACCATGCTGAGCCCGAGACCAGACCCTTTGCCCGCCTCCTTGGTGGTGAAGAAGGGCTCGACCGCGCGCGCCAATACCTCCGGTGGCATGCCGGTTCCCGAGTCTTTCACGGCAATCATCACGTACGAGCCCGAGACCGCCCCGCCCTCCGCACCCGCGGGAAGCTCGACCTCGACATTGGCGGTCTCGATGGTCAGCAGCCCCCCGTCCGGCATGGCATCGCGCGCGTTGATGGCCAGGTTTAAGATCGCGATCTCGGTCTGGGATGGATCGACCAGCGTAGGCCACAGATCGGCTGCGAGCGAAAAGCGAACTTCGACATGGGCGCCGAGCGAGCGGCGCAGCAGTCCCTCCATTCCCGTCAAAAGCGCGTTGGCGTCGATCTCGGCGGGCTGCAGAACTTGACGGCGCGAAAAGGCCAAGAGGCGCTTGGTCAGGTCGGCCGCCCGTTCGGCCGCGCGCTGGATCATCTCCGCGTTCGTCCGCTGGCGCGGCGCCGCCTCGTCCAGATCCTCCACCAGGAGGTCGGCGTTACCCAGAATGACAGTCAACAGATTGTTGAAGTCGTGAGCGACGCCCCCGGTCAGTTGCCCCAGGGATTCCATTTTCTGGGCTTGGCGGAGCTGTACCGCGGACTCGCGCTCGCGCGCGGCCATGCGGATATTCTCGATCGCGGCCGAGGTGGCGTTGGCGATTTGGACGAGGATGGCCTCGTCATCCTCGGTGAAATCTCCGGCTTCGCGATCGGACAGGCGAATCCTTCCCAGGGCCGAACCGTCCTGGCCGAGAAGGGGGACAGACAGCCATCCCCGCAAGCGCAGGTCCCTGTCGCGCAACTCGCGCCAGATCGGATGACTCTCCAGTTCGGCTTGCGTCAGCCGCGCCGGCTGATCGCGCTCAAACGCGAAACCGTAGACATTCGCGGCATCGCCCTCCGGGCGCTGCCATGCCGTATACTTTTCCGAGACCGAGAGGGCGTGCCGGACCTGACCGCCTTCGTTCACGGCCGTCATGGCTTGATGGCAGCCGATCAATTCCCGCGCGATTTCTGTCGTCCGCCGCAACAAGGCATCCAGATCGCCGACCGAGGCCAGTTCCGCGGCTGCCTCCGCCAGCTTCGACAGGCGCGCCGAGTTGGCGCGCTGTTCGCTCTCGCGCCGGCGCAGCACGCGGTGCGCGACCACCGTCGCCGCTCCCAGAAGCGCGATCAGGAACAGGGCCGTGGCCACCGCGACCAACGTGCGCTCGCGCCATGCGCGGAGCATATCCTGCTCGGACGCCGCGACCGAGACGACAAGGGGCCGCGCCTCGACGGTGCGGTAGGAGGTGTAGCGCATCACGCCGTCGCTGTAATAGCGCATCGGCGCCATGCCGTTCGGACGGTGCGCCACGTGCTCGGTGAACAGGGGCGAGGATTGGTAGGAACGTCCGATGATTTCCTCCCGCGCCGGATGCCGGGTCAGGAGGATGCCATCGGCACGGAAGACACCGATCGCGCCGTCCGGTCCGACATTAAGTCGGCTCAGCGCCTGCCGCAGATCATCGAGCGATAGGATCGCGCCAACCACCCCGGCGAAGCTGCCGTCCGCATGCGAAATTCGCCGCGTGACGTGAACCACCCATTTGCCCGCGGCATCGCCATAGGTCCCCTGCGAAGGCGTCCCGATATAGAGGCCGGGCGAGTTTTCGCGATGAACTCGGAAGGAGAGAAGCGAAGAAAAATCCGCGGACTCCGCCTTCGGCGCGCTGGAGATAAAACGCAACCTTCCATCAGGACCCAGCAGGTAATAGGCGTAGGTGCCGAAGGTCAGGCGCTGGCGTTCGACCAAGCGCTCATAGAAGAAACGGGCGTTCGCGGGATCATCCATCCGCTCGGTGACCAGGATCTCGGCCATGCCCAAAAGGGCCTGGTCGATCACACCGAAGGATTCCCGCATATGGCCGGACAAGACGTCGGAGACGTTGTCGATCTCGCGCACGAATTCGTTGATCGTCCGCGTACGGTCGTAGCGGACCTCGACAACCAGAATCGCGAGCACCAGCCCGGCGAGCACCGAATTGAACGCGATGAGGTAAGCGCCGATCGATAACCGCAGGATGCCGCGCTTCATTCCCGTCCCCTCCGGAAACCGACCGCCCGAATGGCGGCGGCGCCGGCAGACGCAAGCTTAGACGAGCGCGTCCCGATTGGCAGGAGGCTTCCCGCTCAACGAAAAGGGCGGGCCGGTCTCGCTCCTTCCGGAGCAGCCGCACCCGCCCTTCCGGCGTGTACCTCCCGAAACCGTAAGCGGCCCTTATGCGTTTTGTTTTGGGACGCGGGCGCTCCCGCGCGTCCAGGGCCGATTGACGGTTGGACTATACCGCCCCCGCCAGGGCCGCGCCAAGCGGTCGCGAAACACGAGAAATGGGGGAAATGGATGGTGGGCCGGGCAAGGATTGAACTTGCGACCCCCTGTACGTCAAACAGGTGCTCTCCCACTGAGCTACCGGCCCATGCCGTCGGGTGGCGCGGCGGGGGTGTAGCATCCAAGACCCGCCCCTTCAACCCCACCGGCGGCGCTTCCTCTAGCGCACCATGTAGGCAGGGTCCTTGCGCAAGAGGCCGCGGAAGATTTCCCAGTTCACGGCCAGGTGGCTGCGCGCGATCCGGTTGGGCGCCATGGGCGAGTTCTCGCCCGCCCGCAAGGTGCGCGACAGTTCCGCCAGCTTGTGAAACGGCACGCCCGGGAACAGGTGATGCTCGGTGTGATAGGGCATGTTCCACATCAGCCACTGCATGACCGGCCCCGCATGGGTCGTACGCGTATTGAGGATGACGTCGGGCACCTGGGGACGGGCGTAATGCTCGGTCGCGATATAGGCGCGATAGAACGGTGTCGCCGCCGTCAACGGCCCGAGCCAATAGATCAACACCGCCCAGCTCTGAAAGGCGATCGAGGCGGCCGCGACCAGCGCGTAGCCCGCGAGATACAAACGGGCCTCGCGCACCAGGCCCGGCCATTCCTCATCGGTCAGGAACGGCTCGATCTTGCGCCCACGCGCCACGCGCAGCAGAACGCCCGTGCGATAGGTCCAATAATCGACGCCGGCCAGGAACCACAGATAGCGGCCGAGTGTCAGTTTGCCGTCGCCGAGAATTTCCGAATCCTTGTCCGGGTCTTTTGTGTTGCGGTGATGGGCAAAGTGCCAGCTGCGCTGGTACTCGGTCGGAAAGAGGCGGATGAAGCTGGCCACGTGGGCGGCCAGATCGTTGAACTGCCGCGTCTGGAAGGCCGTGCGGTGAACCAGTTCATGCTGGCCGGCATAGCCATAGGCGAACAGCAACACACCGTGGGCGAGGAACACCGGAACGCACCACCAGGTGCCCCAAAGAAAGTAGATGCCTGTCCCTGTCACGGCCATGGCGGCGTATTGGCTGAAGAGCCGGACGGCGCCCTTGGCATCCGAGCGCCGCGAGAGGGCGCGCAGCGTGCGGGCGTCGATCAGATCCCGCCGGAACATCCAGTTTTCCATGGTCTACCTCGAAGGCGCGGAAGAAGGCCCAGCGTGCTCCTTCGCGTCACGACGATAAATTTCATCCTTTTAAATTATGAGTTCTATATTTATCGAACTATGGCCAAGGACCCAAACACCCGGAAAAACTGCGGCTTCGCCGCCGCGCCTCAGCGCGGATGACAGGAAGAGCGGAATCCTTTAAACGAAAAAACCATGGATGCGGCCGTCGAAATCGTCGCCGAGGAGTGTCCGGCATACGACATCCTCTCCCCCGCCGCTCAGGCGGCGCCCGTCGTGCTGGCCTCGCCGCACAGCGGACGCGACTATCGTCCGGAATTCCTCGAAGCCTCGCGGCTTCCGCTCCAAATTTTGCGCAAGTCCGAGGATTGCTACATCGACGAACTGTTCGGCGCCGCGCCGCAGTTGGGCGTGCCTCTGCTGCGCGCCCATTTTCCACGCGCCTTCGTCGACCCCAACCGTGAGCCGTTCGAGCTGGATCCCGCGATGTTCGCGGATGCGCTGCCGGACTACGTGAACACGACCTCGCCGCGGGTGGGCGCGGGTCTTGGCACGATCGCGCGTCTGGTGACCAACGGGGAGGAGATCTACGGCGAGAAGCTGAACTTCGCCCAAGTCTCGACCTGGATCGAGCGCAACCACCGCCCCTATCATGCCGCCTTGGCGGGCCTGATCATGCGGACGCGGGCGCGCTTCGGCGCTTGTCTTCTGGTCGACTGCCATTCCATGCCGTCCATCGGCGGGCCGATGGACCGGGATGCCGGCCGCCAGCGCGTCGATTTCGTGCTGGGCGACTGCCACGGCACGAGTTGCGCCCCCGGCCTGATAGACGCCGCCGAGGCGGCTCTCGCGGACATGGGCTATAACGTCACGCGCAACATCCCTTACGCGGGCGGGTACACGACCCGTCACTACGGACGCCCCACCGAAGGCGTTCACGCTCTTCAGATCGAGATCAACCGTGCTCTCTATCTCGACGAAGACAGCCTCGAGCGACGACCGTATTTCCGTCAGCTCGCCCGCCATATGGGCAAGCTGACCGCGGCCATCATCGAGGCGACCTCGCTCATCCGCTCCTAACAAGAGGTCTCCCGGTGAACCGCAAGACGCCACGCGGCGCCCCCAAGGCGCCGCCCGTGAAGCGCGGCCCGTTGCATATTCGCGACGCGACCGACGCCGACATGCCCGCGATCCAAGCCATTTATGCGCACCACGTGACGCATGGACTCGGCTCGTTCGAGGAAATCCCGCCCGACTTGAACGAGATGATCCGGCGACGCGCGGACGTGCTGGCGCGCGGCCTGCCCTATCTCGTCGCGGCCGACCGCGACGGACGCGTGTTGGGTTTCAGCTATGCCGCGCCCTACCGGCTGCGTACGGCCTATCGCTACACGGTCGAGGATTCGATCTATGTCGCGCCCGCGGCCGTCGGCCAGGGCGTGGGCGCACGGCTTCTCAAGGCCCTGATCGCACGGACGACGAAGCTCGGCTATCGCCAGATGATCGCGGTCATCGGCGATTCGGGTAACCGCGCCTCGATGCGAGTCCACGCCTCGCAAGGGTTCCGCAAGGCCGCGGTCATGGAGGGTATCGGCTTCAAGTTGGGACGGTGGGTCGACAGCGTTCTCATGCAACGCCCACTCGGTCCCGGAAACCGCCGGAAACCTAGCCGCTGACCTCACCGGATCGCCTATAATCCTTGTAACCGCCCACCGCCCGGGAATGCGCCGATGGCTGAAGAACAACACCGTTTCCGCCCCATCCGAGGCGATGTCCTGCCGCGTTTCGCGGGACCCGCGACCTTCATGCGGCTGCCGCTGATCGACGATCCGTCCCTGGTCGACATCGCGATCGTCGGCGTGCCCTGGGACGGCGGCACCACGAACCGGGCCGGCGCGCGGCACGGCCCGCGCGAGATCAGGAACCAATCGACGCTGATGCGGTTGGTCCACCATGTCACGCGCACGAAGCCCTACGACCTCTGCAAGGTGGCCGACCTTGGCGATGTCGGGGTCAACCCGATCGATCTGACCGACACGCTGGAACGGGTCGAGACCTTCTACAAGCGCATCCACGCCGCCGGGGCCACGCCTCTTTCCGCCGGCGGCGATCACCTGATCACCCTGCCCATCATGCGCGCGATCTGCCGCGACCGGCCGGTGGGCATGGTTCATTTCGATGCCCATTCCGACACGTGGGACCGTTATTTCGGCGGCCACAAATACACCCACGGCACGCCGTTCCGCCGGGCGGTCGAAGAAGGGCTGCTGGACCCCAAGCGCACCGTGCAGATCGGCATCCGCGGTTCGCTGTACGGCGAACGTGACATGGACTTCGCCGAACAGAACGGCATGCGTGTCATCTACATCGAGGAGTTCTACAAGATCGGCGTCGACGCGGTGATCGCGGAGGCACGGCGCGTGATCGGCGACGGGCCGGTCTATATCAGCTTCGATGTCGACGGGCTGGACCCGGTCTATGCACCCGGCACGGGCACGCCTGAGATCGGCGGCTTCACCACCTTCGAGGCGCAGCACATGCTGCGCGGCCTGCGCGGCCTCGACATCGTGGGCGCCGACGTGGTCGAGGTGTCTCCGCCCTTCGACATGTCGGGCAACACGGCGCTCGTGGGCGCGACCATGATGTTCGAGATCCTCTGCCCAATGGCCGAAGCTGTCGCCAGGCGCAAGGGCCGTGGCTGAGACGGCAACCGAAAACGGCCGACGCGGCAAGGATCAGCCAGAGGCAGCCGGATCGCTCAAGGCCGAGCGCGCGGACGGCGGTGTCGTCCTGAAATTCGCCGGCCGCTGGGACATCGCCACGGTCTCGAAGCTCGACCGGTCGCTGCGCGACTATGCGATTCCCGCCGAGGGCGGCGTGACATTGGATCTCGGCGCGATCACCGCGCTCGACTCCTCGGGCGCCTGGGCCATCTACCGGCTGTGGAAGAAACTGCGTGACGGCGGCCGGTCCGTGGAAATCACGGGCGGCAAGGATGCCCATAAGGCGCTGATCGAGCGGCTGGAGAAGGATCTCGAGAAAAAGCCCGACAAGGACCGAAGAAAGCTGCATCAGAATCCGGTCCTTCACTCGCTCGACGAACTGGGCGCGAATACCATGCGCGCCTGGTCGGAGGCGCAGGACCTCCTCAGCTTCTTCGGCACGATCGTGATCGGCATCGCTCGGTCCATCGTCCAGCCGCAACGCATCCGCTGGACGGCCACGGTCAATCAGATCGAGCGCGTCGGTCTCAACGCGTTGCCTATCGTGGGGCTTCTGTCGTTCCTGATCGGCGTGGTGCTGGCCTATCAGGGTATCGACCAGCTTCGCGCTTTCGGCGCGGAGGTCTTCACCGTCAACCTGGCCGGCCTGTCGATCCTGCGCGAGATCGGCATCCTGATGACCGCGATCCTGGTCGCGGGCCGTTCGGGCAGCGCCTTCACGGCGCAGATCGGCACCATGCGGATTCGCGAGGAGATCGACGCCATCCGTACGCTGGGCCTCGATCCGCTGGATGTTTTGGTGTTGCCGCGCATCTTCGCACTGACGATCGCGATGCCGCTGTTGGGCTTCTATGCCGATATCGTCGGGCTGTTCGGCGCCGCCGTGGCGACCATGGCCATCCTGGACATGCCGCCCCAGCAATTCCTGCAGCAGCTTCAGGAAAACGTGCCGATCCGGCATTTCTGGGTCGGAATGGCCAAGGCGCCCGTCTTCGGCTTCCTGATCGCGATGGTCGGTTGCCGCTATGGGCTGAAGGTCAAGGGCAGCGCCGACGCCGTCGGCCGACGCACGACGCAATCCGTGGTCGAATCGATTTTCCTGGTGATTGTGTTCGACGCCATCTTCTCGATCCTCTACTCCCGGATGGGGGTATGATGGCCAGCTCCGGCCCCGCGATCCGCGTATCGGGCCTGAAGACCGAAATCGGCGGCACGGTGTTGCACGACGGGTTGAACCTGGAAATGGAGCGCGGCGAGGTCTTGGGCGTCGTCGGCGCGTCCGGCGCGGGCAAATCCGTGCTGTTGCGCACCATCGTCGGCCTCAACCCGCACGCCGCCGGCACGATCGAGATTCTGGGCCGTGACATCGACAAGCTGGATGATGACGGCTGGCGCGATCTGCGGATGCATTTCGGCGTCCTGTTCCAGGACGGCGCCCTGTTCAGTTCGCTCACCGTGGGCCAGAACATCCAGGTCCCGATGAACGAGTTCATGACGCTCGATCCCAAGTTGCGGGACGAGATCACGGCGGTGAAGAACGGTTTGGTCGGCCTGCCGCCGGACACGGTCGACAAATTCCCCTCGGAGCTGTCGGGCGGCATGCGCAAGCGCGCGGCCCTGGCCCGCGCGCTTGCGCTGGAGCCCGAGCTTTTGTTCCTGGACGAGCCGACCGCCGGGCTGGACCCGATCAGCGCCGCCGAATTCGACTCCCTGATGCGGAACCTTCAGCAAGCGCTGGGGCTTTCCGTGTTCCTCGTCACGCACGATCTGGACAGCCTTGTATCCGTCTGCGACCGTATCGCGGTTCTGGTGGATAAAAAGGTCGTCGTCGGCACGCTCGAGGAACACATGGCCAACGAACACCCGTGGATCAAAGCCTATTTCCATGGGCCGCGGGGCCGGGCGGCACAACAATCAGCGGAAAAGAAAAAGGCCTGATCGCGCCCCATGGAACCCCATGCCCGGAACATGCTGGTCGGTGGTTTCGTCCTAGTCCTGGTGGCCGGGCTGGTCGGCTTCGTTATCTGGCTCGGCAAGTTTCAGCTCGAGCAGCAATACGCCTATTACCGCATCTATTTCGCCGGCTCGGTGACGGGCCTGAACGAAGGCAGCAACGTCCGCCTTCAGGGCGTGCCGGTGGGCACGGTCAAATCCATCCGCATCGACCCGCAGAACGTCCAGCGGATCGAGGTGATCATCCAGGTGGCCAAGGACACGCCGATCAAGCAGGACGCCGAAGCTTCGCTCGGCATGCAAGGCATCACCGGCATCGCTTACGTCCAGATCCACCCCGGCAAGCAGGAATCTCCGGCCTTGGTGGCGCAGGCCGGCCAAGACATGCCGGAAATTCCATCGCGGGCATCCCGGATCGAACAAATCCTGGAAAGCATTCCCACCGTGATGGCGCGCGTCGAGAAGTTTTTGAGCGACGACAACCAGAAGGCCGTCACCGAGACGCTTCAGAATGTCGTCAAACTGACGGGTGCCCTTGCCGATAAGTCCGAAGACATCGGCAAGCTGGCGACGGAAGGCACGAAAACGATGAACGAGCTAACCCTGGCGGCGCGTTCGGCCAAGGCGCTGACGGACGATCTTCGTAAGGATCTGGCGGAAATCAGTCCCGACATCCGCAAGGCCGTGAAAGAAGTACCGCCGACGATCGAGGAAGTGCGCGCCGCGGCCGCGGCCGGCAAGGCCATGGCCACCCAACTCGACGAGATGATCGCGGAAAATCGCGGCCCCATCCGCGACTTCTCCGCCGTGGGACTCTACGATCTGACCCAACTCGTGCAGGACATGCGCACGCTGGTGTCGACCCTGAACCGCGTGTCCGAGCGGATGGAGGCCGATCCGTCCCGCTTCCTATTCGGCGATCCCAACGAATCGGGGTATCAAGCGAAATGATCCGGCATCGGAATCGTCCGTTCGCGCTGCTCGCCCTGGCCGTGTCCGTGAGCCTCGCGGGATGCATCAACGCGAAGCTGCCCGGCGGAGGTCCCGGCCCGAAGCTTTATGAGCTGTCGGCCAAAAGCACCTTTGACCAGAATCTTCCCGACGCGAAATGGCAGCTGGTGGTCTCCGAACCCATCTCGGCCAACCACATCAACACCACCCGCATCGCGCTGCGGCCCCAGCCGCTGTCGGTGGAATACTATAAGGACGTGGCCTGGGCGGATCGTGCGCCGCGCATGATCCAGACCCTCATCATCGAGTCCTTCGAGCGCACCAACAAAATCCAGGCGGTCGGCCGCGATGGTGGGGGCTTGCGGGCGGATTACACCCTCAAGACCGAGCTGCGTGAATTCGTAGCCATCTACGGCGAGGGACCGGCCCCTCAAATCCTGATCCGCATGAACGCCAAGCTGGTGAAGATGCCGGAGCGCATGATCGTCGCCGACGACACCTTCGAGTATCGCGAAATCGCGGCGGGAACCGATATCGACGCGGTCGTGATGGCCTACAACGAGGCCATGGGCAAGGTGCTGAAGCGCCTGGTCGAGTGGACACTGCGAACGGGAAAGGCAGCGTCCTAGACGCCCTTGGGCAGTTTTTTCGAAACCGCCGTGCTGCTTTCCACCTCGATCGTCCGCTCCTTCGGAAACAGCAGGCTGACGATCGTGCCCTTGCCGAGCTCGCTGTCGAGGTCGATGTGGCCGCCGTGCAGTTCCACGAGCTGGCGCGTCAAGGCCAGGCCGATGCCGGCGCCTTCATAACTGCGGGTGGTGTCCGCCTTCAGCTTGGTGAACGGCCGCAATGCCTTCTCGACGTCCGCAGGCGCAATGCCGATGCCGGAATCCGTAACCTGGACGGTGATGCCTCCGTCCGGGCGGCGCACCGCGGCGGCGGACACGGTACCGCCCACCGGCGTGAACTTGATCGCGTTGTTGACGATGTTGATGAGCATCTGGCGCAGCCGCCGTTCGTCCGCGAGAAGCATCAAATGTCCATCGGGCATTTTCCATGTCAGGACGATGCCGCCCGCGGTCGCGTCCTTCGTCAACATGCGGACGACGAAATCGATCGTGGCGCCGACATCGACCCCGGACTCGGCCAGATCTAGCCGGCCGATCTCCGCGCGTGAAAGATCCAGGACGTCGTTGGTGAGGTTAAGCAGGTGCTGGGCGCTTGTCTGAATATGCTCGGCATATTCCCGGTACTGCGGGCTGCCGAGAGGGCCATAGGCCTCGGAGCCGAGCAATTCGGAGAATCCCACGATCGCGTTCATTGGCGTGCGAATCTCGTGGCTCAACTGCGCCAGGAACTCGGCCTTGCTGCGGTTGGCGCGTTCGGCCTCGTCCTTGGCCGCGATCAAAGCCTTCTCGCTGCGCTCGAGCCTGGCATTTTGCTCCGCCAAAAGTCGCGCGGCCTCGGTGATCTTCAACTGGGCCAGCTGCGCGCGGCGCAACACCACCAACATGACTGCCGCGATCACCACGAACGCCGCGGCAATCTCCGGCAGGATGCGCCGCATGAGGCTGGCACCCGGCAAATCCGGCACCCAGGTGAGAATGCCGACGACCTGCCCCCCGGGACCGCGCAACGGTATGGCCGCCTGGTAAAGCGCCTCACCCGGTTTGGCAATGCGCAGGTCTTTCAGCAAAAAGTCCTCAGACATTCGCGCCAGGAACGCGTCGTCCAGCACCCGGCTGAACACCAGGAGGCTGCGACGCGCCTCGACCTTCCAGGGCGAAGAGGTCTTCTCGGGAGTATAGGGGCTGACGGCCACGATATGGATTTGGTCGTCGACCTTCAGAAAGCCGCCCGCCGGGTCGGGCTCGTCCAAGGGGCTGGCATGGGCGTCCTCGACAAGCTGCGCAAAATTCGGCGTGAACATCTCGAAAGGATTCTCGGCTGCCGGCTTTCCCTCGACGAAGGCGAACACGATCCGGTCGTCGGGGCCGATGACGAAGGCGCTAGCCATGTCCAGATTCTGCGCCGCGTACCAACCGATATTGTCGTCCGCAAAGGTGGCGTTCCGGTCGACCGCAATCCTCTGGTGCCCGTCGTCCCACCAGGAGTAATCCTTGGCGAAGCGCTCCACCGACCGCACCATCATGGCGAGGGCAGCCTCGGTCCGCTGGACGGAGCGCTCCGTCGATACCGCGTTGGTCGCCTCGGCCGCCGTGTAGATGATCCCGATCACGGCCAGGGCGGACACCAAAAGCAAGCCGATGACCGACGCCATGAGGCGGCGGCCGACGGCGGCAACATGGGTGCTGTCGTAGGGAGAACTCACCAATACACCCCTGGGCGGGTCTGGGCGGTTTTTTTTATCCCATGTCTAGGACCCAAGATAGTTAGAACTGGTGAGGTATATTTGAGCAGGGCACCGGGTGTGGATTACGTGGTAAAGCAATAAGTATCGTTCGCAAACTCATCGCGGGGACAGCATGCAGATCACGCGTCCGGAACTCCAAGGCAGCTTCGGCGCCGTCTCCTCGACCCATTGGCTGCCCTCGATCGTCGGCATGGGCATGCTGGAGCGTGGTGGCAATGCCTTCGACGCCGTGGTCGCAGCCGGTTTCGTCCTGCAGGTGGTCGAGCCCCATCAGAACGGGTTGGGCGGCGACGTGCCTCTCGTAGGCTACGACGCACGCCAGAAACGCCGCTTTGTCCTGTGCGGCCAGGGCCCAGCACCCGCGCGCGCTACCATCGCCGCCTATCACGCCGCCGGCCTCGACGCCGTGCCCGGCACAGGCTTGATGGCCGCCGTGATACCGGGCGCGTTCGACGCCTGGATGCAGCTTCTGCGCGATCACGGCACCATGCGCGTGCGCGACGTGCTGGAGCCGGCCATCGCCTATGCGCGGAATGGCTATCCCGTCACCAAGCAGCTTTCGAAATACATCGGCGGTGTCGCCGAGGTGCTCGCGACCCATTGGCCGGACTCGGCCGCCGTCTATCTGGTCGGCCGCGCGGCGCCTGCGCCGGGTTCGATCCAGCGAAACGGGAAGCTTGCGGATACCTACGAACGAATCCTCAAGGAAGCCGAATGCGCCAAGGGCGGACGCGAGGCAGAGATCGAAGCCGCGCGGAACGCCTACTATCGTGGCTTCGTCGCCGAGGCGATCGGCAAGTTCTGCGAGAGCGAGCGGCCGGACGGCACGGGCGGGCGGCAGCGCGGCCTTCTCGCCGCGAATGATCTGTCCAAATACGAGGCCACGTACGAGGCCGCCGCTGAGTACGAGTATCACGGCATCACCGTGGCGAAGACCGGCCCTTGGGGGCAGGGCCCGGCGTTCCTGCAGACGCTCGCGCTGCTGGAGGGATTCGACGTCGCCTCGCTTGAACCCAACGGCGCGGACTTCGTCCATCTCTTGGCCGAATGCCTGAAGCTGGCGATGGTCGACCGCGACGCCTATTACGGCGATCCGGACTTCACGGACGTGCCGCTCGCGACCCTGTTGAGCAAGGACTACAACGATGCGCGCCGCAAGCTGATCGGCAAGACGGCGTCGCACGAGCTGCGGCCGGGTGCTGTCGGCGGCAAGCCGGGGCGTCTTCCCCAAGCGCTGTTCCGAGCGCCGGATCCCGCGCGTCGCCGCACAGCGGCCGAAGGTGAGCCCAATCGTGTCCACATGGGTGCCGAAGGCGGCGACACGGTCAACGTCAACGTCATCGACCGGTACGGCAATTTCGTCTCGGCGATGCCGAGCGGCGGCTGGCTGCAAAGCTCGCCAGTCATCCCGGAACTGGGCTTCTGCCTCGGCACGCGGGCGCAGATGTTCTGGCTGGAGGAAGGGCTGCCCTCGAGCCTGGCGCCGGGCAAGCGGCCGCGCACCACTCTCACCCCCGGCCTGGCCTTCCGCGACGGCAAGCCGTTCATGGCCTTCGGCTCGCCCGGCGGCGACGGGCAGGACCAGTGGGCGCTGCAATTCTTCCTGCGCCATGTCCACCACGGCATGAACCTGCAGGAGGCCATCGAGGCCCCGGCATTCGTGACCGACCATCCGCCGAGCTCATTCCATCCGCGCGAAGCCAAGCCCGGCCATCTGGCCGTCGAGGACCGCTTCGGCGAGGCCACCATCGAAGAGTTGCGCCGGCGCGGGCACAGGGTCGAAGTGCAGGACGGCTGGGCCATCGGGCGGCTGCAGGCCTGCTCGCAGGAGGACGGCCTGATCCGCGCCGCCGCCAACCCGCGCACCGGCCACGCCTACGCCGTTGCGCGTTGACGCGCAGATATCAAAAAGAGCCGCGCTGACCGCTCAGTAGGAGCGCGGCATGCCGAGCACGTGCTCGGCCAGGAACGAGAGGATCAGGTTGGTCGAGATCGGCGCGACCTGATAGAGCCGCGTCTCGCGGAACTTGCGCTCGACGTCGTATTCCTCGGCGAAGCCGAAACCGCCATGGGTCTGCACGCAGGCTTCGCCCGCGGCCCAGCTCGCTTCCGCCGCCAGCATCTTGGCCATGTTGGCTTCGGCGCCGCAGTTCTCGCCGGCTTCGAACAGGCGCGCGGCTTCGCGCACCATCAATTCCGCCGCGCGCATCTGCGCGTAGGCGCGGGCGATCGGAAACTGCACGCCTTGGTTCTGGCCGATCGGTCGGCCGAAGACGACGCGCTCCTTGGCATAGGCAGTCGCCTTGTCGATGAACCATTTGGCGTCGCCCACGCATTCGGCCGCGATCAGGATGCGCTCGGCGTTCATGCCCGAGAGGATGTAGCGGAAGCCCTTGCCCTCCTCTCCCACCAGGCTGTCGGCGGGGATCGGCACATCGTCGAAGAACACCTCGGTCGTCGAGTGGTTCATCATCGTGCGGATCGGGCGGATGGTGAGGCCCGATTTCAGCGCCGCGCGCATATCGACCAGAAAGATCGACAGCCCGTCGGTGCGCTTGGCCACTTGCTCCTTGGGCGTAGTGCGCGCGAGCAGCAACATCAGGTCCGAGTGCGCCGCGCGCGAGGTCCAGATCTTCTGCCCGCGCACGATGTAGCGGTCGCCCTCGCGCCGGGCGAAGGTCTTGAGCGAGGTGGTGTCCGTGCCGCTGCCGGGCTCGGTGACGCCGAAGGCCTGGAGCCGCAGCTTGCCGGACGCGATCTCGGGCAAATACCGCCGCTTCTGCGCCTCGCTGCCGTGCCGCAGCAAGGCACCCATGATGTACATCTGCGCGTGGCAGGCGCCGCCGTTGCAGCCCTCATGCTGCACCTCTTCCAGGATCGCCGCCGCCGCCGACAACGAGAGGCCCGAGCCGCCATATTCCTCGGGGATCAGGGCCGACAGAAAGCCAGCTTCGGTCAGGGCCGCTACGAACGCCGCGGGATATTCGCTTTCGCGATCCATCTTCCGCCAATACTCGCCCGGAAATTGCTCGCACAGGCGGCGGACCGATTCGCGGATTTCCACGTGGTCGGACGAGGTGGTGGCGGACACGGGCGCACTCCGGGCAAGGGCAGGGTCGCGCGCATCGATACCCCGGCGGCCCCGCCCCTGCCTATAGCAAATCGCTATGGCTGGTCGCGCAAGACGGCAAGGTCGCGGCGCGCCGTTTCGCGGTAGGAAGGGCCCCTTCCCATGCACGATGACGGAGGCGAGGCATGCACGCGACGGTCGAGGAACTGCACACGGAGAGCTGGCCGGATGCCATCTACCGCGTGCTAACGGACGCGGAGGTGCGCCAGGCCTGCTATGTGCCCGATGCGGGCCATACGCGCCTGATCAACCGGCTGATCGCCGACCCGAAGGTCGAAACCACCGTCCTGACGACCGAGGAGGAAGGCATCCCGATCGCGGCCGGCGCGTGGCTGGGCGGCCAGCGCACGGTCTTGCTGATGCAGTCGAGCGGCGTCGGCAACACAATCAACATGCTGTCCTTGATGGCGACCTGCCGCTTCCCGTTCCTCACCATCATCACGATGCGCGGCGAATGGGCCGAGTTCAATCCGTGGCAGGTGCCCATGGGTGCCGCCACCGAGCGGTCGCTCGAGCTGATGGGCGTGCGCTGCATGCGCGTCGACAAGGCCGAGGATGTCGAGGAGACGGTGTCCGCCGCGGCCGCCTTGGCCTACGAGGCCGACCAGCAGATCGCGGTGATCCTGTCCCAGCGCCTCTTGGGCCGGAAGAAATGGGTGGAGAAGTGACGATGGCCAAGTTCGGAACCCTGGACCGCCGCGCAGCGGTGAAGCGCCTGCTGGACCAGCCCGGCGAGCTTCTGATCGTCACGGGCCTGGGCTCGCCCGGCTATGACGCCTTCGCGGCGGGCGACCATGACGGCACTTTCTATCTGTGGGGTGCGATGGGCGGCGCGGCCATGATGGGGCTCGGCTTGGCGCTCGCGCAGCCGAAGCGCCCCGTGCTGGTCCTGACCGGCGACGGCGAGCAGCTGATGGGTCTCGGCGGCCTGGCCACCATCGCCACCAAGCAGCCCAAGAACCTGAGCATCGTCGTGCTCGACAACGGCCATTACGGCGAGACGGGCATGCAGCTGAGCCACAGCGGGCTCGGCGTCGACATCCACCGCATGGCCGAGGCCGCGGGCTTCCCCGCCGTGCGCGAGATCGCGAGCCTGGAGGAGATCGACGCCTACCGCACCGAGATCCGCAGCATCGGCGGCGGACCGCGCTATGCCACCATCCGCATCGCGCCGGGCAACCCCGCCCGCGCCCTACCCAACCGCGACGGCGTGTTCCTCAAGAACCGCTTCCGCGCGCATCTCGGCCTGCCGGTGACGTAAGGCCTCAACCCGTCCGCCGCGCGGGCGCATTCACGGCCGCCCAATGACCGTCCTTGCCCACCGCGGCGACCTCGGCGCGGATCAGGCCGGCGATGGCGTTGGTGGCGAGCGAGGGCGCGCGGCCGGTGGGGAAGGCCAACACCAGTTCGCGCGTCAGGCGGGGCGCCGTGATCGGCGCGGCTTCCAGCCGCCCCTGGCGCAATTCGCGGAAAATGGCCGAGGGCGGCAGTACGGTGTAGCCGTGCCCGCTTTCCACCACGTCCATCTGAACGCGGAAGGAATCCGTTTCCAAAAGCACGTTGAGCGAAAGTTTGCGCTTGGCCGCCGTCGTGTCGATCAGCGTGCGCAAGCCGTGCGGCGGACTGGGCAGGATCAAGGGTTGGCGCGCCACCCATTCGATCGACACGCCCTTGCGCTTGGCCAGGCCCGAGCCGCGGCCGCCCACCGCCATCAGCTCGTCCCGTGCCAAGGTTTCGGTGCGCAGATGCAAATCCGGCCCGCGCCCATAGATCACGGCCAGGTCCAACTCGCCGCGATGGAGCCACTCCAAGAGATGCCCGCCAAAGCTCTCGACGATGCGCAAGGAGATGCCCGGCCGGTCACGCAAGACTGCCTGGGCCAATCGGCTGGCCAGAACGGTGCTGACGGTCGGCACCACGCCCAGCACCACTTGGCCCGAGGGCGCGCCCGAGAGCGAGGCCACGTCGTCGCGCACCTGCTCCAGCTGACGCACGAGCCCGCCGATACGCGCCAGCAGCACCTTGCCCGCATCCGTCAGCGCCATGCCGCGGCCGTTGCGCACGAACAAGGGCGTGCGCAGCTCGTGCTCCAGAAGCTTGATCTGACGGCTCAACGCCGGCTGGGCGATACGCAGCCGGTCGGCGGCCTTGGAGAGGCTGCCCAGCTCGGCGACGGAGCGGAAGGTGCGAAGCTGTCGAAGCTCCATGGGCAGACTATTCCCGTTTTGGAAATCTCGGAGCGCAACTATATCAGTTTTGAATAGCACGGCATGAACCGCGACCGCGCTTTTGGAGCCCCCCCTCCCCCTACCCCCTCCCGCGTCGGGGAGGGGGAAAAAGGAGAAGCACCTTGTTTCAGCCCTCTCCCCTACGAGGGGTTGAGCCGCGAAGCGGATCGACGGTCGAGCGCAGCGAGCCGGAGAGGGGGAAGAAAAGACGGTTCTAGTGCTTTAATACCGGGACACTACCTCCGCAAAACCCGCGGAATTCCGCTATGATGCGGCCACGCAAAGGGAGGCATTCGAAATGGCAAGCACCGCGAACCAGCGCCGGGTGGATTTGAACTCTGACATGGGCGAAGGCTATGGCCGCTATACCTGCGGCGACGACGCGGCGCTGCTCGAGATCGTCTCCTCCGCCAACGTGGCCTGCGGCTTCCACGCGGGCGACCCCGAAATCATGGCCGAGACCTTCAAGACCGCGAAGCAGCGTGGCGTCGCCATCGGCGCCCATCCCGGCTTCCCGGACCTGTGGGGCTTCGGCCGCCGCCGCATTCCGTTCACCCCGGCCGAGATCGAACACATGGTGGCCTATCAGGTCGGCGCGGCCCAAGGCATGGCCACCTATGCCGGCCATAAGCTCACCTATGTGAAGGCCCATGGCGCCCTCGGCAATATTTCCGAGACCGACCAGGACGTGGCCGACGCCGTCGTGCGCGCGGTGAAGGCCGTCGATCCGAACTTGGCCTGTCTGACCATCGCGCGCAGCGCGCAGACGAAGGCCGCCGAAAAGCATGGCATGAAGCATTACGCCGAGATCTTCGCCGACCGTGCCTATACCGAGGACGGCCATCTGGTTTCGCGCAAGGAGCCCGGCGCGGTCATCAAGGACGCCGAGACGGCGGCCAGCCGCGTGGTCTCCATGGTCGAGGAAGGCGCCATCATCACCGTCTCCGGCGCGCGGCTGAAGACGCCGATCCATTCCATCTGCGTCCATGGCGACAGCCCGCATGCGCTGGGCATCGCGCGCCTGGTGCGCCAGCGGCTGGAGCAGGCCGGCATCGCCATCGCTTCCTTCGCCCCCGCCTAGATCGCCGCATCATGTCCATCGCGCCACGCTTCCTCGACGCGGGCGAAGCGGCCCTGGTCGTCGAGTACGGCCTGCACATCGACCCGGCCATCCACGACCGGGTGATGGCGCTCGACGCCAGCCTGGCGGCAAAATCGGTGCGCGGCATCCGCGAGACGGTGCCGACCTTCCGCTCGCTGATGATCCATTACGATCCCTTGACGCTGGACCGCGCATCGCTGGTGAAGATCGTCGAATCGCTCGACGCCACGCCCGCGCCCGCTTCGCGCAAGCGCTGGATCGTGCCCTGCTGCTACGACCCGGTCTTCGGCGAGGATCTGGGCCACATCGCCAAGGAAAAGAATCTGACCGTCGAGAAAGTGGTCGCGCTTCACGCGGGCGCAACCTACCGCGCCTACATGTACGGCTTCGCGCCGGGCTTCTGTTATCTCGGCGGCGCGCCGAAGGAGCTGACGCTGTCGCGCCGGACGACGCCGCGGCCGCCGACCCCATCGCAGGTCATCATGATCGCGGACGGCATGAGCATCATCACCACCATCTCGATGCCGACCGGCTGGTGGCTGGTGGGGCGCACGCCGGAGCGTTTCTTCTCGCGCAACCGCAACCCCGCGTTCCTGGCCGAGGCCGGCGACCAGATCACATTCGAGCCCATCGACCGCGCGACCTACGACGCGCTGGACGCGCGCGCCGAAAAGGGCGAGGTCGTGGCCCGCTCCGAGAATCTGTCGTGACCGGCCTCAAGATCCTCACCGCCGGACCGGGCGTCACGCTCCAGGACCATGGACGCGATGGATATCTTCGCTATGGCGTGACCGCCGCCGGACCGATGGACCGGCTGGCGCACGCGACCGCCAATCTGGCGCTCGGCAACCAGGCAGGCGCCGCCGCCATCGAGATTTCGCTTGGCGGCATCGAGGTCGCAGCCGAAGGCGGCCCGCTTTCCATCGCGGTCGCGGGGGGCGGCTTCGAGGTGCTGCTCGACGGCGTGAAGCTGCCCGGCTGGGTCCGGCTGGAGCTCGCGCCGGGTTCCAAACTCACCGTGCGCGCGGGCATTGGCGGCGCCTGGACTTACCTGGCCGTGGCCGGACAGATCGACCTGCCGGCATTCCTGAGTTCGCTCTCGACCCACACCCGCTCGGCCCTTGGGGGCTTGGATGGCCGCGGGCTCGCGGCGGGTGACCTGCTGCCCATCGCCGGCGCGAAAGCCCCGGCGGGCGCGCCGGAACGCCTGCTGACGCCGTGGCTGCAACGCCCGACGGACGTGATCCGCGCCGTGCTGGGACCACAGGACGACTACTTCTCCGAAGACCAGATCGAAGTATTCCGCCAAGGCCCCTGGACGGTCTCGCCGCGCAGCGACCGCATGGCGTTCCGGCTCGACGGCCCGCGCCTGACCCACGCGCGCGGTTTCAACATCATCTCGGACGGCATCGCCATGGGCTCGATCCAAGTGCCGGGCGACGGCCAGCCCTTGGCGCTGATGGCCGACCGGCAATCGACCGGCGGCTATCCCAAGATCGCGACCATCATCGCGCCCGACGTGGGACGCCTGGCGCAGCTTCGCCCCAACCAGACGTTCCGCTTCGAGACCGTCTCAGTGGACGAAGCCGTCGCCGCGCGTCGCGCGGATGCGGACGCCTTGGCTGCGCCGCTGGAAACCGAGCCGGTGATCCGGCGCGAGTTCCCCTCCGAGTTCCTCCTGAGCGTGAACCTGATCGGCGGCGCAACGGCGGGGTAAGAAGTTCGTCACCCCGGCCCCCGAGCCGGGGTCCAGTGGAGGCCGTCAGGCCGACATTGAACCCTTAGCGCACTACGCGCGACTGGCGCGACGTATACGTCGCGGGATCAAGTCCGGCATGACGAACGAAAAAAGTTACGGCAACGTAAACCCGTGGGCGTAGGGATCGCGGTCGTCGATGAAGATCGTGTTGTAGCCGGTGATGCGCGCCCAGCCTTCGATGCTGGGGATCACGGCCGGATGGTTGCCCACCTTTGCCAGACCTTCGACGCGGCCGCGGAACAGGCTGCCGATGAAGCTTTCGTGGACGTAATCCTGCCCCTGCTTCAATTCGCCGCGCGAATGCAGCAGCGCCATGCGCGCCGAGGTGCCGGTGCCGCACGGGCTGCGGTCGATGGCGCGCTCGGCGGTGAACACGGCGCTTTTGCCGTCGGCGCCCTTGGACGGCTTGCCCGTCCACATGATGTGCTCGACGCCGCGGATCGTTTCGTCCTCGGGATGCACGCAGGTGATGGCGGCGTTCACATGCTCGCGGAATTTCGGCGACAGGCGGATGATGTCGTTGGCCGTCATATGCTCGAGCCCGCGATAATTTTTCTGCGGCTCGACGATGGCGTAGAAGTTTCCGCCATAGGCGATGTTGATGGTCAGCTTGCCGTATTCCGGGCAATCGACCTCGACGCCCGTGGCGTGGACATAGGACGGCACGTTGACGATGCGCACCGTGTCGACATGCTCGCCGTTCTGGACATAGGTGGCCTCGACTACGCCCGCCGGCGTGTCGAGCCGCAGCTTGCCGGGCGTCTTGGGCTGCACCAGCCCGCGCTCCAGCGCCACCGTCACCGTGCCGATGGTGCCGTGGCCGCACATGGGCAAGGCGCCGCTGGTCTCGATGAAGATGATACCGAGGTCGCAGTCGGGCCGCGTGGGCGGATAGAGGATGCTGCCCGACATCATGTCGTGGCCGCGCGGCTCGAACATGAGACCCGTGCGCACCCAGTCGTATTCCTTGAGGAGATGCTGGCGCCGTTCGCTGGCCGAGGCGCCTTTCAGCGGCGGCGCGCCGCCCGCCACCACCCGCACGGGGCAGCCGCAGGTGTGCGAATCGATGCAGAAAAAGGTATGGCTGGCCATGGCGCGCACTCCCGCACGGCCCGGTCGGGCCGGATAAAAAGCTTGTTGCACAAGGGCTTATCTATTGCAATAGATCGCCCTCCACCGCCTCGAACCCCCAAAGGACCGAAATGAACGCCACGGCTCCCGTCACCATCATCGGCGCAGGCGTGGTCGGCATGGCCACCGCGCTCACCCTCCAGCGCGAGGGGCGTCCGGTCACGGTGATCGACCGGCTGCCGCCCGGCGAGGGCTGCTCCTTCGGCAACGCGGGCGGCATCGGCGTGGACCACGCCTTTCCCGTGGCCACGCCCGGCATGTTCAAGAAGATCCCGCGCTACCTGTTCGATCCCCTGGGGCCGCTCGCGCTCAAGCCGACCTATTTCCCGAAGCTGATCCCCTGGCTGCTGCGCTTCCTGCCCACGGGCAGCAACGCGCGCATCGGCAGCACGATCGAATCGCTCGGCGCCATCCAGCACATCGCCTACGACCATTGGCTGCCGCTTCTGAAGGACGCGCGGCTGGAGGACCAGGTCAGCCACAGCGGCTGCATCAACCCCTACGAGAGCGAGGCCAACCTGGAGGCCGACCTGCCGATCTGGCAGATGCTGTGGGAGCGCGGCTACAAGAGCCAGCGCCTGAACGCCTCCGAGCTGCGTCAGCTCGAACCGGGCCTGCCGTCCAAATACACCTGCGCCATCTTCGAGCCGGAATTCCGGCACGTGGCCGATCCGTTCAAGATCGTCACCGGCCTGGCCGAGACGTTCCAGCGCAACGGCGGCACGATCCTGCGCGAGAATGTCAGCGCCATCGAGATGGGGCCGGAAGGCCCGCGGAGCTTGCGCACCAACCGCGCGGTGCGGCCGGTGCAGAATCTGGTCGTGGCCGCGGGTGCCTATTCGCATCGCCTGGCCGCGCTCTTGGGCAGCAAGGTGCCGCTCGAATCGGGCAAGGGCTATCACGTTACCCTGCCCAACTCGGGCATCCAGTTGCGCCACGTTTTGGTGGCGCCGGAGCATCAGGTCGCCATCACGCCGATGGCGATGGGGCTGCGCTTCGCCGGCACGCTGGAATTCTCGGGCGTGGATTCGCCGCCCGACTGGCGCCGCGCGGATGCGGTGCTGAAGGTGGCCCAGCGCGTCTTCCCGGGCATCCAGACCGAAGGTTATACCCAGTGGAGCGGCGACCGGCCGATGATGCCGGATTCGGTGCCCGTCATCTCGCGCGCGCCGCGCTTCCGCAACGTCTTCTACGCCTTCGGCAGCGGCCACTACGGTCTGACCCAGGCCGCCGTGTGCGGACGATTGATCTCCGACATGATGGGCGACCGGCCGCCGGCGATCGACCTGAAGCCGTACCGGATCGACCGGTTCTGATTCGGCTGGGCGCCTCGGCCGCCATTCCGGAAACGCTCGAATCGAGCAAGGCCCTGGCGCGACACGCGCTCGACGCCCTCGGCGCGCCCGCCGAGGCGCGATTGTCGCTGGAGGGAAAGCCCTAAATCCCGACGATGGCCAGGCCGCCCGCGATGGGCATGGACTGGCCGGTGATGAAGTCGGATTCGGACGAGGCCAGGAACGCGACCGCATAAGCCACGTCGATGGGATCGCCGTAGCGGCGCAGCGGGATCTCCTTCTCTGCCCGCTCGCGGATGCCGTCCCAGCCACGGTTGCGCACGGCAAGCTCCGTGGCGATCGGACCGGGGCAGATCGCATTCACGTTGATGCTCCAGGGCGCGAGTTCCTTGGCCCACGCCTTGGTGAAGCCGAGCAGCGCGGATTTGGCCGCGCAGTAATGCGCGTCCCCCACGGTCGCCACCATACCGGCGGTGGACGCGATGTTGATGATCTTGCCCGCCTTGCGCGATTTCATGCCGGGCACGAGCGCCTGGGTGGTGAAGAAGCTGCCCTTCACATGCACGTCGAACATGCGGTTGAAGTGCTGTTCCTCCATGGCCTCCAAATCGCGGCGCTCGTGGATGCCGGCGTTGTTGACCAGCACGTCCACCCGGCCCCACTTGGCTTCGGCCTCTTTCGCCATGCGCTTGCACTCTTCGGGCTTGGCCACGTCGCCAACGATCGCCGTGGCCTGGCCGCCCTTCTCGGCGATCTTGGCCACCGTTTCCTCGGCGCTCTTGCCGTCGATGTCCTGCACGGCCACGCGCGCGCCGCGCGATGCCACCAGCAACGCGTCCTCGCGCCCCATGCCGGCGCCGGCGCCCGTGATGTAGACGACCTTGCCGTCGAGGCTGGCCGAGGAGCGGTTGTCTTGCGCAGATGCCATGGGAGCCTCAGATGCCGACGATGGTGGTGCCGCCGTTGATGGCCATGGACTGGCCCGTGATGAAGTCCGATTCCGCCGAAGCCAGGAACCCGACCAGGTACGCCACCTCGACCGGCTCGCCGTAGCGGCGCAGGGGAATCTCCGTCTCCGCGCGCTTCTTGGCGCCTTCGATGCCGCGGGCGCGGATCACCATGTCGGTCATGATCGGGCCTGGGCAGATCGCATTCACCGTGATCTTCCAGGGCGCCAGTTCCTTGGCCCACGACTTTGTCATCGCCAGCACGGCCCCTTTGGAGCCGGAATAGTGCGGGCTGCCCCCCTGCCCCACCATGCCAGCGGTGGAGGCGATGTTGATGATCTTGCCGCCGCCCTTGGTCTTCATGCTTTTGATCACGGCCTGAGTCACGAAGAACAAGCCCTTCACGTTGATGTCGAACATCCGGTCGAAGCTGGCTTCGTCCATCTGTTCGGAATCCTTGAACTCGTGGATGGCGGCGTTATTCACCAGCACGTCGACGCCGCCCCACTTAGCCACAGCCTCCGCGACGTTGCGCGCCGATTCGGCGGGCTTGGCCAGATCGCCGATCAGCACCAGGCATTCGCCACCGGCCTTGCGGATCTCCTCGGCGGTTGCCTCGGCCGCCTTGCGGTCGATGTCCTGCACACCTACGCGCGCGCCGCGCTCGGCCAGGAAAATGGCCTCGGCCTTGCCCATGCCGGCGCCCGCGCCGGTGACGATGGCGACCTTGCCGTCGAGCCGCGCGCTCTTGCGTTGATCCGTTGTCATCTTTGCTGCCTCTTAGAATCCGACGATGAATTCGCCGCCGTTGGGCGACAGGACCTGGCCGGTGATGAAATCCGCTTCCGCCGAAGCGAGGAACGCGACCGCGTAGCTGAATTCCACCGGCTCGCCCAGGCGACCCAGGGGAATCAGCTTGTCGGTGAATTCCTTGAGCTCGGCCGCGGAGCGGTTTTGTTTCGTCATCTCGGTCATCACCATGCCGGGGGCGATGGCATTCACCGTGATGTTCCAGGGCGCATATTCCTTGGCCCAGGATTTGGTCACGCCGAGCAGCGCGGCCTTGGCGCCGCAATAGTGGCTGTCGGTCGGATTGCCGACCATGCCCCAGGCCGAGGAGATGTTGATGATCTTGCCGGACTTACGCGCCTTCATGCCCGGGATCACGGCCTTGGTCGCGAAAAAGGTGCCCTTCACATGGACGCCGAACATGGCGTCGAAGTCCTGGGGCGTGACCTCTTCGATCGCGCGGCGGTTGTGGATGCCGGCGTTGTTGACCAGCACGTCAACACGGCCCAACGCCTTTTCCATCGCGGCGAACGCGCGCGCGACGGCGCCCGTATCCGAGATATCGCAAGCCACGACATGCGCCTTGCCGCCGGCCTTGGTGACCAGTTGCGCGGTCTCCTCGGCCTTTTCCTTCTGGATGTCCTGCACGACGACAAGGGCGCCGCGCTCGGCCAAAAGCTGGGCATGGGTGCGCCCCATGCCCATGCCGGCGCCCGTCACCACGATGACCTTGCCGTCGAGGCGCGCTTCGGGCCGCTTCGCCGCCATGTTCCGCTCCCGACCTAGAGGATGATGTAGCCGCCGTTCACGAATAGGTTCACGCCGACGACGTAGTTGCTCTCGTCGCTGGCCAGATAACAGAAGGCCTGGGCGATGTCCTTGGGCTCCGCCGCGCGGCCGAGCGGGACCTTGGCGGCCTCCTCCGGCAGCCAGCCCGCGGCCTTGGCCTTCTCGGTCGCGACCGGGCCGGGCGAGATCGTGTTGACGTAGATTTTGTGGGGCGCGCCTTCGAGGGCGAAGCTGCGCGACAGGCTGACCACCGCCGCCTTGGACGCCGCATAGTGCGAGTTCTTCGGATGCGCCTTCCAGGCGTCGATCGAGGCGATGTTGACGATCTTGCCGCCACCCTTCTCCTTCATGTGTTTGAAGGCCGCGACGGTCATGTGGTAGAGGCCGCGCACATTGACGCCCAGCATCTCGTTCCACTCGTCGTCGGTGATCTCGAGGATCGGCTTGCGCACATAGACGCCGGCCACGTTGCCGAGCGCGTCGATGCGGCCGAAGGCCTTCACGGCCTGATCGAACGCCTTGTAGCAGTTGGCGCCGACGCGCAAATCGACGGGGATGCCGACGGCCTCCCCACCCTGGGCCATGAGGCCCGCGACGGCCTTGTCGATGGCGGCCTGTTGCACATCCATGATCGCGACCTTGGCGCCGCGCTCGACCAGAAGCTCGGAGATCGCATAGCCGATGCCCTGCGCACCGCCGGTGATCACAACCGCCTTGCCTTTCACTGCGCGCCTCCGTGTTCGGGAATGTCCGTGGCGCCGGGCGGCGCCTTCGCGTTAGGGCTTATCCCAGCGCCCAAAGGCGCGCAAGCGACGGGGGCCCGCGGTATTACGATGCGCGCCAGCGCTGGGCGACGATCACGCCGGCCAGGATCACGAGCCCACCCGCCACCTGCATGAGCGTGGGATAGATGCCCAGCGCCATGGCGATACAGGCCGCGAAAACCGGACTCAGGTTCGAATAGATCGAGGCCATGGTGGCGCCAAGGTGACGGACGCCGAAGTTCCACAGCATGACGGCGAGGCAAATGGTGGTGACGGCCAAATACACCAACAAGAGCAGAGAATGGGACGAGAGATCGACGCGGAACTCGACCAGGCCGGCCAGGAGAGCAGCCGGGGCCAGGACGATGGTCACCAGCGTGCCCGCGCTGACCGTGAAAGCGGCCGCCGCGACGGTGGAGAGGCCGGGAAGCCAGCGCGGCAGCATGATCGAGTACCATGAGAAGCAGATCACACAGCCCAGGACCAGGATTTCGCCACCGCGGATTTCCACCGCCCCGTCCTTGAGCACCATCAAGGTACCGCCCGCGAGCGCCAGCACCGCGCCCATGAGCGTCCCCGGCCCCAGGCGTTGCCCCACGGCGATCCGCGCCACAAAGGCCGTCACGATGGGTGAGGTGGTGAAGACGAAGGCGGACGCGATGGCGCCCGCATAGAGAATGCCCATCGTGATGAAGATGCAGAACAGCCCGAAGCCAACGCCGCCCAGAATGGCGATGCGACCCCAGGGCAAGGGGCGCAGGAAGGCGCCCTTTCCCTCGCGCAGGAGCAGCATGAGGCAGAGGATCACGCTGCCGAGGGTGAGGCGCACCGCGGTGAGCGAGAACACGTCCCAGCCACGTAGAAGCTCCTCCATGATCCCATAGAAGGAGCTCCAGAGGAGGACGGCGCCGACCAGGCTCGCATTGGCCGCGAGCCGGAGGCTCGGGGCCGCGGGGGCGTTCATGGGAAGGCCCGCGTTCGGCCGGTCAGTCCACCTTCTCGTCCATGTGGCGGTCGCTTAGGTCGAGCCAGATGGTCTTGGTCTCAGTGTACTGGTCGTGGGCCTTGAGCGAGTTGTCGCGGCCGCCGAAGCCGGACAGCTTGTAGCCGCCGAAGGGTGTCGTGATGTCGCCTTCGCCGTAGCAGTTAACCGTGACCGTGCCGGCCTGGAGCGCGCGCGCGACGCGGTGGGCCGAGCGGACGTTGGAGGTGAACAGCGACGCCTGCAGGCCGTAGCTCGTGTCGTTGGCGACCTGGACGGCCTCTTCGGTGCTGTTCACGGTGATGACCGAGAGCACGGGACCGAAGATCTCTTCCTTCGCGATGGTCATCGATGGCTTCACCCCATCGAAGATGGTCGGCGCGATATAGAGCCCCTCGCCATCCTTGATGGCGTCGCCGCCGGTCGCGACCGAGGCACCCTCCTTCTTGCCCGTCTCGATATAGCGCAGGATCTTATCGTACTGCTCCTTCGAGATGATGGCGCCCAACGCGTTGGCGGGGTCGAGCGGATAGCCCGTGCGCCAGTCGCGCACGCGCGCCACGACCCGCTCCATCAGCTTGTCCTTGATCTTGCGGTCGACGATCAGGCGCGAATTGGACGAGCAGTTCTGGCCCATGTTCCAGAGCACGGAATAGACGACGTGGCGCGCCACCTCGTCCAAATTCTCCGCATCGGCCAGGACGACGGATGGGTTCTTGCCGCCGCACTCCAAGACCGTGCGCTTCAGGTTGCTTTGCGCCGCATACTCCAGGAATTTGCGGCCGATCTCGGTCGAGCCCGTGAACGAGATGCCGTTGATGTCGGGGTGCAGGCCGAGCGCCCGGCCGGTGACCTCGCCGGGACCGGTGACGACCGAGAAGACCCCCGGCGGGATGCCGGCCTCGAGCGCAAGCTCGGCCAGGCGCAGGGTGGTCATGTTGGTCTGCTCGGCGGGCTTCACGATCACGCTGTTGCCGGCCGAAAGCGCGGGCCCGATCTTCCACGCCACCATCATCAGCGGGAAGTTCCACGGCAGGACGCAGGCCACGACGCCGAGCGGCTCACGCACGACCAGGCCGAGCGCGTCGTCGCCCGAGGGCGAGACCTGATCGTAGAGCTTGTCGGTCGCCTCCGCGTGCCATTCCAGGCAGTGGAGCGTCTCCGGCAGGTCCACGGTCATGATATCGCGGATGGGCTTGCCGCTTTCCACGCTCTCCATCACGGCCAGCTGGAAGCGGTCGCGGCGGATCAGCTTGGCCAGCTGGATCAGGCGACGCTTGCGCTCGGTCGGGTGCATCTTCGACCACACGCCGCGCTCGAACGCCTCGCGCGCTTTGGACACCGCCGCATCCACATCGGCCACATCGCACAGCGCGATCTCGGCGATCTTCTTGCCCGTGGCCGGATTATGTGTGTCGAAGCGCTTGCCCGCCCGCGCGGCCGTGAAGCGGCCGTTGATGAAGGCGTTGCTGGGCAGGTCCATGCGGTCCGCGATGGACTGGAATTCCTCGCGGGTCAGAAGATCGGACATGGTCGCGGTTCCTTAAGCGCGGAGTTGATGCACCTTGGCGGCGGGGTGCTTGCTTTCTTCCTGGATGGCGCGCACGGCGGCCTGGCCGTTGAGAAGCGCGTCGCGCAGCTCGCGCGCGAACTCCTTCTTCAGCGGCTGCAACGGACGGCGCACCGCCCCCGAGGGCAGGCCTTGGATGTCGCAGGCGTATTTCACGCATTGCAGGAACTTGCCGCCGCGCTCGAGCACGCTGAACAGCGGCATCATGGCCATGGTCATGCGGCGGCCCTTCTCGAAGTCCTTCTCGACGACGCAGGCCTCCCAGATGGCGATGGCTTCCTTCAAGACGCAGTTGGCCGCGCCGCACACCCAGCCGCGCGAGCCCCAGACGAAGAACTCGAGCACCTGGTCGTCGGCGCCGCAGATAAGCTCCAACTGCGGGAACTCGCGCGCGATCAGGTGCACGCGGTTGATGTCGCCGCTGGTCTCCTTGATGGCACGGATGTTGGCGTTCTGGCTGACGCGCGAGAGGAACTCCTCGCCCATCTCGACGCCCGTGCGGCCCGGATAGTTGTAGAGCATGATCGGCAGGCAAGCGGCGCGCTCGATGCGAAGCACGTGGAGCGCCAGCTCCTTCTCGGTCGGCAGCGAGTACGGGGGTGCGGCGACCAGAAGCCCGTCGGCGCCGATCTCGCGCGCCGCCTCGGCGAAGCCGCAGCATTCCTTGGTCGTCATGGCGTTGACGCCGGCCAACCACGGCACGCGGCCCTTGATGAAGGCCTTTGCCTTGCGGAACTGGTCGAGCCGCTCTTCCTTCGAGAGGGCATAGACCTCGCCGGTCGAACCGCCGATCACGAGACCATGGACGCCGTTGGCGATCTGCCAATCGATCATCTCGTACCAGGCCGCCTCGTCGATCGTCTCGTCGTCGTTGAACGGGGTGATCACCGGTGAATAGACGCCATCGAAGCGCATAGGGAACTCCCTGTTCCGGGCGTGAAAATCGGCCGCCCGAAGGCGGCGAATATGGTGTGGATCGTACCCCCAACCGCCTCCCAGCTACAACGGCCAGGCCCCATAAGCGAACGGCCGGCCCAGGAAGGGTCGGCCGCCGGAAGGAAGCGTCTGGAGCCGCCGTTAGCCCAGATAGGCCTTGCGGATATCCTCGTTCTCGATGAGCGTCTTGGCGTCGCCCTCCAGCACGATCTGGCCGCTTTCCAGCACATAGCCGTAGTGCGCGATCTGCAGCGCCACATAGGCGTTCTGCTCGACCAGAAGGATGGTCACGCCGGTCTTGTTGATGTCCTGGATCGATTCGAACACCTGGTCCACCAGGATGGGCGCCAGTCCCATGCTGGGTTCATCCAAAAGCAGGAGCTTGGGGTTGGACATCAGCGCGCGGCCGATGGCCAACATCTGCTGCTCGCCGCCCGAAAGCGTGCCGGCGATCTGGGTGATGCGCTCGCGCAGGCGGGGGAACATCTCCAGCACCCGTTCGCGATTCTGCGCGTTCTTGGCCTTGTCGAGTTGGGTGAAGGCGCCCATCGACAGATTCTCGTCGACGGTCAGGCGCGAGAAAATGCGGCGGCCTTCGGGCACCTGGATGACGCCCTTGGGCACCAAAAGATGCGGCATGACCTGCCTGACATCCTCGCCAAAGACCTTCACCGTGCCCTGGCGCGGCGCCAGAATGCCGCTGATCGAATTCAGCGTCGTGGTCTTGCCCGCGCCGTTGGCGCCGATCAGCGTGATGATCTTGCCTTCCTCGACATTGAACGTAATGCCGTGCAACGCGCGAATGTTGCCGTAGTAGACGTTGATATTGTCGACTTCCAGGATCGCCATCTCGATCTCCTAATGCCCCGAGCCCAAAGCCAAAATCCGGCTCAGGTCATGTGGCCCACTCCGCTCTGGCCGAGGTAGGCCTCGATCACCTTCTTGTCCCGCTTTACATGATCCGGCGGGCCTTCGGAGATCTTGGTGCCATGGTCCAGCACGGTGACGGTGTCGGACATGCCCATCACCACGGGCATGTGGTGCTCGATCAGAAGGATCGTGATGCCCAACTGGTCGCGCAGGCCGCGTATGAAACCAACCATCTCGAGACTTTCCGACGGGTTCATGCCCGCCGTCGGCTCGTCCAGCATCAGAAGCTTGGGCTTCATGGCCAGCGCGCGGGCAATCTCCAGCTTGCGCTGCTCGCCGTAGGGCAGGTTGCGGGCGAGCACATCGCCCTTGCCCCTGAGGCCTACATACTGCAAGAGCCGCGTGGCTTCCTCGACCGCCTTCTTCTCGTCATGCCGCGAATGGGGGGAACGCAAGACCGCCCCCCACCAACGCGACTTCAAGTGCATGTGCATGCCGACCAGGATGTTCTCGATCGACGACATGTTCTTGAACAGGCGGATGTTCTGGTAGGTGCGTCCGATCCCGCGATAGGCGACGCGGTCGGGCGTCATGTTGTCGATTCTCTCCTCCGAAAGACGGATCTCGCCGCCTTCGATGGGGAAGAAATTCATGATGCAGTTGAAGACCGTGGTCTTCCCGGCGCCGTTCGGGCCGATGATGCTGTGGATCGAACGTTCCTTGACGTCGAGGTCGAGGGCGTCGATGGCCACCAGACCGCCGAACCGCTTGGTCAGCGCGTTGGTCTTGAGAAGGGTCTGTCCTGTCGTCATCGCGTATCTCTCGCTCGATAGCTTCGTGTGCGCCGCATCATGCTTTCTGCCCAGACGTGGCGCGCACCTGCGCCTCGGCCTCGGCGGCGGCTGCCAATTCGCGCTTGCGAACTGCGGACGGCCAGAGACCCAGGGGTTTCACCCGCATCATGACGATCAGAACGAAACCATAGGCCAGGAACCGGTATTCGCCGAACTCGCGCAGAAGCTCCGGCGTGCCGATCAGCATGAGCGCACCGACGACGACGCCCGGCAAGCTGCCGATACCGCCGACGATGATGAGCGCCAGGATGTTGATCGAGATGAGAAGCTGGAAGCTGTGCGGGAAGATCGACCCCAGCATCACGGCGAAGATGGCGCCCGCCAGGCCCGCGAACCATGCGCCCAAGGCATAAGCCAGCAGCTTCACGTTGACCAGGTTGATGCCCAGCGCCTGCCCGACATCTTCGTCCTCGCGGATCGCCATCCAGGCTCTACCGAGGCGCGAGTTCTCCAACGCCCAGGCGAAATAGGCCGCGATGATCGAGGAGATCAGCGTCAGATAGAACAGGTGGATCGGGTCGTTGAGCTCGAAGTCGCCGATCCAGGGACGCGGGATGTGCAAGAGGCCCTGCGAACCGCCGAGCAAGGGCGAGGCCATGTCCGACAGCACGACGACGCGGATAATTTCGCCCAGACCCATCGTGGCCACGGCCAGATAGTCGCCGCGCACCTTGAGCACGGGGATGCCGAAGGCCAAGCCCATCAGGAGCGAGGCGAACATCGCCAGCGGCAACGCCTCCCACCAGGTCAGCGGCCGGTCGAGGAGAAGGATCAGATGCTCGTTGTCCGCCGTGAACAGCGCGATCGTATAGGCACCCGTCGCGAAGAACGCGACGAAGCCCAGGTCTAGCAGGCCGGCCAAGCCGACCTCGAGGTTCAAGCCCATGCCCATCAGGACGTAGAGACCGACCAGCATCAGCACCTGGCCGAAGAAGGAGCCGGCGGCCATCGGGAACAGGAGGAACAGAACGATCGCGATGGCATAGAGGAAATAGCGGATCGAGCGCTGACTGGTATGGGATTTAGCGCGGTGATTGATCATCACCTGCTTGCCGCGCAGCACCCAGAACAGCGAGATCGCGAAGCCCAACACGAACATGGTGACGAAGCCGCGGAGCGTTTGACCTTCCCACGTGAACATGTAGTCGCGGATCGGCTCGACCGTCTCGTACTGCATGGCGAGCTGGAGAAGTTCGGCGAACAGGCCGATGAAGAACGCGGTGGCGATGCCGGCGATCAACGGCTTGCGAATCCAGGCGGGACTCTCATGAAACGCGGCTCCGATCAGACCCAGGACGCCGCCCGCCAGGATGTTGACGATGCAGGCTGTCAGAGGATCGAACCCATAGCTTAGGAAGACCAAAAGCTTCGGCGACAGCGAAACGAACATGTTCCGGATGTCGAAGTTCGCCATGATCAAAATCAGGGCGCTCAGGAAGACGCCCGCGATCAGACCAGTCAAAAGGCCTTGAACGATACGACCGGCGCTGCCGAGCTTGGGAGAGCGAATGGCGATGAGCGCCCCCACCGTCAGCACGACACCGATAAAGATCGCGTGGGCCAGCGTCAGCAGGGTCTCGATGATCCACCGTTCCTGGAACTGGTTGATCAACCCGAACACGCACAGCGCCACTATCGTGCCCCCGCCGATCGCGCCCGCCTTGAGAGTGCGACGGAGTTGGGTCTGCTCGATATCCTTGTACTGGAAGGTCGAGGCTTGGATTTCAAACGACATCTTTCAACTCCCGTGCGGCCGATTTCGCCGTAAACCGATCTGCTTTTTCCGTTAGGCCCGCTGGCGCGCCAAACGCTCGCCCAGGATGCCTTGCGGCCGGAAGATCAGCACCATGACCAGCATAGTAAAGGCGATCAGGTCGCGAAGCTGGTAGGGCGCGACGATGCCCAGACCATCCAAGAACAAGGCCGGCCCCAACGACTCGACCACGCCCAGGAAAAAGCCGCCAAGCATGGCGCCCGGCACGTTGCCGATGCCGCCCAGCACCGCGGCGCTGAATGCCTTGATGCCCGGGAAGAAGCCCATGAAGAAATAGACCTGCTTGAAGACGAAGGCGTAGAGCACGCCGCCGATGCCGGCCATGCTACCGCCAAGAATAAAGGTGAAAATGATCACCTTGTTCACGTCGATGCCCATGAGCGCCGCGGCGTCGCGATCCTCGGACACGGCGCGCATCGCGGTACCCATCTTGGTCTTATGGACGATGATGTAGAGCGCGTACATCGCCGTCAGCGCCGCGATCACGACCACGAACTGGATGCGCGGGAAATTGAACCCCATGATGTTGATGACCGTGTCGAAGAACTTCACGTCCGGATAGGCGCGCACCGACGAGCCGTACATGCCGCGGAAGGCGTGCTGCAGGAAGAACGACGCGCCGATGGCGCAGATGAGCGGAGCAAGAGAGCGCACGGAGCGGAACGGTCGGTAACAGATTCGCTCGACGATCAGCGCTATACACGAACAGACCGTCATGGCGGTCAGCGAGATGAGGACCATGCCGACGATCAGGTATTCGTCGAGGAAACCGGACTTCGCCAGAGGCGCGGCCACGAAATAGGCCGTGAAGGCGCCGGTCATGAAGATGTCGCCATGGGCGAAGTTGATCAGGCGCAAGATGCCATAGACCATCGTGTAGCCCAACGCGATCAGGGCATAGATGCCGCCGATCGTCAGGCCGAACATGACCATGCTGACCCACTGCTCGGTGGTGTAGCGGTCCTTGATGACGGTGCCGATGGTGCCGGCAATGACTAGGAGGACGACAACGGCCCGCATGAGCCACAGAGTGACGTCGACGTAGGTGACTTGCTTCAGTCTCTCGAGATTCATGTCCTGCGCCCCGCGGGGAAATCTTACAAGAGGGTAACTTAGGATAACGAAAAGAAGAACCGGGAGGTGGGTTTGGCCCGCCTCCCGGCCTTCATATCGGACTTAGAACTTTTCAGGATAGATACGCTTCGGATTCTTGCCGGGCTCCAAGGTCTTCGGATCCGGGTTCGTGTACTGGTAGATGGCAAAGTTATACACGCCGCAATCGCCATACTGGTCGCAGGTGATCTTGCCCGTCACGCCCTGCATGTTCTTGGTCGCGAACATGGCATCGCGCAACGCCTTGATCGGGATATAGGTGGTCCCGTCCTTTTCCGTGACCGCCACCTTCTTGATGGCGTTGGCGGCCAGCAACATGGCGTCGTATCCGTTGCCATGAAAGCCCTGGATCGGGTACTCGCCGAACAGCTTCTTGTATTTTTCACGCATTTTCATGTAGCCGGGGCCCTGAGCCTCAGGCTCCATTGCCGTGGTCGAGATCTCGAAGCCGAGCAGGTCCTTGCCCGTCGCTTCCATGAGCTGCGCGCCCATCGAGGCGTCGGAACCGACCAGGGCCACCTTCTCCAGACCAGGGATCTCTTTCTTCTGGCGGATCAGGTAGGAGGTCGCGCCCACGAAGGTCGGGGAATAGATGAAGTCCGGCTTCGAGGTGGCGATCTTGGTCAGCACGGGACGCATGTCGGTGTCGGTCGGAGCAATGGCTTCGTCGGACACGATCTCGCCGCCCAGCTTCTTGAAGTTTTCCTGGAAAACGCGGACGAGCTTCTCGGCGTACGGGCTGCCGTCGTGGATCGTGGCGGCCCTCTTGTAGTGCCTTACCTTAAAAGCCCAGTTGGCCACTTCGCGGCCGGCCCAGAGGTCGTTGTAGACGATGCGGAGGAAGCCGTCATAGGACGGACCGCGATCCGGAGCCGTCAGCACGGGGGAACTGGCGGCCGTGGCGATGTCCGGGATACCGGCCTTCCATAGGATCGGCGCCGCCGGACGGGTCGCGCTGGAGCACGCACCGCCGATAGCCACGACAACCTGCTGGTTCGCCGCGATCTTGGTGGCCGCCGTCTGGCCGCCTTCGGCGTTGCAGCCGTCGTCTTCATGCATGAACTTGATCGGGTGGCCGACCAATGTGTTGCCGAGATCATCGGCCGCCACGACCGCACCGCGCTGGGCGTCGAGACCCAGCGCCGTGTCGGCGCCGGAAATCACGTGATACGTGGCGATGACGATCGGCGCGCCCTTCGGAATCTTGACGACGCGAATCGGGTCCTCGACCGGACCGACCTTGACGGCCCAAGCGGCCGACGAGGCCAGTGCGCCAACCGCGACGATCGACGCCGCGGCAAGCGACTTAAAAAGGAATGACGGTTTCATTATTCGCGAGCCTCCATCTTGAACCAGACGCCCCGCCATGCCCGGACGGGCACGTCGGTACTCACCTAACCTGCTGCGAGATACGCGCCGGAAGCATTGTCCACCCGAGGGGAATGGCACCGAAGCGTCGAACCGGCCCGTCACCGCCCGCGAGCGGATACCGGAACCGTTCATCTGTCTTCGATGGCAAAAAGAGCGCCGACCACGCGGCTCCGAAAAATCGGATCCGAATCTAAGCCGGACGTTCCCCCGTGAGGTGGCTACCTCCTTGAACGCAACGGCGTACTGCCGCCCCTGTACCCCGCCCTGGTAAACGGAATTCCGTCCCAGGATCTTGAGGCTACGCATTCGGTGGTTTGGTTGTCAACGGCCCGGTCCAGAAAGTCCTTTCGAATCCCAATGTTCGTATAAGCGAAAGAGTTATGCCGCAGATGCAACATGAGCATCCCGCCGTGGGCGGCGTAGCAAGGCCGAATACAAGCGCTGGTGATGGGTCCGGGCGACGAAAAAAGGGGGCGCCCGCGAGGCGCCCCCTTCAACCAGCCCGACCATTTCGGAACGGGCTATTTCGTCGGATAGATCTTCTTCGGATTCACGCCAATGTCGAACGTGGAAGCGTCCGCATTGGTGAACTCGTACGCCGCGAACTTGAACTTGCCGCATTGGCCGTTCGCGTCGCACTTGATCGGGCCGCTCATGCCTTCGAACTCGGGCGCATTGAACACCGCGTCGCGAAGAGCCTTACGGCCGATATAGGTGTTGCCGTCCTTATCCTTCACCGCGACTTTCTCGATCGCCATGGTAAGGAGCTTGGCCGCGTCGTACGCCTGGGCATGGAAGCCCTGGATCGGCGCTTCACCGAACATGGACTTATATTCGGCCACCAGCTTCGGATAGTCCTTGCCCATGGCTTCCTTGGAAACGTCCGGGAAGGTGATGCGGAAGCCTTTTACCGCCGGCCGGCCGCCGTGATGATGTCTTTCGTCATCATCGAGCCGCCGCCGATCAGGTTTTTAGTCAGGCCCGCGGTTTCTCCGGCTTGGCGGGTGATATGGCCACCAGCCGCCACGAACACCGGGTAATAGAGGACGTCCGGCTTCGACGCCGCGATGCGCGTCAGCACCGGACGCATGTCGACGTCAGTGGGCGACACGGCTTCGGCCGCGACGACCTTGCCGCCGAGCTTCTCGAAGTTCGTCTTGAACTCCGCCACGAGCTGCTGGGCGTATGGGCTGCCGTCATGGATGGTCGCCGCCGTCTTCCACTTATTGACGTTGTACATCCAGTTGGCATCGCCCTTGGCCTGCTCGGCGTCGCTGTAGATCGTACGGGCGAAGCCGGCGAAGTCGGCGCTGCGGTCGGCCGCCGTTAGGCGCGGCGCGGTGCAAGCCGTGCAGATGTTGACCATGCCCTGCTTCCACAGGATGGGCGCTGCCGCGGTGGCCGCGCTGGAGCAGGCCGGGCCGAGCACGCCGACGATGTTCTGGTTGGCCGCAAGCTTGGTGCCTGCCGTCTGTCCGCCCTCGGCGTTGCACTGGTCGTCTTCTACGACGAAGCGGATCGGATGGCCGGCGATCTTGTTGCCGATCTCCTTGAAGTACACTTCTTCCGCGCGCTTGGAATCGAGACCAAGCGCGGTGTCGGGGCCCGAGATGACGTAATACCCGCCGATGGTGATCGGCTGGCCTTTGTTGATTTTGACCACGCCGAGCGGGTCGTCGACCGGTCCGACCTTGACGGCCATGGCGGGTGCGGATGCTAGGGCTCCGGCGCCAAGAATGGACGCAGCCGCCAGCCAATTCACGAGCTTGGTTTTCTGCATTGAACCACTCCTCAACTCATTCGCGCGACTAAGGGGCCACGCTCTCCCGGTAACGCCGGTAATTCGACCGGCGCCTATGCTCCCCCCGCCCGATCCTTTTTGTGACGATCGTTTGTCGGCCGTGGACCACGGAACATGCCATGAGTCCTTGCGCTCTGGCGAGGGTTGCGAGCCAAGTGAGCGCGCGATTCGTGTTCGCCTGAAGGCATCTTTGGCCACAATGCCGCCGCGCGGTTGCTCGCAGTGCGAAAGGGTGAGCGAAAGCTGGCATCTTTAAATCCATGAAGGAAAAGACAAAGGGGCGCCTTACGGCGCCCCTTTGCAGTGCAACAAAGACTCCAGGCGTTACTGAGTCGGGAAAATCTTCTTAGGATTCTTGCCGACCTCGAACGTGGACGCGTCCGCATTCACAAACTCGTAGACGGCGAACTTGAACTTGCCGCACTGGCCGTTCGCGTCGCACTTGATCGGGCCGCTCATGCCTTCGAACTCGGGCGCGTTGAACACCGCGTCGCGGAGAGCCTTGCGGCCGATATAGGTGTTGCCGTCCTTGTCGGTGACCGCGACCTTTTCGATCGCCATCGACAGAAGCTTGGCGGCGTCATAGGCCTGGGCGTGGAAGCCCTGGATCGGCTCTTCGCCGAATTGCTTCTTATAGGCCTCGACGAGCTTGGGATATTCCTTGCCCATGGCTTCCTTCGAGAGGTCGGGGACGGTGATGCGGAAGCCCTTCGCCGCATCGCCGGAGGCCGTGATGATGTCCTTGGTCATCATCGAGCCGCTGCCGATCAGGTTCTTGGTCAGGCCGGCCGTCTCCTTCGCCTGACGCGTGATTCGCCCGCCCGCCGCGACGAACACCGGATAGTAGATAACTTCCGGCTTGGCCGTGGCGATGCGTGTCAACACCGGGCGCATGTCGACGTCGGTCGGTGAAATGGCCTCGGCCGCGACGACCTTGCCGCCGGCCTTCTCGAAGTTCGTCTTGAACTCGGCCACGAGCGGCTGGGCGTAGGGGCTGCCGTCATGGATGGTCGCCGTCTTCCACTTGTTGACGTTATACATCCAGTTGGTGTCGCCCTTTGCATCCTCAGCCTAAATCGGAGTGTGATGCGAAGGGCTACGGATCGGAAAAGCTTGTCCCGAATCCGTTGTGCATGGCGAGAGAACCGCAGCGAAAAAAAAGGGACGCCTTCCGGCGCCCCTTCCATCGACGGTACGTTTCTATCCGGTTTTACTGCGCGGGATAGATCTTCTTCGGATTCTTGCCGGGCTCGAAGGTGGCCGGATCCTTGTTGGTGAACTGGTAGACGGCGAACTTGAACTCGCCGCACTGGCCCAGTTCGTTGCACTTGATCGGACCGCTGACGCCTTCGAAGCGCGGCATCGAATAGAGCGCGTCGCGCAGCGCCTTGCGGCCGATATAAAGATTACCGTCCTTGTCCTTCACGGCAACCTTCTCAATGCCCATGACCAAGAGCTTGGCCGCATCGTAACCCTGCGCGTGAAAGCCCTGGATCGGGTCCTCGCCGAACATCTCGCGGTAGTGCTTGACCATGTTCGGGTATTCCTTGCCCAACGCCTCTTTCGACACGTCGGCGAAGGTGATGCGCAGGCCGACCGCGGCCTCGCCGGCGGCGGTCAGGAAGTCCTTGGCCATCAGCGCGCTGCCGCCGATCATCTGGCTCTTGAGACCCGAGATCTCCTTGGACTGGCGAGCGATCTGGCCGGCCGCCGCGACGAAGACCGGGAAGTAGACCACGTCCGGCTTCGCCGCCGCGACGCGCGTCAGCATCGGACGCATGTCGACGTCGGTGGGCGACACGGCCTCCTCGGACACGACCTTGCCGCCGAGCTTCTCGAAGTTCTCCTTGAACACGGCCACGAGCTGCTGCGCGTAGGGGCTGCCGTCATGGACGGTCGCCGCCGTCTTCCACTTCATCACCTCGTACATCCACTTCGCGTCGCCCTTGCCCTGGTCCGTGTCGCTGAAGACCGTGCGCAGGAAGCCGTCGAAGTTCGGGCCGCGATCCGCCGCCGTCAGGCGCGGGGCCGAACAGGCGTTGCAGATGTTAACCATGCCCTGCTTCCACAGGATGGGCGCCGCCGCCGTGGCCGCGCTGGAGCAGGCCGGGCCGAGCACGCCAACGATGTTCTGGTTGGCCGCGAGCTTCGTGCCCGCCGTCTGGCCGCCCTCGGCGTTGCACTGGTCGTCTTCCACGATGAAGCGGATCGGATGACCGGCGATCTTGTTGCCGATCTCCTTGAAGTACACTTCGGCCGCGCGCTTGGAATCCAGGCCCAGCGACGTGTCCGCCCCCGACAAAACCCAGTAACCGCCAATGACGATGGGCTGACCCTTACTGACCTTCACGACGCCGATGGGATCGGTCACCGGGCCGACGGTGACAGCCTGAGACGGCATCGCGGCAAGAGCGCCGGACGCTAGCACGGCCGCGGCCGTGAGCGACTTGAACAAACTTACGCGTGTCATTTTAATTCTACTCCTCAACAGCATTGGGCGCATTCCGCACCGGGCGCGCTTGACCCGGGCAAAGCCGGACGAACCGGCGCCGCCGGCCTTGCGCAGGCGTCATTCGACGCCAGCGCAAGGTCGTGTTCATGAATGGGATGTCAGGGTGAGTGGGAGATCACGGAAAGCCTAAGCATTGATCGGCTGGAACAATAACCGCGCCGGGTTTGGCCGAGCGGCTTAATCCGCGCGATTATGGGGCCGGTATGCGCCGTGTCAACGCGGCAGCGCGGAAATCGCCCGCTTGCCTGGACAGGGCCTGGCGCGCTCGTCACACTTCGCCCCGCGACACGCGAAGCTTGATCGGGAGGGCGCCATGTCGGCGGAAAAGCGGCTGGAGCAGCTTGGCATCCAACTGCCGGACTTCGGCCGGGAAAACAAATATGACGGGCAGAATTACGGCCGCATGAAGCCCTATCACATCGTCGGCAAAATCCTGACGCTCTCCGGCCAGATTCCGCAGATCAACGGCGAGGTCCTCTACCCCGGCCGCCTCGGCGACACCGTCACGGTCGAACAGGGCTATCAGGCCGCGCGCATCACCGGCATCAACTGCCTGGCCGGCATCAAGCAGGCGCTGGGCAGCTTGGACCGGGTGAAGGGCGTGATCCGCATGCTGCACTTCGTGGTCAGCGCGCCGACCTTCTATGACGTTCACAAAGTATCGAGCGGTGTCTCCGACCTCTTCTATGAAGTATATGGAGAGAAGGCTGGCATCGGCTGCCGCGCGACCATCGGTGTCATGTCGTTGGCGCGCAATAACTGCTTTGAAACCTGGTCAGATTTCGAGATCAAGTGACATGCTGGATTTCACGCAAAAAGACTTCCAAGGCTCCGGCCGCGTTCCCTCGCTCGGTTCGCGCGGCATGGCCGCCACCTCCCATCCGCTGGCCACGCTGACGGCCGTCGACATGCTGCGCGCCGGCGGCAACGCGGTGGACGCCGCCATCGCCGCCTGCGCCGTGCAGTGCGTGGTCGAGCCGCACATGACGGCCATCGGCGGCGATTGCTTCGTCCTCTACGCGCCCAAGGGTGGCAAGATCATTGCGCTGAACGGCTCGGGCCACGCGCCCGCCAAAGCCACGGTCGAGTGGTTCCAGAAGCAAGGCATCACGTCGATCGACAGCCGCAGCGCCCATGCCGCGACCGTGCCCGGATGCGTCGGCGCCTGGGCGCGCCTGGCCGCCGACCATGGTACGAAGAGCTTGGCCGAGATCCTGGCGCCCGCTATCCGCACGGCTTCGGACGGCTATACAATTCAGCCGCGCGTGGCCGCCGATTGGAAAATGGACGGCGAACGGCTGCGCCACGACGACAGCTCCGTACGCACCTTCCTTCCCGGCGGCCAGTCGCCGCGCGCCGGTGCCGTACATCGCCAGCCCGCCCTGGCCGCGACCATGCGCGCCATCGCCGAACGCGGCCGTGACGGCTTCTACACGGGCGCCGTCGCGGAAGACATGGTGAAGCATCTGAACCGCTTCGGCGGGCTTCACACGGTCGAGGATTTCGAGGCGTACCAGCCGGAATACGTCGAGCCGGTCAAGACCGCCTATCGCGGCTACGAGGTGTTCGAGTGCCCGCCCAACGGCCAGGGCATCATCGTGCTGATGATCTTGAACATCCTGTCGGGTTTTGACCTGAAGTCGCTCGATCCGCTCGGCACGGAGCGTTTCCATCTCCAGATGGAGGCCAGCCGCATCGCCTATCGCGACCGCAACGACCTGGTCGCCGATCAGCGCAAGGCCAAGGTGCCGGTCGAGCAAATGCTCTCCAAGGCATATGCCGACGAGATGCGCGCCCACATCAAGCGCGATCGCGCGATGGCCGAGCTGCCGCGCTCGCCCTTCCCCACCCACAACGATACGGTCTATCTGTCGATCGTGGACGGCGAGGGCAACGCAATCAGCTTCATCAACTCGATCTTCGACGGTTTCGGTTGCGGCCTGACCGCGCCCGAAAGCGGCGTGCTGCTGCAAAGCCGGGGCTCGGGCTTCGTCATCGATCCCAAGCACCGCAACTGCATCGGCCCGCGCAAGCGCCCGCTGCACACGATCATCCCCGGCATGGTTCAAAAGGATGGCAAGACCGTCATGCCGTTCGGCGTCATGGGCGGCCAGTACCAGCCCGTGGGCCAGGCGCACTTCCTGACCAACGTGGTCGACCACGGCATGAACGTGCAGCAGGCGCTCGACCTGCCGCGCGCCTTCTATTGGGACGGCCAGGCCAACCTGGAACACGGCGTGCCCGAGGCGACGGCGGAGGGGCTGGCCAAGCTCGGCCACAAGGTCGCGCGCGTCGACAAGCCCTATGGCGGCGGGCAGGCGGTTTGGATCGAGGACGACGGCGTGCTTGTCGGCGGCTCCGATCCGCGCAAGGACGGCTGCGCCCTCGGCTACTGACGATCAATCCCGAGATAACATCATGACCGCATCGACCATCGCGGGCGCGCTCGTGGACGCGCTCGCCGTCTTCGGCGTGAAGCGCATGTTCGGCATTCCGGGCGGCGGTTCGAGCCTGGACATCATCGAGGCCGGCGCGCAGCGCGGCCTCGATTTCGTGCTGGCGCGCACCGAGACCTCGGCCACCTTCATGGCCGCGGCCTCCGCCGAGATCACGGGCGTGCCGGGCGTCGTCCTGACCGGCCTCGGACCGGGCGCGGCGGCGGCCGCGAACGGCGTGGCCTATGCCCATCTCGACCGCGCGCCGGTCGTGATCCTGACCGATTGCTTCGACGCCGAGCGCGACGCCTATGTCAGCCATCAGGCCGTCGACCACGCGGCCCTATTCGGCCCGATCGCGAAGGGCTCGATGCGGCTCAAGGCCGGTGACGGCGCGGCCGACATCGTGGCGCTGCTGGAGCGCGCGGTCGCACATCCACAAGGCCCCGTCCATTTCGATCTGTCGAGCCGGCAGGCCGCGGCGCCGGCCAAAGGCGCGGCCGCGCGCCGGACACAAGACGCGGCGCCCATCGACGCCGATGCCTTGGCGGCGGCGAAGCGGTTGCTCGCGGGCGCGAAGCGTCCGGCGGTGATCGTGGGCGTACAGGCGCGCGAGGAAAGCGATGCCGTGCGCCGCTTCGTCGACGCGATTAACCCGGCCGTTCTCGCCACCTACAAGGCCAAGGGCATCGTGCCGGAAAGCGGCCCGCATACCGTGGGCCTGACCACGGGCGGCGCGTTGGAGGCGCCGACCCTATCGCAGGCCGACCTCATCGTCCTGATCGGCTTCGATCCCATCGAGCTGATCCCGCAGCCCTGGCGCTACAAGGCGCCGATCATCGAGATCGGCCGCGTGGCCGAACTGCCGCACTACAAGACGCCGGATGTCTCCTTGATCGGTCTGCTGGCGCCTGCGCTCGACGCACTGCGCGAACAGAAGTGCGATTCGCAGTGGAAGCCGGACGAGATCAAGACGTTGAAGACTAAGATGCGCGACGCGTTGCGGGTGGAAAGCACGAACGGCCTATCGCCCTCGGCCCTAGTCGAGACGGCCGCCCGCAAGGCGCCGCGCGGCGCGCGGGCCACGGTCGATGCGGGCGCCCATATGTTTTCTGCCATGGGTTTCTGGCAGGCCGACGAGCCGTCGGGCGTCCTGATCTCCAACGGTCTTTCGACCATGGCCTATGCCCTGCCCTCGGCCATTGGCTCGTCGTTGGTGGAACCGAACCGGCCGGTGGTCTGCTTCACCGGCGACGGCGGCTTACTGATGTGCGTGTCGGAGCTGGCCACGGCCGTTGAGCACCGCAGCAAGATCGTGGTCGTCGTCTTCAACGACGGCGCGCTGTCCCTCATCGACATCAAGCAGCAGAAGCGGCAGATGCCGACGCGTGGCGTACGCTATGGCGCGATCGACTTCGCGACGATCGCCCAAGGTTTTGGTTGCCGTTCATGGCGCGCGGCGAATGCCGCCGAACTGGATCGCGCCCTGGATGAAGCCTTTGCCGGCGACGGCCCGGCACTCGTCGACGTGCAGGTGGACCCGGGCGCCTATCCCCGCCAGATCGAGGCGATGCGGGGCTGACGCCCCGGGGTCGCACGCAACGACGTACGTGGCCGCTCGAGTCTTGCGCGGCGCCAGCACCGCCGGAAACGTGCGCGAAGCCGCTCCGATACCGGCGCCCTTCAGAACACTGCGGCGACTGACCGCTCACGACGCCGGGACGAATTGACCGTCATGGCATTCTCCTGTGTCAGTGTTCGTCCAACCGCAACCATCGCCCACGCCGATTGGCCGTGCGCCAACCGGCATTTCGGATAAGAATGTCCGTCGCATGAATCCGGCCTTCGCAGGCGCACTCTCCGCGCTATCCCTCGGAACCGCGGATTTCGCATGCCGCTTCTCGACGCGGGCCGTCGGCGCTCCGGCCGCCTTGGTGGTCGTGCTGACCACGGGCGCCATCCTTCTCAGCCTCTGGATCTTCGTGACCGGCGCGCCTTTGGTCTGGCCCGCCGAGGGATTGCCGTTCGCCGCGCTCAACGGCGTCTCCACCACGGTCATGACGCTGCTTCTCTATAAGGCGCTGGCGCGCGGGCCAATCTCGGTCGCGGCGCCCATCGTGGCCAGCCATCCGGTCCTCGTCGTTGTCTTCTGGGTCGCGATGGGTGCGCGGCCCGGCGCGCTGCAATGGGCGGCCATGGCCGTCACGATCCTGGGCGCCATCACGGTTGCGGCGACGGCGGAAAAAAACGCGACGCCCGCCGACCGCAAGACGCTCAACGGCACCATCGCTCTCTCCTGCGCCGCGGCATTGGCCTATACGGGCCTGGTCATCGGCGGGCAGGCCGCGACGCCCTATTACGGCCCGCTGCAGACTCTGTGGCTCGGCCGCCTGTTCAGCCTGGTGCCCGCCCTGCTCGTTCTCTTGACCGTGCGGGGCAGAGGCCTGGGCCAATGGCGCTGGTGGCCGTTCCTGATGGGACAGGCCGTGCTGGATGCCGGCGGCTACCTGGCACTGTTCGCGGGCAGCACGGGGCCCGGCGGCGAGATCGCGGCCGTGGCGGCCTCGGGCTTCGGCGCCGTCACCGTGATCCTGGCGCGGCTGGTGCTCAAGGAACCCATGGGCTGGATACAATGGCTGGGCGTGGCACTGGTCACGGGCGGCGTCGCCGCACTAAGCGGAACGGGGCTTTGAAAGGAGACGGACGATGGGGGCGTTCAAGCCGATCGAAGGACACTGCCAATGCGGCGCCGTACGCTATCGCGTGAGCGAACCGGCGGAGAAGGTCTATCACTGCCACTGCTCCATGTGCCGGCGCTGCCACGGCACGATGTTCGCGACCTATGCCGTGATGCCGCGCAAGGGTTTCACGATCCTGTCCGGCGCGGACAATCTGTCGACCTTTTCGAGCTCGGCGACGACGCACCGGAAATTCTGCAAGACCTGCGGCTGCCAGGTCTGCATCGACGTCGACACCAAACCGGACCTGATCTGGTACACGCCCGGCACGGCCGATGGGCATCCCGGCCATGCGAAGGACCAGGAATCCCACATCTACGTCAACTCGATGACCGCGTGGTACGACATTCACGCCAAATTGCCGGAGCATGTGGAGGAGACCACCTCGCCCCGCCGCGCTTGATGCAGGGCATGCGGCGGCATACATCGAATTGATGCTTTCGGCGCCGCGACGGAACGTCATCGTCCCCCTCGTGGTCGCCTGCGCCCTGTTCATGGAGAACATGGACTCGACGGTGCTGGCAACCGCCCTGCCGGCGATCGCCGTGTCGCTCGACGTCAGCCCGCTGCGGCTCAACCTGGCGATCACCTCCTATCTTCTGAGCCTGGCCGTCTTCATCCCGATCAGCGGCTGGGTCGCCGACAAGTTCGGCGCGCGCACGGTCTTCCGCGCCGCCATCGTGGTCTTCACCGTGGGCTCCGTCCTGTGCGCCTTCAGTTCGTCCCTGGCGGGCTTCGTCGGCGCGCGCATCCTGCAAGGCGCGGGTGGCGCCATGATGGTGCCGGTGGGCCGCCTGGTTCTGCTGCGCTCCATCCCCAAAAGCGAGCTGATCCAGGCCATGGCCTATCTGACCGTGCCGGCTTTGATCGGCCCGATCATCGGACCGCCCTTGGGCGGTTTCATCACCACCTATTTCTCCTGGCACTGGATCTTCTGGATCAACGTGCCCATCGGCATCCTGGGCTTCGTCCTTGTGACCATCTTCATCGAGGATGTGCGGGAAGAAGACGTACCGCCGCTCGATACGCGCGGTTTCGTGGTCCTGGCGCTGGCCTTGGTCGGTCTCATCTTCGGTTTCGAGACGGTGGGGCGCGGCCTGGTTCCGCCCGCCGTGGCTTATGCCGCCTTGGGCATCGGCGCGGCATGCACCGCTCTCTACGTTCTGCACGCGCGGTCGAGCAGCCATCCGGTCATCAAGCTGGCGTTGCTTCGCTATTCCACCTTCCGCGCCAGCATGACCGGCGGCTTTTTCTTCCGCATCGGCGTCGGCGCGATCCCTTTCCTGCTTCCGCTCATGCTGCAAGTTGGGTTCGGGATGAATCCCTTCCATTCGGGCTTGCTCACCTTCGCCGCCGCGGTCGGTGCCATGACCATGAAGATGACGGCCGCGCCGATCCTGAAGCGCTTCGGCTTCCGCCGCGTCCTGATCGGCAACGCGGCCTTGAGCAGCGCCTTCATCGCCGTCTATGGGCTGTTCCGGCCTGACACGCCCGCGTTCCTGATGCTGGGCTTCCTGTTGCTCGGCGGCTTCTTCCGCTCGCTGCAGTTCACCAGCATGAACATCCTTGCCTTCGCCGACATCCCGCGCGAGGAGATGAGCCAGGCCACCAGCTTCTCCAGCATGGCCCAGCAGCTTTCACTCAGCGTCGGCGTCGGCGTGGCGGCGCTGGTGCTGCATATTGCCATCGGCGGCGCTTCTCTGCCGAACGCCGATGATTTCCTGCCGGCCTTCCTGGTCGTGGGTGGGATTGCAGCGCTGTCGACCTTCGCCTTCCTGCGCCTGCCGCCCACGGCGGGTGCCGAGATGAGCGGGCACCAGGCGGCGGACGCTCCCTTGCCGCCGCCAGTGCGAGACGCGCCGAAGCGCGCGGACGCTTAGAACTTCACCAGATACTGGTCCAATTCCCAGGCCGAGACCGTGTTGTGGTAGTTCCACCACTCGCGGCCCTTGAGCTCGATGAAGGACTTGTACAGATCCTCGCCAAGCACCGTCTTGCCGAAGGGATCGCGCTGGAACGCCTCGACGGCCTCGAGCAGCGTGCGCGGCAGGGTCTCGATCTTGCGCTTCTTCAAATCGGCTTCGGAGACCAGATACAAATTGTCCTGGTTGGGATTGCCAGGGTCCATTTTCTTCTCGATGCCGTCGAGGCCCGCGGCCAGCATCATGGCGGCAGCCAGATACGGGTTGCAGGCCGTGTCCACGGCGCGGCATTCCAGGCGCGCGCTCGACAGGTAGACGCCCTTGTGCGCTTTCGCATCGCCCTCGATCTCCGGGCGGATCCAGGGCACGCGCATCATGTTGGTGCGGTTGTTGTAACCGTAGGTGACGTAGATCGGTGCCCACGTGAACCCGGTCATGGAGCCGGTCTTGACCAACCGCTTGTAGGAATTGACCGTGGGGCAGGTCACCGCCGCGATGGCGGGACCGTGGGCGAGCACGCCCGCAATGAACTGATAGGCCACCTTCGACAGGCCGCAGCCGCGCTTATCGCCGGCATCGCCCATCACGTTCTTGCCGGTCTTGAGGTCGTCCAGCGACATGTTGAAGTGGGCGCCGCTGCCCGTCTTCTCGGCCCAGGGCTTGGGCATGAAGGTGGCCTCGTAGCCGTACCGGCGCGCGATCTCCTTGGCCATCATGCGGAACAGCACATAGCGGTCGGCCATCGTCATCACGTCGGCATAGGCGAAGTCGAACTCGAACTGGCTGTTGGCGTCCTCATGATCCAGCGAGTGGACGTTCCAGCCCATCTCGTTCATGTAGCGGATCATCTCGTCGCACCAGTCGAACTCCTCCAACAGATTGATCACGTCGTAAGCTGCGCGCGGGATGACATCCTTCGGGTTCGCCGGCTCCAGCCGGTCGCCCTCGCGGCGGACAATGTAGATTTCGCATTCGATGCCCAGGTTGAAGCGATAACCCATCTTACGCGCGCGCTCGACCTGCGCCGCCAGAATGGTGCGCGAGCACATGGGCCATGGGTCCTTGTGGAACTTCAGGTTGCCGGGACACCACGCGATCTCGGGCCGCCAAGGAAGCTGGACCACAGCATTGGGATCGGGGAACACCGCGAGCTCGTCGTCGTTCGGGCCTTGGCCCAGCCCGTCCACCGCGGCGCCGGTGAACAGCTCCGAGCCGCGCATCATGCGTTCGAAATGGTCGACCGGAACGGCCTTGGCCTTGGCAATGCCGTGCATATCCACGTAGGACGCAAGGCAGTAGCGCACGCCCTTCTCGATCAGCTCGCGCTTGATCTTCGCCAGATCGGCGGCGTCGCCCCGCGTATTGTCCGACTGCTTGGCCATCGCACTCTCCCCAGACGGCGGTGATCCCGCTCGATTGATCCCGTTTCTTCTCCCGCGGGAAATCTTGCGTCCCCGCGGAAATCCCCGCACTCTCGACGTGGCCGAAATCATGCCGAACGGCTTGGCGCGGGTCAATTCGCCCGCGCGAGATAGTTTAGGTGCTTAAATATGTCCGAAACCCGCCGCGCCGCCGCGAACGCCGAGACCTTCCGCCGCTTCTGCGCCTCGGAGCCTGTGCTAGAGGACGTCAGGCCCGCGATCGAGGCCATGCCGGGCATGACGCGCGAGACGATCCTGACCTCGGGTCCGCCGTTGGCGTGGCACGAATACACGGGTGGCCAGCGCGCGGCCATCATCGGCGGCGCCTTGTTCGAAGGTCTGGCCAAGACGGCCGCCGAAGCCGAAGCCAAGCTCGATGCCGCCGAGATTCGCGTGCGCGGCTGCCACGATTTAGGCGCGGTCGGCTCGCTCGCGGGCATCTATACGGCGTCCATGCCGGTTTTCGTCGTGCGCAACAAGACGTTCGGCAATGTCGGCTTCTGCAATTTCTACGAAGGCACCAATCCGCGCCGCTTGAACTACGGCGTCTATGACGACGGCGTGCGCGACCGGCTGCTGTATGTCCAGGAGACGGTGGCGCCGATCCTGTCCGAGGCCGTGCGTGCGGCGGGCGGAATTCCGCTGAAACCCATCATGAAGCGCGCGCTGCACATGAGCGACGAGCTGCACAGCCGCAACACGGCGGCCTCGCTCCTGTTCCTGCGCGAACTGTTCCCATCCTTCCTGGCGCTCGCGGGCAATAAGCGCGCGGCGGTCGAGAAGACCGTGGCCGCGCTGACCGAGGATCATTACTTTTTCCTGCGGCTTTCCATGGCGGCGGCCAAGGCCACGGCCGATGCCGGCCACGGCATCGAGGGTTCCAGCGTCGTCTCCGCCATGGGCTTCAGTTGCAAGGAATTCGGCATCCGGGTCAGCGGTCTGGGCGACGCGTGGTTCACCGGGCCCCACCCGACCGTGCAGGCCAAGCTGTTCGACGGCCACACGGAAGACGAGATCAGCTGGATGGGCGGCGAAAGCATCATCGCCGAGACCATCGGCCTCGGCGGCTTCGCGCAAGCAGCGGCCTTTCCGCTGCAAGCCTATCAGGGCGGCGAGCCCCAGGTGATGGTCGAGCGTAACCTGGCGCTCTACAAGATCACCGTGGGCGAGAACGCCGACTTCCACATCCCGTTCCTAAAGTATCGCGGCACGCCGACGGGCATCGACATCTGCAAGGTGCTGGAGGCCGGTATCACCCCGGCCATGGATATCGGCATCGCGGGCCGCGATGGCGGCCAGATCGGCGCGGGCATCGTGCGCGCCCATGCGGCCTGCTTCGTGCGCGCGCAGAATGCCTATAAGAAGAAGTACGGCGGCGCGTGACCAACAGCCGGTTCCTGCCCTTCATCGCCGTCGGTGGCGGCGCCATGCTATGGGGCGCCTGGTGGATTCCCTTGCGCGCGCTCGAGGCGCGCGGCCTGTCCGCCGATTGGGCCACCTTTGCGACCAGCCTATGCGCGCTCGCCCTGCTTCTGCCCCTAGCACTGGCGAAACGCCATCGCCTGCGCCAGAACGCACCGGCCCTGTTGGCCATGGCGCTGGCCGCCGGCTCGTCGTTCGTCAGCTTCAACCATGCTGTGGTCTACGGCGAGATCGTGCGCGTCACCCTGCTGTTCTACCTGGTGCCGGTGTGGGCCAGCGTCCTGGGCACGGCGTTCCTCGGCGAACGGCTGGGGCTTTTCCGCGTGCTGTCGATCCTGTTGGGCATCGCGGGTGCCGCGACCGTCCTGGGTTACGGCCAGGGCGTTCCCATGCCGCGCACCTTTCCCGAATGGCTGGGGTTGGCCTCGGGCTTCTTGTGGGCCGTGTCGCTCACCCTGTTCCGCCGCGCGACGGAGATTCCGGCGGTAGACAAGAGCATCGCCAATTTCGCGGGCTCGGCCTTCATGGGCCTCGTGTTCGCGCTTGTCCTTTCCAAGACCGCGACACCGGCCGCCGGATTCGATCTGCCCGGAGTGGCCGTCCTGCTGGCGATCTCGGCCGTGTGGCTGTCGCCCATGGTGGTGGTCGAGCTGTGGGGCGCGAGCCGCCTCGATCCCGGCCGGTCGGCGGTCCTTCTGCTGCTGGAGGTGGCGGTCGCTGGTATCACGGCGACGCTTCTGGCCGGAGAAGGCTTCGGCTGGGGCGAGGCCGTCGGCGCCGCCCTCATCATCTCCGCGGGCCTGGTGGAGCTGCGCGACCATGCGCGCGAGCCCGCAACGTAATCAGCGCCGATTGCCGGAAAAGGGCCAAACGGCCTATTCTTGATGGACCGAAAGGGAGGATCGCGATGAGCCACCCCGCCGTCACCGAGCGCGACATCGAAACCTACGAGCGCGACGGCGTCGCCTGTATCCGCGGCGCCTTCTCGAAGGAATGGCTCGACCTTCTGGCTCAGGGTGTGGAGAAGGACATCGCCAAACCCGGCCCGCTCCATACGGTCCAGCAGGGCGAAGGCGACGCCGGTTTCTTCCTGACCGATTTCTGCATGTCGCAGCGCCTGCCCGAATTCCGCAAATTCATCTGCGAATCGCCGGCCGGCGCCATCGCAGGCGCCCTGATGCGCTCCAAGCGTGTGAACTTTTTCTATGATGCCATCTGGGTGAAGGGCACGGGCACGCCCAAGCGCACGCGCTGGCATCAGGACCAGCCCTATTACTCCGTCGACGGCGAGCATATGTGCATCTTCTGGCTGCCGCTCGATCCCGTCTCCAAGGACGTCTCGCTGGAGCTCATCCGCGGTTCGCACAAATGGGGGCGCTGGTTCCAGCCTGAATTGACCCGCAGCGGCAAGGACCTCTACCCCGACACCGACGCCTTCGAACGCATGCCGGACATCCAGGCCGAGCGCGCGAAGTACGACATCGTCTCCTTCGACATGCAGCCGGGCGACATCATCGCCTTCCACGGCATGGTCGTGCATGGCGCACCAGGCAACCCGCGCCAGCAGCACCGCCGCCGCGCGTTGTCGACCATTTGGCTGGGCGACGATGCCGTCTATGCCGAGCGGCCCGGCCCCGTACGGCCGCTGTTCCAGGGCCACGGGCTCAAGCCCGGCGATGCCATGGACTGCGACTATTTCCCGCGCGTCTGGCCGGGTGCCGGCGCCGCCCTGGAGAAAGGCCCGCGTTTCGCCGACAATTCGTCGTTCAAGGTCAGCATCTAGGGGCAGCCCATGACGGTCACGATTTCCGATGCGCAGGTCGAAAATTTCCAACGCGACGGCGTGATGCATCTGAAAGGCGTCGTCGACCGCGGCTGGCTGGCCAAGCTGGAAGCGGGCGTCGAGCGCAACATCGCCCACCCGGGGCCGCTGCACACGGTGCAGACCACCCAAGGCGAGGGCGGCTTCTTCCTCTCCGACATCTGCATGTCCCAGCAGATCCCCGAATTCCGCGACTTCATGCTGAACGGCCCCGCCCCCGCCATCGCCGCGCGGCTGATGAAGTCCCAGAAGGTCAATTTCTTCGCCGACACGTTGTGGGTGAAGGACGTTGGCACGTCCAAGCGCACGCGCTGGCACCAGGATCAGCCTTTCTTCTGGGTCGACGGCCAGATGACCGTGATCTGGTTCCCGCTGGATCCCGTAGCCAAGGAAAACTCGCTGGAACTGGTGCGCGGCTCGCACACATGGAACCGCTGGTTCGCACCGGAGCTGAGCAAGGACGGGCGCGATCTTTACCGCACCGCGAGCGGCGCCGCGTTCGAGCGCATGCCGGATATCGAGGGCAGCCGGAGCGAATACGAGATCCTGTCCTGGGCCGTGGAGCCGGGCGACTGCATCGCGTTCAATGGCCTGACCGTCCATGGCGCGCCGGGCAACCAAGGTTCGGCTCGCCGCCGGCGCGCGTTGTCGTCGATCTGGATGGGTGACGACGCGCGCTATGCCGAACGTCCTTCGCCGGGCCGCCCGCATTTTGAGGGCCATGGGCTGAAGCCGGGCCAGAGCGTCGATTGCGGTTATTTCCCGCGCGTATGGCCGCGGCCCGAACGGCTGGATGCGGAGCGCTTTGCCCGCTTCACCGACGCGGGCCTGCAAATCCGCAACTGAACCTCTAGAGGTTCATCACCACGACTCCGCATGCCACGACCGACGCCGCGATCACGCGGCGTGCGCCGAATTCCTCGCCCAGGAACAGCGAGCCGATCAGCGCCGCGAACACCACGCTGGTCTCGCGCAGGGCGGACACGGGCGCGACCGTGCCCAGATTGTAGCACCAGACGACGATGCCATAGGCGCATAGCGCCAGCACGCCGCCGCCGATCCATTGCCGCCAATCGATGCGCGAGGGTGAGAAAAGCATGCGCCCCCGGCGCCAGAAGCCGAAGGCCAGCATCATCGCGCCGTCGAGGAAGAACAGCCACCCGATATAGCCGAGCGGACTGCCCGACCGCCGCACGCCCAGGGCATCGGTCGCCGAATAGGCGGCGATGAAGCAGGCCGTGCACAACGCGTAGAGAAGCGCCAAGCGGCTGCCGCGGCCGAGCGAGAGGCTGATGATGCCGAGCGAGATGAGACCGACACCCATTGCCTGGGTGACCGACAGCGCCTCGCCCACCACAGAGCCGGAGATCAGCGCCAAGATCAGTGGTGAGCCGCCCCGCGCGACCGGATAGACCTGACTTAGATCGCCGATCGCATAAGCACGCAGCAGGAACAGGTAATAGCCGACATGGATGGCCGTCGTCAGCGCCAGGAACGGCCAGCTTGCCAAGGCCGGCGTGGCCGCGAAGGGCAGCACGGCCAAGCCCGCGACACCGCCCACGGCGCTCATCCCGACCATGACCGCCAGCCGATCGCCCGAGACCTTTACCAGCGCGTTCCAGACCGCGTGCATCAGCGCGGCCAGGAGGACCAGGCCGACGACCAGCGGCGTCACCGGCCTGTCCTAATCCGTGGGGCGTCCGCTCAGTACTGCCATTTCGGATCGACGACGCTGGTGGGCTTCTTGCCCGCCATGATCCGCTCGATGTTGGAAAGAACCACGTCCAGCGTGCGCGGCGTGTAGTGGATGCTGTCGTCCGACGAACAATGGGGCGTCATGATCAGGTTGGGCGTCTTCCACAGCGGCGAGGATGACGGCAGCGGTTCCGGGTTGAAGACGTCCAGGATGGCGGTCAACTCGCCTTTGACCAGCCGCTTGCGCAAGGCGTCGTAATCGACCAGGTCGGCGCGGCTGTAGTTGATAAAGCCCGTGCCGTTCCGCATCAGGCCGATCTCCTTCTTGCCCAGGAGATGCTTGGTGTGGTCGGTCGCCGGCACGCACATCATGACGAAGTCGGCCTGGGGCAGAAGCTTCCGCAGGTCCTTCGACTTGTACATCTTGTCCACGGACGGATGCGGCTTGCCGGTGCGCCGCGTGCCGATCACCTTGAGGCCGAATTTCTTCGCCCAGTCGGCGGCCGAACCACCAATCTGGCCGACACCGATGACGAGGAGCGTCTTGCCCGTGATGACGCTGGCATAGCACTGCTTCCAGCGCGCGGCGCGCTGGTGCGTCACCATCTCGGGCAAGCGGTTGTTCAGCATCAAGAGCGCCATGATCAAGTATTCGGCCGCGCGCGGCCCGTGGACGCCACGGCTGTTGGTGAGCACGCAGCCCTTGGGCATCCAGTCGAGCGGCATGACGTGATTCACGCCCGCGCCGTGCATGTGGATCATTTTCAGGTTGGGCGCGCGGCGCGGCAGGTCCTTGCGGTCGAAATGCCAGCCGAACATGAAGTCCGCCGTGCGGATCGCCTTGTCGTAGATGTCGTTGTCCTGGCCGAGCGTCACCTTCAGCTTGCCCTTGAGCTTGGGGTGGCGCTTCAAGGCGGCCTTCACCCGCTCGCCGGTGATCGCGAACACCTCGCCCAGCTTGCTGGAGTTCTCGCAGTGCAGATGCCAAGTCTTCTTGGCGGCGGCGCGGCCGCGCGCGGGCTTCTTGTTCATCGGCGTCTCCCCCCTGAAAATGAACCGGCGCCAACCGGTGGGACCTGCGCTCCGTCCCGGATCGAGCCGTCATGATGCCGGGCGGACCAAGCCGGAGGCAAGCGCCGAGGACGATCATTTAGGCGCTAAATGAAAAGGGCCGCGGTCTCCCGCGGCCCTTTCCCTTTGCCCGCCCTGCGCACGAAGGACGGGACGATCGGTCCTGCGACTTCGGCTTAGAAGTCGTGGCTGTGGTCGTGGCCGTGACCACCGCCCGCCGGAGCCTTCTTCTCCGGCTTTTCGGCGATCATGGCCTCGGTCGTGATCAGAAGACCAGCCACGGACGCCGCGTCCTGCAGCGCGGTGCGGACCACCTTGACCGGATCGACGATGCCGGTTTTCACCAGGTCGACATACTCGGCGGTCTGGGCGTTGAAGCCGAAGGTCAGGCTCTTCTGGTCGAGCAGCTTGCCCGCGACCACGGCGCCGTCCTCGCCGGCATTCTCGGCGATCTGACGGACGGGGGCCTGGAGCGCACGGCGGATGATGTCGACGCCGACGCGCTGGTCGTCGTTCGCCGGCTTGACCTTGTCGAGCGCGCGGGTCGCGTAGAGGAGAGCCACGCCGCCGCCGGGGAGAATACCCTCCTCGACCGCCGCGCGGGTTGCATGCATCGCGTCTTCGACGCGATCCTTGCGCTCCTTTACCTCGACCTCGGTGGCGCCGCCGACGCGGATGACGGCTACGCCGCCGGCCAGCTTCGCCAGACGCTCCTGCAGCTTCTCGCGGTCGTAGTCCGAGGTGGTCTCCTCGATCTGCGCCCGGATCTGCGTGCAGCGCGCCTCGATGTCCTTCTTCTTGCCGGCGCCGCTGACGATGGTTGAGTTCTCCTTGTCGATCACCACCTTCTTCGCGCGGCCCAGCATGTCGAGCGTGACGCTCTCCAGCTTGATGCCGAGCTCTTCGCTGATCGTCTGACCGGCGGTGAGCGTCGCGATGTCTTCCAGCATGGCCTTGCGGCGATCGCCGAAGCCCGGGGCCTTCACGGCCGCGATCTTGAGGCCGCCGCGCAGCTTGTTGACCACGAGGGTCGCCAGTGCCTCGCCCTCGACCTCTTCCGCGATGATCAGCAGCGGCTTGCCCGACTGCACGACCGCCTCGAGGACGGGGAGCAGCGGCTGCAAGCTCGACAGCTTTTTCTCGTGGATGAGAATGTAGGGATCTTCCAACTCGACCTGCATCTTGTCGGCGTTGGTGATGAAGTACGGCGAGAGATAGCCGCGGTCGAACTGCATGCCTTCGACCACGTCAAGCTCGGTCTCGAGGCTCTTGGCCTCCTCGACCGTGATGACGCCTTCCTTGCCGACCTTCTCCATCGCCTTGGACAGGAAGTCGCCGACCTCGCGATCGCCGTTGGCCGAGATGGTGCCCACCTGGGCCACTTCCTCGTGCGAGGAAACCTTCTTCGCGCGGGACTTGATGTCCTCGATCACGGCCGAGACGGCCAGATCGATACCGCGGCGCAAGTCCATCGGGTTCATGCCCGCGGCCACCGCCTTGGCGCCCTCGCGCACGATCGACTGGGCCAGGACGGTCGCCGTCGTGGTGCCGTCGCCGGCCAGATCGCTGGTCTTCGATGCGACCTCGCGCAACATCTGCGCGCCCATGTTTTCGAACTTGTCCTTCAGCTCGATTTCCTTGGCCACCGTGACGCCGTCCTTGGTCACGCGCGGCGCGCCGTAGGACTTGTCGAGCACGACGTTGCGGCCCTTGGGGCCCAGCGTGACCTTGACCGCATCGGCCAGGATGTCGACGCCGCGGAGCATGCGCTCGCGCGCTTCGCCGCCGAACCGTACTTCTTTCGCTGCCATGATCTGTCTCCTCCGCCTTTTACCTTAGGCCGCCTTCTTGGCCTTCGCGGCGCCTTCGATGACGCCCATGATGTCCGACTCCTTCATAATCAACAGCTCTTCGCCGTCGATCTTGACCTCGTTGCCGGACCATTTGCCGAACAGGACCCGGTCGCCCTTCTTCACGTCGAGCGGAACCAGATTGCCCTTCTCGTCGCGGCCGCCAGGGCCGACGGCGATGATCTCGCCTTCCATCGGCTTTTCCTTGGCCGTGTCCGGAATGATGATGCCGCCCTTCGTGCGGTCCTCCTGCTCGATGCGGCGGACAACGACGCGGTCATGCAATGGACGGAACTTCATGTCCCTACCTCTTTGATTTTTCCCAAGAACTCGAGGCGAGAGCGGCCCCTGCCGCTTGTTAGCACTCACCTGATGGGAGTGCTATGTAAGGATGGCCCTATAAGCTGTCAAGGCAACGGCAAAAAAGTTCCAAGATTTATTATTTTTATTTATCAAATGCTTAGAGCGAAAATACACGATTGAGGCAGAGACACCCCGAACGGGCCACGGCCAAGTCACAATCGAATCCATATTTCTCGCAGCAACGGAGCCGCCTATCGCTTCGGGTGGTCCGGGTGTTGTGTGAAAATGGAGCCAATCGGAGGTTCGGCGCGCCTTCCCGGCGCCCACCCCCTACCGGGAGACAGACATTGAGGATCAAGCCCCTCGCCATCGCCGCGGTCGCGTTGATCGCACTCGCGGTCCCCGCCGTCGCGGCGCCGTCCCTGCCCCAGTCCCCCACGGGCGGGCAGATGACCAGCATCGCACCCCTGATCAAGGACGTGACGCCCGCGGTCGTGAACATCGCCGTCAAGACCAAGGCGCCGGTCGAAGAAAATCCCCTGTTCCAGGATCCGTTCCTGCGCCGCTTCTTCGATCTACCCGGCCAGCCCCAGCGCGAGCAACAGACCCAGTCGGTCGGCTCCGGCGTCATCATCGACGCCAAGAAGGGCTATATCCTGACCAACCACCACGTCATCAACAACGCGGTGGAGATCAACGTCACTCTCAAGGACCAGCGCATCCTCAAGGCCAAGCTGGTCGGCGGCGATCCGGAAACAGACATCGCCCTGTTGCAAGTGCCGGCGGAGAACTTGAGCCAAATTCCGCTCGGCGATTCGGAAAAGCTGGAAGTTGGCGACTTCGTCGTCGCCGTCGGCAACCCCTTCGGCCTGGGCCAGACGGTCACCATGGGCATCGTCAGCGCGCTGGGACGCAGCGGCCTCGGCATCGAAGGTTATGAGGACTTCATCCAAACCGACGCGTCGATCAATCCCGGCAATTCGGGCGGAGCGCTGGTCAACATGAAAGGTGAGTTGATCGGTATCAATACCGCGATCCTCGGGCCGGCCGGCGGCAATATCGGCATCGGCTTCGCGGTTCCGATCGACATGGCGCGCGCGGTCACCGATCACATCGTGCAGTACGGCGAGGTCCGCCGCGGCCGTATCGGCGTGTCGGTCCAGGACCTGACGCCCGACATCGCGCTGGCGCTCAAGCTAGAAAAGACCTCGGGCGCGCTCGTCACCCGCGTCGAACCCGGCTCGCCAGCCGACAAGGCCGGCCTGAAGGAAGGCGACGTGGTGACCAGCATCGCAGGCCGCACGGTCAAAAGCGGCGCGGACTTGCGCAACCGCATCGGCCTTCTGCGCGTGGGCGACAAGGCGGAGCTCTCCGTCTCGCGCGACAAGGCACTCAAGACCCTGACCGTTCAGGTCGCGAAGAAGGAGCCACAGGTCACGGCGCGGGCGGGCGAGATCACGCCCCGCCTAGCCGGCGCGACCTTCAACGCCGTGCAGCCCAGCAGCACCCAGCAGCAGCGCCTGCGTGGCATCGAAGTCAGCACCGTCGACCGCGACAGCGCGGCGTGGCAGGCGGGCCTGCGGCCGGGCGACATCGTGACCGCGGTGAACCGGGAACCCGTCACCACGATCGACGGCTTCACCCGTTCGGTCCGCGCGGCCGCCCAAGGCCCCATCGCGCTCAACCTCATCCGCGGCGAGTCGCGGATGGTGCTGATCGTCCAGTAAAGATCACGTACCGTTTGTGCGAGAGGGCTGGCCAGATTGGCCAGCCCTCTTTCTTTTTGGTTATGATCGGCCATGGCCAAACGCCTATCGCTGGATGACATCCAACGTTTCGAGACCGAGGGGTTTTGTGGCCCCTTCCAAGTGCTCGATGCGCCGGAAGTCGCCCGCTACCGCGCACAACTCGAGAGCTTCGAACGCAGGCATCCCGGCGAAGGCAAGAAGCTCAAGACCAAGGCCCACCTTCTTTGCCCTTGGGTCGACGAGTTGGCACGCCACCCCCGCGTCCTGGATCCGTTCGAGGATCTTCTGGGCCCTGATCTGCTTTGCTACAGCATGGCATTCCGGGTGAAGGAGCCCGACAACCGCACTATCGCTGGCTGGCACCAGGACACGGCTTATTCCCGGCTTAAGCCTGTTCTCATCATCGCCGCTTTGGCCTTGTCGGAATGCGGACCCGAGCAAGGCTGTCTTTCCGTCCTGCCCGGCACCCACAAAGGACCGGTCCTGCCCCATGTGGAAAGCGCGGGCGAAGACAGCATCCTGGCGCGCGGCCAATCGATCGACGCACCGCTCGACACAAGCAAGGCCGTCGACCTGGCGTTGCGTCCGGGCGAGATGTCGCTGTTCCACTTCAACATCGTGCATGGTTCGCGCGCTAACGTGTCACGGGAGCGCCGGCTGATGCTCCTGGTCGAAATGATGCCGACCAGCGCCTATCAAACGCAGGGGCGCGAGGCCGCCATGCTGGTTCGCGGCCAAGATCTCCATAGAAATTTCGAGCTCGATTCGCCGCCCCGGCACGAGTTCGGCCCGGCCGAGATCGAATCCTGGCAACGCTCGGTTTCGATCCGCGCCAAGGTCATCTTCTCCGACAGTAGGCTGCCCGTCAGCGAAGCATATGGCGGCGCAAAGCACCCGGGTTAAAAGTCAAGTTCCCCAGACGTCGAACGTGCCCGGCGGCGGCTTGGGATAGTCCCGATCGAGCGCGGCCAGATCCTCGCCGGTCAGCTTGATCTCGATGGCGCGCGCGTTGTCGCGCACATGGCCGGGGTTGGTGGCCTTCGGGATCGAGACGACGGAGGGATGGCGCAAGGTCCAGGCCAGCGCGATGCACATGGGCGAGACATTGTGACGTGCCGCCACCTGTGCCAACCCGGGCTTGGGCCGCAGGAAGCCTTCCTCCAGCGGGGTGTAGCCCATGACCGCGATGTCGCGCTTGGCATGCCAATCGAGCAGGCCATTGTCCAAGCCGCGGCGCGCCAAGCTGTAGCGCAACTGGTTGGCCGTGATGGCCGAGCCATGCGGCATCTTCTCGGCCTTCTCCATATCCGGCGCGTCGAAATTGCTGAGCCCGTAGTGAAGGATCTTCCCGTCCCGCTTCAACCGATCGAACGCCTTGAGCGTATCCTCCAGCGGATAAGGGCCGTTCCTATTGTGCAGCAGATAAAGGTCCATGCGATCAGTGCCCATCCGCCGCAGGCTGGCTTCGGCCGCGCGGAGCGTGCCCTCATAGGTCGATCCGCTCTGGTGCACCTTGCTGACGATGAACAACCCCTCGCGGCGTCCGCGGATGGCCTCGCCCACCACCTCTTCCGCGCCACCGGAGGCATAAAGCTCGGCGGTGTCGATCAGCGTCATGCCGAGATCGATGCCCAGTTGGAGCGCCTCGACCTCGGCCTTCCGGTGGTTGCGGTCCTCGCCCATCTTCCAGGTGCCGAGACCGAGCGCGGGCATGGCGCAGCCGCCGCGCGAACGAACCATTCTCATATCAGCCTCCCGAACCGTTCTTTCTCGCTGTCTGGATCGCGCGCCAGACCTGCAGCGGCGCGAACGGCAGTTCGACATGCCGCACGCCCAGGTGCCACAGGGCATCGACGACCGCGTTGCCGATCGACCCTAGCGCGCCGATGGTGCCCGATTCGCCCGCGCCCTTCACGCCGAGCGCATTCGCGGGGCTCGGGCTTTCGATCCGGTCCAGCCGGAACGACGGCACGTCGTCTGCGCGCGGCATGGCGTAGTCCATGAAGCTGCCCGCCAGTACTTGCCCGGTCTCGTGATCGAACGCCAAATGCTCCATCAAAGCTTGGCCGATGCCTTGGACCAGTCCGCCGTGGATCTGCCCCTCAACGACCATGGGGTTGATGATCGAGCCGCAATCGTCAACCACGGCGTAGTCGCGCAATGTGACGCGCCCGGTCTCCGCATCCACCAATACGACGGCCAAATGCAGGCCCGTGGCGCAGGTGGTGGCCGTGGGATCGAAATACACGGCCTCCTCCAAACCCGGATCCATGCCAGGCGGCGAGCGGTCGCCCTGATAGGCTTCGCGCACGACCTCGCGGAAGGTGATGCGCCGGTCGGTGCCAGGGATGACGAAGTCGGGGCCGTCGCGCGCGATATCCTCCTCCGCGCATTCCAAGCGGAAGGCCGCGATCTTCTTGCACTTCTCGACGATACGGTCGGACCCCTTCACGACCGCCATGCCGGTCGTGACCGTGGAGCGCGAGGCATAGGTTCCATGGCCGAACGACACGCGGTCCGTGTCGCCCTCGACGATCTCGACATCCTCGAAGGCCACGCCGAGGCGCGAGGCTGCGATCTGGGCGAAGGTGGTGGCATGGGCTTGGCCGTGCGAATGGGCGCCCGAGAAGACCGTGACCTTGCCGGTCGGATGAACGCGGACTGTCGCCGAATCGTGGCCGCTGCAGCGTTCGTAGATCGCGGCGGTCGTCTTGCTGGGTGCGCCGATGGCGTCCGCGACGCCGCAGAACCCGATCCCCATCAGGATACCGCGGGCGCGCAGCTTCTTCTGTTCCGCCCGCAACGCATCGTAACTGGCGAGCGTGCGAAGGGTGGCAAGCAGCGCCGGCGGATTGCCGGAGTCATAGTTGAGACCGGTCGGGCTGCGATACGGAAACCGTTCGTGCGGGATCATGTTCTTGGCGCGGATCTCCGCCGCCTCCATCCCCATCTCGCGCGCCGCGTTGTCGATCAGCCGTTCCAGCACATAGGCGGCCTCCGGCCGCCCCGCACCGCGATAGGCGTGGACGGGCGGCGAGTTGGTGTAGACGCCGCGCACGCGGCACACGATGGCCGGCGTCGTATAGAGGCCGCCGAATACACCGCCATAGAAGAACGCCGGAATGCTGGCGCCGCGGTGGGTCAGATAGGCGCCGAGGCAGGCGATCGTGTCGACATCGAGGCCCAGGAAACGTCCATCGCGGTCGAGCGCCAGCTTGGCGCGGGTGAAATGGTCCCGCGCACCCGCGTCGGTCAGAATTCCTTCCGAGCGCGTCGCGGTCCAGCGCACCGGCCGGCCGGTCAGCTTAGAGCCCCAGAGGACCAGCGGCTCCTCGGAATAATCCGGCAGCTTCATGCCAAAACCGCCGCCGACATCCGGCGCCACGACGCGGATCTTGTGTTCCGGATGGCGCAATGAGTTCTCGGCCAGCGACAGGCGCAAGAGATGCGGCGCCTGATGCGAGGCCCATAGTGTGTAGCGGTCATCCGTCGCGTCATAGAGCCCCATCAGAGTCCGGGGCTCGAGCGAATTCGCGGTGATACGCGTGTTCACCATGGATAGTTCGGTGACCTGGGCCGCGCGGGCGAAGGCAGCTTCCGTCTCGGCGCGCTTGCCTACCTCGGAGACGAAAACAAGGTTGGAATCGAGGTGAGCATGGGCGATGACCGCATCGCGGTCGAGCGCGCGCGCTGTTTCCGTGATCGAGGGCAGAGGATCGTAATCGACCACGACGGCTTCCACGGCGTCGAGCGCCTGGGCGCGGCTTTCCGCCACCACCATGGCGACGGGATCGCCGACGAAGCAAACCTCGTCCTTGCAGAGGACCGGCCGCGCGAACTGGCTGCGCTCCACACGGTCGACCGAGCGGATGCGCGCCCAGAGGGGAAAATCGCCGAGCCCCGCGCCGTACCAATCCGCGGCGGTGACGATGGCCAACACACCCGGAAGCTTATTTGCCTTGGCGGTCTGGATGCCGCGGATGCGCGCGTGGGCATGGGGGCTGCGCACGAAGGCCGCATGCGCGGCGCGGACCGCGGGGACGTCGTCGACATAGCGTCCGCGCCCAGTCAGGAACCGGGGGTCTTCGCGCCGGCGAATCGACTGTCCGAGATAGGTCACGCCACCCTCCCGCTGTTCAGGTCAGCTTATACCCGCCATCCACTTCAAGTACCGTTCCCGTCGCAAAGCCGTTGCCCATGATCCAAAGGATCGCCTCCGCGATCTCTTCGACCGTGCCCATGCGCGGCACGGGCTGTGGACCGACCAGCGCTTCCAACGCCGTACGGTGACCGGTGGGCAGGTCGCGGATCAAGGGGGTCTCGATCAGACCGGGCGCCACCACATTGACTCGCAAAGGCGCATATTCTCGCGCCAGTTCGCGCGCCAGCGCCTCGACCGCCGCATCGGCGGCAGCCACGAGAGGATAGTTCGGCAGGCTTTTGCGGTGCGCCTGGCCGGTGATGAAGACGATGGAGCCGCCGGGGCGCAAATGGCGGCGGGCATGGCGCACACAGTAGACCTGGCACCAGAACTTATGCCGCATGACGATTTCCATCGTCTCCTGCGGCGTGTCGGCGAAGCCGCGCACGCTTTTGCGCACCTCCGCATCCGGCACGGTCGGGACCAGGACGGCCATGTGGTCGTGAGCGCCGACCGTGGCGAAGAACGCCTCGACCGAAGCCTCCTGCGTGGCGTCGAGGGGATGGGTCTCGGCCTGCGCGCCGATCTCGCGGCGGGCGCTTTCCAGCCGTTCGGCCGAGCGGCCCGCGATGACGACCGATGCGCCCCGCGCGGCGGCTTCCTTCGCGGTCGCCAGGCCGATCCCCGACGACCCGCCGATCAGGACGATGCGCTGCCCGCCCAGCGGCATCGCGGCCCCTAGTTGCGCATGACGATGATCGACAGGTCGTCGAACATCGTGACGGCATCCGCGCGCGTCCACAGACCGACGCGGCCTTCGCGCGTATGACGGTTGTCCGACCAGTCGATGACCTGCTGGCCATTGAGATAGACGGTCAACCGTTCGCGGTCGACCTTGAAGCGCAGCGTTTGCCATGTCCCCGCGGGCACCTTGATCGAGGCCGATGTCAAATCCGAGCCGCTTCCGCCGACGAAGCGGGACAAGGTGACCGCGTTGTCCTTCGCGCTGGCGCGCGCGAGATAATAATTGCCCTCGTCGGTGACGCGCAGGGCGATGCCCGCGACCTGGTCGATCCTGCCCGAGACGGTATTAAAGGAGACCGTCACGTCCGTATTGAGCGTGCGGATGCCGTCATACATACAGATCGGATAGCGCAGGCTACTGCTGTCGGTACTTTTCTGAACCAGCACCTTGCCGCGCGGCGCACGCGGATCGTCCTCGATGCGCCAGATCGAGGACGCCCCCGTTCCGCCGAGACCTGTCGTGAAACCCAGCGGGGGTTGGCCAGCCGTCATGTCGTTGAAGGAGACGACAGTGGGCGGCGTTTGAGCAGATGCGGGCACAGTCGCCAAGGCCAGCGCGAAAAGCGCGAGAAGCGCGAACGGCGGCAGTGAACGGCGCATGAACCACTCTCCCGGTTTCACGGACGGCTCAAGTGAGCTTCATTCCGCCGTCCAATTCAAGCACGGTGCCGGTCACGAAACGATTGGCCATTAGCAACAGGATCCCATCCGCCGTTTCCTCGGGCGTGCCCCAGCGCGGCACGGGATGGCGCGCGACTTTTTCGGCTGTCGCGCGGCGGAACGCCTCGGGAGCCGCGCGCAGGATATCCGTTTCCACCAGGCCCGGCGCGATCGCATTGACGCGCACGGGCGCGAGCTCGACCGCCAGCGTCCGCACCAGCGCTTCCGTCGCGCCGTTGGCTGCGGCGCTGGCGGCATAGCCTGGCAGGGATTTTCGGTGCGCCTGGCCGGTCACGAACAGGAGCGAGCCGCCCGGCGCGATACGCTTGGCGCCGTGGCGGGCGGCATAAAGCTGGGGCAGGAATTTGTTGCGGAGCACGGCCTCGAATGCCTCGGGCGGCGTCTCCAGGAACGCGCCAAGCTGGGAGCGTATCTTGGCCGAGGGCGCTGTCGGCACGAACACGGCCAAATGATCAAAGGCTTCCATGCGCGCGAGGAACGCCGCCACGGAATGCTCCTCGGTCGCATCCAGGCGGAAGGCCTCGACCTTGCGGTCCAGCGCATTCCAGGCCCGATCCAGCCGTTCGACCGACCGCGCGGCGATGACGACCTTGGCGTCGGCAGTCAGCGCCGCCTTGGCCGTGGCCAAACCGATTCCGGTGGAAGCACCGATCAGGACGACGCGTTGACCCGCGAGCGTTTTACCCACGCCCACCGAGTCGGAGACACTCAGCTCCGGCGCCACTCGTAGCAGGCGATGTCGTGGCCGGGCTTGATCGTTTCCATCGGCGGGTGCGCCGTCTTGCAGCGCTCGACCCGCATGGGGCAACGGGCGTAGTAGCGGCAGCCCGTGGTGTCGGCGGCCGGATTGAACGCCTCGCCCGCCACCTGCGCGCCATCCAGGCTTTCGCCCTCGGCGCCAACCGTGCCGAGCAGCGCCTTGGTGCAGGGGTGCTTCGGCGCCGTGAACAGTTCCTCGACCGGCGCGATCTCGACCAGCTTGCCGAAATACATCACGCCGATGCGGTGGCAGAGATAGCGCGCCACGCGCAGGTCGTGGGTGATGAAAATGATCGAGATGCCGAACTTCGTCTGCAGGTCCTTGAACAGGTTCAGGATCTGCGCACGGACCGAGACGTCCAGCTTGGACACGGGTTCGTCCGCCACGACCAGGCCGGGCGACATGGTCAGCGCACGGGCGATGGCCACGCGCTGGAGCTGGCCGCCCGAAAGCTCGTGCGGATAACGCGCCTTGAAGATGGGCGACAGGCCGGCGCGGGTCAGCGCCTCGTCGATGCGCTTCTCCACCTCGTTCGGCGGGCAGATCTTGTGGAGCAAGAGCGGCGTACGCAGCGAGGTCCGCACGGTATGGCGCGGATTGAGCGAGGAGAGCGGATCCTGGAATACCATCTGCAGGTCACGCCGGTAACGCTTCAACGCGCGGTCGCCCATGCGCGTGATGTCCACGCCGTTGACCACGATGGAACCGCTCTCGGGTTCGTAGAGGCGCAGGATCGCCTTGCCAATGGTGGTCTTGCCGCTGCCGGATTCGCCGACCAGCCCTAAGACCTCACCGCGGCCGACGTCGAAGCTGATCTCGTCCACGGCCTTGAGGTAGGACGGGCCGCGCGAAAGCGCAGCACTCAAGCCATCGCGCAATTTGAAGCGCACCAGAAGGTCGCGCACCGACAGAAGCGGCGTGTTCTTGTCCACCGGGGCCGCCTTCTCAACCATGGCCGTACAGAACGCAACGAACGTCGCGCGCCCCTCCCACATCGACCATGGCCGGCGGCTTCGCACGGCATTCGGCCTTGGCGAACTTGCAGCGCGGCTCGAACAGACAGCCCGGCGGTAGGTTGCCGGGATTGGGCAACTCGCCCGGAATTTCCTGCAACCGCTCGGTCTTCTTGTCGAGCGCCAGCGCCGAGGCCAAAAGCCCCTGGGTGTAGGGATGCTTCGGGTCCGAGAAGATCTGCTTGGTCGGACCGATCTCGACGATGTTGCCCGCGTACATCACGGCGATGCGGTCGCACAGCATGGCTGCGATCGTCATATCGTGGGTCACGAACAGAAAGGCGCAGTCGAGACGCTTTTGCAGGTCGCGGAACAGGCGCAGGATCTGCCGCTCGACGATGTTGTCCAGGTTGGTCGTGGGTTCATCGGCGACGATCAGTTCGGGCTCGAACACCAGCACCATGGCGATCAGCGTGCGCTGAAGCATTCCGCCCGAAAGCTGATGCGGATACTGGCGCATGACATTGGCGCCGTGCGGGATACCCACATCGGCCAACAGTTTGATGGCCGAGGCGCGCCAGTTCTTGGCGCGCTCGGCGTGCGCCGGCGACTTGGTGCCCGCGCGCTCGAACACCTGGCGCAGATGCCAGCTGATCTTCTTGGCCGGGTTGAAGGCGCCCACCGGATCCTGGAACACCATGGCCAGGCGCGTGCCGCGCAACTCGCGGAACTGCTCGGCCGAAAGCGAGAGAAGGTCGATCCCCTGGAAGTCGAGCGTATCGGCCTCGGTCACCGCGTTCTCCGGCAACAGACGCAGAACCGACATGCCCGTGACCGTCTTGCCCGATCCCGATTCGCCGATGAGCCCGAGCATCTCGCCCTTGCGCACCTCGAGATTGACCTCGCGCACCACGTTCATCACGCGGCCGCCCATCTTGAAGCCGGTGGCCAGATTCCGGACGGTGAGAGTCGCTTCGCTCATGCCGCGGCCCTCCGGCGCAGGCGCGGATCGAGCAGGTCGCGCAAGCCGTCGCCCAAAAGGTTGAGGCCCAGAATGGCGAACATCAGCGCCAGGCCCGTGAGCGTCAGCACCCAGGGACCGCGATGAAAGTAGTCCTTGCCGTCGGCCATCATGACGCCAAGCGACGGCGTCGGCGGCTGCACGCCCAGGCCAATGAAGCTCAACCCCGCCTCGATGATGATGGCGAAGGCCAGGCCGACCGTGAACTGCACGAACAGCGGTGCCGCAATGTTGGGCAGGATTTCGCGCACCATGATGCGGATGCGCGGCTGGCCCATCACCTGCGCCGCCTGCACGTAAGGCTCGGACTTCACCACCATTGTCGTATTGCGCGACAACCGCGCGAAATTCGGAATGTACACCAACGCGATCGCGACGATTACGTTCTGCACGCCAAAGCCGAGTATCAGCATCAGCATCAACGCCAGAACGAAGATCGGGAACGCGAATAGAAGATCGACCAGCCGCATGGCGACGGCGTCGAAAAGCTTGCCCACGTAGGCCGAGGTCATGCCTATCAGCGTGCCCGCGATGGCGCCGAGCGACACGCCCGCGATGCTGATCATCAGCGAATTCCGGGCGCCATAGAGCACGCGGGTCAGCACATCCATGCCGAAGGAGTTGGTCCCGAATGGATGCGCCCAGGACGGAGGCTGCAGGATGGCTGTGAAGTCCATCGCGGTCGGGTCATAGGGGGACAAGGACGGACCGATAGCGATGGCCACCAGCACGAACATGGTGATGCTGAAGCCGGCCAGAGCCACGCGATTATGGCGCAACTCCCGGCCCAACCCCCTTAATGTCGCGACAGCGGCCATATCAGCGGGTCCTCCGCGGGTCGAGCAAGGCGCAGACAATATCCACGATCAGATTGACCGACAGCACAATCGTCAGGAACGTGAGCGCGCAGGCCTGAACGACCGGATAGTCGCGCGCGAAGGCTGCGTCGACGATCAGCGATCCCATGCCGGAGATGCCGAAGACGCGCTCGATGATCACCACGCCACCCAGGAGATAGCGCACCTGGAGGCCCAGGACCGTCACGAACGGGATGACGGCGTTGCGGAAGATGTAGTGAATAAACACGAACGGAGCGGCGAAGCCGTAGGAGCGCGCGGCGGTCACATATTCGCGCCGCGCCGTCTCGACCAGCGAAGCGCGCAAGATGCGCGCGAAGACTCCGGCCATGGGCGCCGCAATGGCCAGCGCTGGCAGGAAGCCACTGTGGAACGCGCCGCTGATCGATTCCGTGGGCGGGATAAAGCCGTAAGACGGGAACCAATCCAGCGATAACGCAAAGAAAAGGATCAGCACATAGCTGAACCAGAAGTCAGGCATGGAGATGCCCAAGACCGCGATGCCGGTGGCCGCCGTGTCGATCAGCTTGCCCTGACGCAGCGCGGCGGCGGTGCCCGCGATCAGCGATATCACCAGCGCGATGGCCAAGCCATAGAGGCCGATGAAGATCGTGATCGGCAAGCGAGTGGCCAAAAGATCCGAGATCGGGAACTTTCCGGCCAGGGCGATGGAGCGGCCCAAATCGCCCTGCAGGACCATCTTGGCCCAGATGAAGAACTGCACAAGAACGGGCTCGTCCAAGCCATGTTCCGCGCGATAAGCGGCAATCGTCTCGGGTGTCGCGGACTCGCCCAACACCGCCAGCGCCGGATCGCCCGGCGCCAGATGCATGATCAAGAAGATCAGGAACGACCCAACTGCGATGGTCGCCAGCGCGCCACCGATGCGAATCGTCAAGTACCAAAGAAAGCCCATCGCGGCTTCTTACTCTAAAGCCAACCCCGGCGCCCGAGGGCGCCGGGGTCTGTCCCTATACGAAATCCGCGGTTAGCCGAGGCTGACCGGCGGGAACTGGTTGCCGAAGCTCTGCGAGGGCAGCGGCACGAAACCCTTCACTTTCTTCGTCCACATGTTGTGGGCGTTGTTGTTCATAGTGAAAATGCAGGGCATTTCCTCGACGACAAGGTCTTCCGCCTTCTTCAAGAGTTCGCCGCGCTTGGTCTGATCGAACTCCACGCGGCTGGCGTCGACCAGCTTGTCGACTTCCGGATTCGAGTACTTGTTGAAGTTACGCGGCCCGCCGGTGCGGAAGCATTCCGGTACATACTCATCAGCCTCCACACGCGCGATCCAGCCCGTGGCCTCGGCCTGAATGTCGTTCGTCCGGAACCGCGAGAACGCGGTGTTCGCCTCGGTAACCTCAATCGTGAACTTCACGCCGAGAACCTGGTTGACCTGGGCGACGAAGATCTCGGTCCAGCGCTTCCACCAGCTCGAACCCCAAGTGATGACCGACGCCTCGGTGCCGGCCTTGTATTTGGACTTGGCAAGCTCCGCCTTGGCGCGCTCCGGATTGAAGACGCAAAGCTCGCGCGGCTTCTTCTCGAACGCCCACGAGATGGCGGGCGGCGTCGCACCCCACATCGGACTGCCTTCGCCAAACAGCGCGGCCGCCACGATAGCTTCGCGGTTGGTGGCCAGCGACAGCGCGCGGCGGAAATGCACGTCGTCGAAGGGCGGCTTCTGGATGTTGAGCTGGATAAAGCGGAAGTTGAGGCCCGGCATCTTCGAAATCGTGATGTTCGGGTCCTGTTGCAACTTCGGAACGTCGGCGAAAGGCGCCGTGCTGGCGATATCGATCTGGCCGCCCAGGATGGCCGTGATGCCCGACGGCTCTTCCGGGATCAACGGGATGTCGACCGCATCGAGGTAGGGCAAGCCCTTCTCAAAATATTCCTTGTGGGCTACGAAGGCGACCTTCTCGCCCGGCTTCCACTCCTTGAACTTGAACGCACCGGTGCCGACCGGCGCCTTGCCGAACGCTTCGTCGCCCATCTTCTCGAGCGCCTTGCGCGAGATGATCTGCGCGCCCGTCGTGGTGTTGGTGAAGAACGACAGGAGCGGCACGAACGGCTGCTTGGTGATGAAGCGCACCGTGTACTTATCCGGCGTCTCAATCTTGTCGATGACCGTGAACTTCGCGCGGTTAGGCGATTTGGTGGCCTCGGCGGCGACGCGCTCGATGGTGAACTTCACGTCGTCCGAGGTCATCTCGTTGCCGTCGTGGAACTTCACGCCCTTGCGCAGCTTGAACTCGTAGGTGGTGGGATTCGGGTTGGTCCACGACTCGGCCAGATCCGGTACGATCTTCATGTTGCCGTCGAACTTCACCAGCGTGTTGAACATTGTGTTCAGCACGAAGAAGTCCGAGTTCAGGCCGGCCTTCTGCGGATCGAGCGTATTGACCACGCCGAAGCCCAAGAGCGCGGCGCGCAGCGTGCCGCCGCGCGTCTGGCCCAGCGCCACGCGCGACAGCATGGGCCCGGTCACAACGGCCATGCCACCAGCGGCGGCCGCACCCTTCAAGAATGAACGACGGCCAACGCCGTTGGAATCGTGCACGGTCATTTGGATTCTCCCCGTTAGGCCGGATGCGGCGTTGCATGCCGCCCGGCGCGCTCCCAGACATCCCAGTGGCCGTCCCAGCCGCCTCCACAGCCGACACGGTTGCGTCCGTTCGTAACTTCGGGCCAGGGGGTCTTTGCCCTCCTTTTCATTTCCGAAGCCATTCGACGGGGCAAACCAGCGCGGCCCGAAGCCAAGCCAATCCCGCCCCTCGGACACGAATGGAAATACTAGACAGGTGGCCTAAAACCCGTCAAGCAAACGACAACTCCATCGCCTTGCAATTAACGGCGGTGGCGTTTCGAGGCCGATCCAGGTCGGCTAGCATTCCCACCGACGACCGACGATCACATTCCCTTGGAGCCCCCCATGCGCGTGACTTTGGCCAGCCTCGCGGGCCGCGAATTCGACGTCGCCATCGCCGGCGCCGGCATCAACGGTTGCAGCGCGGCCCAGCAACTGGCCGCCCTCGGCTATTCGGTCCTCTTGGTCGACAAGGGCGACATCGCCGCGGCTTCGTCGAGCCGCTCCACCCGTCTGATCCATTGCGGCCTGCGCTATTTGGCGCCCGGCGGAACCATGTGGGATCTCGTCCTAAGCCCGAAGAAGCTCTCGACCGCGTTGCGCATGACGCGGCAAGCGATGATCGCGCGCAGCGAGTTCGTGAAGACATCGGAGGCGCGTACGCGGCAGGTGAAGTTCGGCTTTCCGATTTACAAAAACGGCGCCTACCGCCCGTGGCAGCTTGACCTGGCCTTCAAAGTTCTGAAGACGCTGGGCCCGACCGACCCGCCGCTGGACTACAAACGGCTGAACGCGAGCGAAGCCAAAGCCTCGCCCCTGTTCAGCCGGCTGCGCGACCTCGACAAGCTCGAAGGCGTTGCCATGTTCCGCGAGTACCAGTTCGACTGGGCCGAGCGCGTGGGCATGGACATGGCGCTGGATGCCGAGCGCATGGGTGCGGTGGTGCGCAACTACACGCCCGTCACCGGCATGGCGCAAGGCAAGGGCGGAAGCTGGACGCTGACCTTGGCCGACGCGGCCGGTACGGAGAAACCCGTCACCGTGACGGCCAAGTCGGTGCTGAACACGGCCGGCATCTGGATCGACAAGGTCAACAAGCTGGCCGGCGGCACGGCGAAGCGGCGCATCCTGGGCACCAAGGGCGTCCACGTCGTCATCCGTCTGCCGGAAGAGTGCGCCGGCTACGGCGTCATCACACTGAACCGCAAGGGCGTGGAGCCGGTCTACCTGGTGCCCTGGCGCCAGGGCCTTCACTACATGGGCGTGACCGAGACGGTCTACGACGGCGACATCGACGACATCCGACCCGAGGATGAAGACATGGACTGGCTTCTCGACGAGGCCAACTATTTGCTGCCGAGCCTCGGGTTGAAACGCTCCGACGTCCTTTACTCCTGGGCTGGCGTGCGCCCCCTCACCTACGATCCCGATTTGCCCAAGGGCGCTCGCTCGCGCGAGGTCCACGACTTCTCGGGCGAAGGCATGCCCAACGTCTTCGCCATGACGGCGGGGCCGCTGACCACCCACCGTTCGGCGGGCATTGAGCTGGCCGGGCGTATTCAGTCCGTGATCAAGCCTTCGGGCGCGCCTAAGGAATTGGACTACCGGCCGCGCAAGTTCCCGGACAATCCGTCCTCGCCCGCCCTTCTCAACCACTATCCCGAGATCAAGCTGAGCGATCTTCGCCATGCGGCCGAGCACGAACAGCCTCAAAACCTGGTGGATATCCTGTGCCGCCGCGTGGGCGCCGGCTGGACCGAGACCCAAGGCCGCGAGGGCGCACGCAAGGCGGCGGAAACCGTGGCCGACATCATGGGCTGGGACGAGAAGCGGATTCAGAAGGAAGCCGACGATTATGTGGCTTACCTGAACCGCAACCACCGCCGCCCGGGCACCTGAGTTGCCCTTGCGGCCCGAGAGGCGCAAAATCCCGGCTTCTTAGCCAGTGCGAAGACGGGAGAGAGAAATGGCCAAGCAGCGCGTCGACTGGCACGGTTCGTTCGCCGTGATCGTGACGCCGTTCAAGAAGGACGGCGCTTTCGACGAGAAAGCCTTCCGTCAGGTCGTGGACAACGTGATCGCAGCGGGGTGCCATGGCGTGATCGCCGGCGGCAGCACGGGCGAGTTCTTCCTGATGTCCGCCGACGAGCGCAAGCGCGTGCAGGAGATCGCGGTCGACCAAGCCAAGGGCCGGGTACCGGTCCTGTGCGGACCGGCCGGCATCCGTACCGAAGACGTCATCGACATGGCCAAGCATGCGCACAAGGTCGGCTGCGCGGGCGGCATGACGCTGACCCCGCTGTATGTCGGGATCGACGAGCGCGAGATCGTCGAGTTCTACAAGCGCGTCGCAGGCGAAAGCGGCCTGCCGATCATGCTCTACAACAGCCCGAAATACGTCCAGGCGGTCCTCACGCCGGCGCTGGTCGATCGCTTGGCCGACATAGACGGCGTGGTCGCGATCAAGGACACATCCTTCGACATGTTCCAGATGAACAATCTGGTGCGAATCGTGGGTGACAAGATCCGCATCTTCGTCGGCCTCGAGAACCTCTATCTGCCCGCCCTCGCCGTCGGCGCGGTCGGCTGCGTCGCCATGGTGCCGCAGGTGATCGGAAAAACTGCCGTCGACATCTACAACTGCTGGCAGAAGGGCGACATCAAGGGCGCGCGCAAGGCGCACGAGACCGTCTGCCGCGTGTACGACCTGTTTGGCGTCGGCAGCGGCTACATCGCCATCAAGGAATCGATGAACCTGCTGGGCCTGCCGGGCGGCTATTCACGCCCGCCGATGCTGATGTTCACCGACGAGCAGAAGGCCAAGCTGCGTGCGATCTACGAGGAAACCGGCTTCCTTGCCCCGGCCAACGCCGCGCGCCGCGCAGCCGGCGACTGAAGCGCCGCTTTCCTGGAAATACGACGGGGCGTCCGCAAGGACGCCCCGTTTTCATTCGGGCTAAGGTGAATTGCGCCGGCCGCGCGCGTGAAAGATGAAACCCAGCAGGTTCATCAGGAGCTGCGCCGCCAGGAAGCCCGTGACGCCGCCGGGATCGTAGTCCGGCGCGACCTCGACCAGATCGAGGCCGACCACCTCGCCCTGTTGAGTCAGCCCCTGCAGCAGTTCCAGGATCTCGTAATAGAGGAACCCACCGTGGCTCGGCGTGCCCGTGCCGGGCGCGATGGACGGATCGAAGCCGTCGATATCGATCGTGCAGTAATAGCGCACGCCTTTGGGGATGCGCTTCAGGACTCCCGCCGTGCCGAGCCGCCGCACGTCGCGTACCGACAGGATGTCCGAACCGGCCTCGCGCGCCGCGTCGTAGTCCGACTTGTTAGACGACGAGACGTTGCGGATGCCCATTTGGGTCAGGCCGGTGACGTGCTTCATCTCCGACGCGCGCCGCAACGGATTGCCGTGGCCGTAGCGGACGCCGTGCCGCTCGTCGACGAAATCCAGATGCGCGTCGATATGGATGATGTGGACCGGCGCCTGGTCGTCGTAGGCGCGGATGCAGGGAATGTGGACGGAGTGGTCGCCGCCCAGCACCACCGGCATCGCGCCGGCCTGCAGGATCTTGCGCACGCCGAACTCGATGTTCGCGTGGCTCTTGATCGTGTCGGTGTGGACGATGTCGGCATCGCCCATATCGACAATGCGGACCTTGTCGACCGGTAGATAGACGACGTCGTCCTCGAAGTCGTAGGCGCCGCCATGGCCGAAGGAGAACAGCGTCGATGCCTCGCGGATCGCGCGTGGACCAAAGCGCGCGCCGGCACGGTACTGCGTGCCCATGTCGAAGGGCGCGCCCAGCACGGCCACGTCGGCGTCGATCTTGTCCCAGTCCAGGCACACCGGTTGCTTTCCGAAGGTGCAGTGCCCGACGAAGGGCAGATTGAGACGGCCGTTCTCGTAGGTGTTCTTGGCCATCAGCGTACGTCCAGCTCGCGGTCGCCGCCGCCGACGAGCATCTTCAAGCCCGACGGCGTCATCAGGTAAGTGCCGCCTTGCATGGTGCCGATCCCCTCGTCGATGAGCGCGAGAGAGGCATGAAGGACGAAGACCATGCCGGGCTCGAGCGTACGGTCGAAACCGCGGCTGATCTGGAGCGATTCCAGCCAGACCGGCGGGAAAGCCGCGCCAATGCCGTAGCCGAAGCGCATCATGGCCGTATGTTCCAACCCTTCGCGCCGCAGCGGAACATAAGACGCCTCTTCCACGTCGGCGACCGGCACGCCCGGCTTGATCACCTTGAGCGCCGCCTGCAGCGATTCCCGCGTGATACGGTAGATGTCGCGCGCACGCTTGCTGGGCTCGCCCGCGGACATCGTGTGGCAGCACACGGTGTGATAGCGGTTCGAGACGCCCGCGAACTCGACATGCACCAATTCGCCCGGCTCGATCACCCGGTCGCGCGGTGTGCCGTGGCCGCCTGGGCTGCGCGGGCCGCCGGTCAGTTCCGTCGGGATCGACCAGTAGTCCGACCCTGCGCTGCGCATGGCGCCTTCCAGCGCGGCGGCCAACTGAATCTCGGTGATGCCAGGTTTGAGCGCCTTGCGCGCGGCCTCGAGGCCGATATTGGTGAAGCGCGCGGCTTCCTCGACATAGACCATCTCGCGCGCCGATTTGATGTGACGGATGTCGCCCAAAAGCTCGGTCGCGTCCACGATCTCGGCCGGCGCCAGCGCCTTGCGCAGCGCATCGCCCAACGCGAACGGCAGGGCGAAGGACTGGGTCTCGATGGCGACCTTGCCGCCCTTGAGGCCCTTCTCGCGCGCCAGGCTCGCGATCCGCTCCGCCGCGTTCTCCGCGTGCAGGCGATAGGTGCGGACATCCTTGATCCAGGTGCATTCGGTCGCCAGCAGCTCGTCCACGTCGCGAACGATCAGGCTGGGCTCTCCACCATCGGTCATGAAGATCATGGCCTGGGGGCTGTTGGCCGCAACCCAGGAATCATAGCCGCCGAGGTAATAAAGATGTTCGGGGGCCACGGAGATGCAGGCGCCAATTCCGGCTTTCTTCAGAACCTTTCGCGCGCGCTCCATGCGCTCGCGGAAATCAGCCTCGGGAAACGCGGCGAATTTCGATGCCATGATCCTGTTCCTTCCGTCGCAATCGCGGTCCAGTGGAGCCAACGCGGGCGGCCGCGTCAATCGGCCGCCCACGCGCCGTCAGTCGATCACGTTCAGATCGTTCGGGAACTTCGACAGAATCGAAGCGCCGTTCTCCTTGAACAGGAGGCTTTCGATCATGAAGTACATGCCTGTCTGACGCGGATAGAAGAATTGGTTTTCGTAGTTGATGCAGGTGCCGGGCACGAATTTCTGATCGTGGTTGCCCTCGTCCAAAAGGTCGAAGACGAAATTGCCGACCCAATCCGGCGGCATGGCGACGCCCATTTCGTAGCCGCCGATCCAACCACGCTCCTCCCAGATTCCGACCTTCTTATAGTAGTCGAGCAGAGCCTTGGCCAAATCGCCCACACGCAGGTTCGGCTTGATCATCTGGCGGATGATGTCGATCGAGGCCAGCGAGGTCTTGGTCATCTCGCGCACGTCCTTGGCAGGCTCGCCCATGGCGAAAGTGCGTGCGAGATTGAGGTGGTATCGGTTGTAGACGCCGCATAGGTCGACGATGACGATGTCGCCCTTCTCGATCTTCTTGCGCGACGACATGGCGTGCGGACTGTTCGACTTCTTGCCGGACAGGACGGGCATGGTCAGCCCCGTGTTCTCGCCGCCCGCCGCCGCTAGGCCGCGCACCATCTCGCCGTAAACCTCCAGTTCCGTCGCGCCCACGCGCAAGGCGTCGCGCGCCGCCTCCATGCCCTTATCGGCGATGCGCCCGGCTTCCTCCAGGCACTTCACCTCCAGCGGCGACTTCACCCAACGCACCTCGCGCATCACGTCGCTGCCGTCGACGATGGTGGCACCCGCCGCCTTGAAGCGCCCTTCGAAACGCTCGCTGATCGCGCGCGTCGGGCGGTAGCTGTAGAGCTCCAGGCCGGCCCGCACACGGTCCTTCAGCCAGCCCGATTCCTTCAGTTCGTTGGCGATGAATTCTGTGCCGTCGCGCGTCACCTTGGGACCCGAGGAAGGAAAGATGCGCGTATCGGTGGAATGGGTGCAGTAACGCGTGATGAGGATCTCGCGAATCGTGTCGAAGAGGATGTAGTGGTCGTGATCGACATGGATCGCGATGCCGCTGGTGCCGGGCCACTGTTTGGGGCTTTGGGCCTGGTACCACTCGCACTGATAGCCGCTGATGTAGTTCATGCTGGCCGGGTCGCCGACCCACAGAAGATCGATCTTCTCCTTGGCCATGCGCTCGCGGATGCGTTTGAGGCGCGCCTTGTATTCCTCCGCCGGAAAGGGCTGTTCAGGGGTAGGAAAGCAGTTCTGGAGAACATCTTCCTTGTTGGTCATGGCACAACCTTGATCGGCGATCGGGGGCGCGCATCTTGCCCGCCGGGTTACGGGACTTCAACGCATCGCCCTTCGGGGCCTGTTCAGGCCTCTTCTTGGATTGTCGGGGCCGGTAACCTTTGTTAAGAACCGACGGCCACCCGAAGACCGCGCCCCGGAATCCCGGCATATCGGCCACCCTATCCGGCAACGATCGAAACCGTTGGATCACGCAAGAAACGCGATGACGATACTTCTGGCGGCTTCGAGCCCTCTCCCTGTGCAAGCCAGGCGCCGCCCATGACCCCGACGTCCCAGCCCGGGCCTCGATGACAGCTCTCGTTCTCGACACCTTTGCGTATTTTTCCGTCCTGCTGCGCGGTTTCATCCTGGCCGCACAGTCCTTTACCGTTGGCGGGGTCGTCTTCGCGGCGTGTCTGCTGGTTCCCGTCGGCGGACGCCTGGATGCGGACGAGGACAGCGCTTGGCGCGTTTGCCGGCGCCTCGTCGTGATCTCGGCACTGGCCTTGGCCTCCATCGAGGCCCTGTCACTGGCCCAAATGGTGTTCGTACTGGTGCAATCCACCGAAATGCCCGCCGTGGACGCGCTAGGCGCCAGCTATGCCATCAGCCGGGTCACGAGTGCCGCCGCCGCGCTGGGGATCGCGCTGCTGGCCCACGTGGGGCTGCGCCGCATGCTGCCATGGATCGGGCTTCTGGCGGCGGCGATCATCGCCGGCTCGACTGCCACCAGCCACGCCGCGGCCCGCATGGGCCAGCGCGATATCCTGTTGATCGCCGATGCATTGCATCAGCTTGGCGCGGCCGCCTGGATCGGCGGCATTCCATATTTTCTCCTGACGCTGCACCATTGCCGGACGGGCGAGGCCATCCGCACCGTCGGGCGGCGCTTCTCGGTCATGAGCATGATCAGCGTGGCCACGCTCGTCGCGGCTGGCGTTCTGATGTCGCTGGCCTATATCGACAATCTCCAGGCCCTATACGGCACGACCTATGGCGCCATGCTGATGACCAAGACCGCGCTGTTCGGCTGCGTTCTCCTGCTGGGCGCCCTGAACTACGGCGTCGTCGAACGCGTGCGGCGCAATCCGATGGCATCGATCACACGGCTTCGCCGTTTCGCCGAGGCGGAGGTGGCCATCGGCGTGACCGTGCTGTTCATAGCCGCGTCGTTGACGTCCATGCCGCCCGCGGTGGACCTTCCCTCCGACCGGCTGACGGTCGGCGAATTGACCGAACGCTTGGTGCCAAACGGACCGCCGCGCCTCGTCAGCCCGTCCCGTGCCGAGTTGAGCAACCTAACCATGGAGCAGCACGCAGAGCGCGCGGCCCTGGCGCAGCGCTCCGTGCAGGCCTTCAACCTGGCCGACACCGACCCTAACCTGGCGCGGACGGATGGCGATCGCGCATGGTCCGAGTTCAACCACAATTGGGCCGGCATCTTCGTGCTGGCGATCGGCCTTTTGGCGTTGGCCGAGCGAACCGGTCGCGCGCCGTGGGCGCGCCATTGGCCGCTCGTCTTCCTGGGCCTCGCGGCTTTCCTGTTCATCCGGTCGGACCCGTCGAACTGGCCGATGGGCGACAATGGCTTTTTCGAGAGCTTCGCCGACACGGAATCGCTGCAACACCGGCTCATCGTCTTTCTGGTGATCGCGTTCTCGTTCTTCGAATGGGGAGTGCGGACCGGTTATGTGAAATCGCCGCGGGCGGCACTGGTGTTCCCCGTCTTGACCGGCGTGGGCGCCGCATTCCTGCTGACCCACAGCCATGCGCTCAGCAATTTCAAGGACGCCCTTCTGGTTGAATACTCCCACCTGATGATCGGCTTCTTCGGCGTGGTGGCAGGCTGGTCGCGCTGGCTCGAACTTCGCCTGCCGCCCGAAAACGCCACCATTCCGTCCTGGATTTGGCGAATTTGCTTCGTACTGATCGGATTGATCCTGATCTTTTACCGCGAGACCGCCGCCCTGTGATCCATGATCTGATCGTTCGCATCGTCGAAACCTGCCGCGCGAAGGCACCGGCCGTACTGGCGATCGCGCTTCTGGTGACCGTAGGTTTAGGCTGGTACGCCGCCACGCACTTGGCGATGAACACCAACACCGACGACCTCATCGCGTCGGATACCCCATGGCGCGCGCGCGAACGCGCGTTCGATGCGGCGTTCCCGCAAATGACCGATCGCACGGTCATCGTCATCGACGGCGCCACCGCCGATATTGCCGACGACGCGGCCCAAGCTCTGTCCGACAAGCTGTCCGCCGACCCCTCGCTGTTCAGAACCGTCTATCGGCCCGACGGCATTTCATTCTTCCGCCGGTACGGCCTTCTGTTCCTTTCGACCGACGAGCTTCAGAAGGTCGCCGATCAACTCATCGAGGCTCAGCCGCTTCTGGGCACGCTGAACGCCGACCCCAGTCTGCGCGGAGTGTTTGGCACCCTCAACCTGGCGCTGGAAGGCGTCGAGCGCGGCGTCATCAATCTATCGGGCTTCGAGCGCCCCATCGCGGGCTTTGCCGATTCGGTCGAATCGGTCGTGAAGGGACAACCAAAACCCGTCTCGTGGCAGACCATGCTGACGGGACGCACGCCCGGTCCGATGGAACTGCGCCGCTTCGTCCTCGTCCAAGCGGTCTTGGACTACAACGCGCTCCAGCCCGGCGCGCGGTCGAGCGATGCCATCCGCGCCGCCGCGCGCGAACTGAATCTGACGCCCGAGAACGGCGTGCGCGTGCGCCTGACTGGCAGCGTCCCCCTGTCCGACGACGAATTCGCGACCGTCGCCGAGGGAACCGGGCTCGCGACCGTGGCTTCGATCGTGCTGGTCTCGGTCATTCTCTATCTTGCCTTGCGGTCCGGCCGGTTGATCTTCGCGGTGCTTGTCACGCTGGCGTCCGGCTTGGTCGCGACCGCGGCCTTCGCGGCGGCCACGGTCGGCGCGCTCAACATGATCTCGGTTGCGTTCGCGGTGTTGTTCGTCGGCATCGCGGTCGACTTCGGCATCCAATTTTGCATGCGCTATCGCGACGAGCGGCACCGCCACGATGCATTGCCGGGCGCTTTGCGCCGAACCGCTTCCATGATCGGCGCGTCGCTGGCGTTGGCCGCCCTGTCCACCTCGCTGGGGTTCCTGTCGTTCTTGCCGACGGAATATGCGGGCATTTCCGAACTGGGAATCATCGCCGGCGGCGGCATGGTGATCGCCTTGGTCATCACCCTGACTCTGCTGCCCGCGCTGATCGCGGTGCTGCGCCCGCCCGGGGAGCCCGAACCCATCGGTTTCACGCGCGCCGCCGCGCTGGATGCGCTCCTGTTGCGCCGCCGGAAGACCGTGATCGCCGGCGCTATCGTGGCCGCACTGGCTTGCGCCGCTTTGCTGCCGTTCCTGCGTTTCGATTTCAACCCGCTTAACCTGAAGGACCCGCATACCGAATCGGCCGCGACGATGTTCGAGTTGATCGCGGACCCGGATACCTCGCCGTTCACGGCCGATGTGCTGACGCCATCGCTGGCCGATGCGCAGGCCCTGGGCGCGCGGATGAAGGCACTGCCGCAGGTCGAACGCGTCCTAACGCTGGCCAGCTTCGTGCCGGAGGATCAGGACAAGAAGCTGCCCATCATCGAAGACCTGAACATGCTGCTGGGACCGACGCTTTCGCTGCCGCCGGTTGGAGCGCCACCCACCGAAGCGGAGATCCGTGCTGTTATGACCGATTGCGCGGGACGGCTGGAACGGCTGGCCAATGGCGGGACGGAGGCGACACAGCGACTGGCGAAGGGCCTGCGCGCGCTACTGGCGCAGAACCCCTTGCCGATAGATGCGCTGAACCGGGCACTTCTGTCGGGCATGGACCGACGCGTGGGCGCATTGCGCGAGGCGCTACAGGCCGGCCCCGTGACCCTGGAAACCTTGCCGGACGATTTGCGGCGCAACTGGATCGCCAAGGACGGCCAAGCACGGCTGGAGATCTCTCCCAAGGGCGACGTGCGCGACAACGACGTGATCCGCCGCTTCGCCAAGGCGGTCCTGGCTATCTCGCCGGAGGTGACCGGGAGCCCGATCACCATCCTGGAATCGGGCAACACGGTGGTGCAGGCATTCAAGATCGCAGGCCTGGCCGCGCTGGTCACCATCACCTTGCTGCTGACTATCGTCTTGCGCCGCGCCCGCGACATCCTTCTCGTGCTGACCCCTTTGGTCCTCGCTGGGCTGTTGACCGCGGGCACGATGGTCATTTTCCGAATGCCGCTCAATTTCGCGAACATCATCGCCCTACCGCTCCTGCTCGGCATCGGCGTCGCATTCGACATCTATTTCGTAACCAACTGGCGCGCGGGGCGCGGAAACCCGCTGCAGTCGAGCCTGGCCCGCGCCATCCTCTTTAGCGGCCTGACGACCGGCGTGGCGTTCGGCAGCTTGGCGCTGTCGACCCATCCCGGTACATCCGGCATGGGCGTACTTTTGGCCTTGATGCTGGCTTATGCGCTGTTCTGCACGCTGTTCGTGCTGCCGGCTCTGCTCGGGCCGCCGCCGAAGGAAGAGCCGACGCCGCGAAAATCCACCCTGAATTAAGCGGATTTCTGCAAAACCTGGATTTTCTGCTCGAGAACCTTGATCAGGCTTTCGATACCACCGCGGGCGATGATCGAGGTGAACTCGGAACGCCGGCGCGACACTTCGCTCAATGTGCCGTCGATGAAGACATCGATGATCTGCCAGCGGTCGCCGTATCTCCGCATCAAGTAGTTCATGCTGACCGGCGAGCCGTTGCCCTGGATCAGCTTGCTTTCGACGATCAGATTGCCCTGCTGCATCGGCACTTCATTGCCGACCTCGAACCGTTCACCACCGTAGCCGTTGAACTGCGCCGCATAGCTGGCAACCGTAAAACGCCGGAAGACATCGAGAAGACGTGCCTGCTCGTCGGGCGAAAGCTTGGCCCACTGGGGACCGATGGCCAGGCGGCCCATGTCGTTCAAGTTGAACGTCTTGTCGACCACCGGCTCGAGCTTGGAATAGCGCCCCTGGTAGCCGAGGGTCTTGGCCTGCTTCATCACGCCGAGAAGCGTGGCATAGAAGTTATCGATGGTGGCCTTGGGCGTCGCCGTATCCTGCGCCCGCACCTCGGCCTGCATAAGCGGCGACAGGGACAGAAGAAACGTCAGCGCGGCCACGCGCGCCGCGGCAACCATGTGCCGCCACCGCGCCGAAGTGCCGCTCAGGCGCAATCCAAGATGCGATAAATCGAATGTCATGAAACTTCGAGACGTCTGGACGCAGTTCTTGCGCCAGCCATCTTCGCTGAGCCTCGAACGGCCGGCGGCGAATGGCTAACGGCCCGATGCTATGATCGAAGCATAGGTCCGGCAACCAAAATGAACGCCGCCCCGGGATTCCTAGGCCTCCCGGGGGCGATGCTATTGGGCCGCGACGCCTTTCGCGGCTTTTTCGGCAAAATGCGGCATGACCTCGTCGATGAACAGGCGCAACGAGCGTTTGGCCACATCGTGGGGCAGACCATAGCTCATACCGAAAAGGAAAATATCGCAGCCGATGGCTTCGTATTTCCGGAGATGCGAAACGACCTCCGGCGGCGTGCCAAAGACCATGCTGGTCCGCACCGCGTCGGGGTGATAGATCGCCTTGTCCTGCGCATCCTCGAAGTTGATGAGCTCGGGGAAGCCGTTGTGCACGTCGCCTAACTGGCGGAAGAGGTTCTCGAAACCGCGGCCATAGCGGATCGAGCACTCGACCGGCACCTTCCATCCGTCTGGCGCGTCATAGACGCAGGCCCGGCGCAGAATGGACCAGCGGGGCCGGCGATAGCCCGGATTGTCGGCGATCGATTTCTGTAACTTGGCGGCCAGCACTTCGCACTCGGCGAAGGGCTTCGACAAAGGCGTCGACATGATGTCGCAGCCGTTCTTGATCGCGAAGTCGAAGGTGTCCGGATCGCGCGCCGCCACCCAGGTCGGCAAGGGGTTCTGCAAGGGCTTGGGCACCGAGGTGGCCTTCGGCCACTTCCACAAATCGCCATCATGGGCGTAGTCGCCCTGCCAAAGCTTGAAGATCGCGGGCAGCATCTCGCGCATATAAGCGCCGCCCTTCTGCTGGATGATGCCGCCGGCCATGCGGTCGAACTCGTGCTGATAGGCGCCGCGGCCGATGCCGAACTCGAGGCGGCCGCCCGTCAGGACGTCGGCCAGCGCGGCCTCGCCCGCCAAGCGGATCGGATGCCAATAGGGCGCCACCGCCACGGCCGTCCCCAGCCGGATGGTCTTCGTATGCGAGCCCCAATAGACAAGGACCTGGAACGGATTCGGCCCGACGATGAACTCGATCGTGTGATGCTCGGCCGCATAGGCGGAGTGGAAACCGCCAGCCTCGGCCATCTGCACCAACTCGAGAACCTCCTCGTTGACCTGCTCCATCCGCTGGTCGGGAGTCTGCCGGGTCAGGTCAATCACCAATCCGAACTGCATCGCTTCGCCTCCCTGTCCCTCGCGCATTGAAAATGCGTCATAAGGGATCGTCGCGGACGCGCGAACGCGCACCCTGCGACATTTTCTGTAGCAAGGAGGGTAGGCAAGACCTATGAAGCGAACCGGGGAAACCCGGAGGCTCGGTTCCTACGATTCGTAGGAACCTTAGGAACGGCTAAGGAAGTCTGGAACGGGGCTGCTCCATCATGCGCCGCAGACGCAGCGCCAAATCGAGGCCGAAGCGAGAGTCCGGGTCCTCGAGGCTGATGTTGAACAGTTCGGTCACCCGCGACAGGCGATAGCGCAAGGTCGTGACGTGGATGGCCATGGCATCGGCGCAGGCCTGATAGCGGCAACCGCTGGCCAGGAACGCCTCCAAGGTGGGGACCAAGTCCCCGCCGTGGCGGCTGTCATAGGCCAGGACCGGCCCCAGCCTGTCCTGCACGAAGCGCCGCATGGCCTCGCGGTCCATAGCGGACAGCAAAAGCGCATAGGGGCCGAATTCGGATTCCGAGATCAAGCCGCGCTTGCCGAACATCCGCGCCAGATTGATCGCGCGCCGGCATGCCTCGCGCGCGGCGCCGAAATCCTCCAGGCGATAGCAAACGCCGCTGGCGGCCACGATGGCGCCGTCGAAAAACGTCTGGGCCTCCTCGGCCACCCGGCTCGCCAAGCGTGTCCATGCCCGGTCGTTCTCGGCATCCGAATCTGGCACCACGACGACGGTATCGCCGCCATCTGCGGCGGCACGCGCATCGGGGCGAATAATCCGCGCTGCGCGGGTGAGATTACGAAGGAAATGGGAATCGTCCGCAGCGGCGCCCGTGGCGGAGGCCGCGACGACCAGAAGGCGCGTGGGACGATCGAGCGGAAGGTCGAACTGTCCGGCGCGGGCGACCATATCTTCGCGGTTACTCCACTCACCTCGAAACAACTGCCCCAGCAAATCGGACAAAGACCGGGTCTCGACGCGGAAGCTGATCAGGCCGCGCATCATCTGCACGGCCAGGGCGAACTTGACCGCGTTGGCGATCAACAATTCCAGATCGTCCAGCGGATCCGTGCCGGGAAAGACGATGAAGGCGCCAACCCGTTCACCGTCCACGGTTAGCGGCGCGACATTCGCGGCCCCCGCGAAGTCGATGCCGCAGGCGCGCAGGTCGATGGCACGCTCGGTATCCGACGGTTCGAAGGTGCGGGCGAAGGTGGTGAGATGGCGCGCCGCCTTGGACATCAGAAGATCGCGCCATGCAGCTTCGGGGAAACGGTCCGGTACCGGCGAACGCCCGCACACGACCACCCCCGCGGTCGCGTCGACGACGATGAATGGGTGAGGCAGCAAGGTCTCGATCGTGGCCGACACGCCACGCAGCGTGCTGTCATGCAGCACCACGTCCATCAAGCGGGCATGCGCGCCGAGCGCCTTCCGAAGCTTGTCCGCCTGGGCCTGCTCGGCGCGCAGCCGGTTTCCTTTTTCGACCGCGAGGCGCGCCAGGCTGGTGACAGCTTCGAGAAAGGCCAAATCGTCGTCGCCCACCTGGATCCGCCGACGCGATTGGACCGACAGCACCATGGGACGGCCGTTTCCGTCCTCGACGTTCAAGGGGAACAGGGCCGCCGTGACATAGCCTCGGCTGCGCGCGTCCTCGCGATAGCCCGGATAACGTTCGTCGTTGGGCGCATCGTCGATCACCAGCGGACGGTTCTTGGCGATCACGGCGAGCGTCGGGCTGGTGTCGAGTTGCCAGCGGCGCGCATAGTCCACCTTGGGCTTGGCATAGGGATCGTAGTTGGCGATCAGGACCGAGTAGCCCTCATCCCGGTCGATCGCCATGATGCCGCTGGACGTCCACGACGAATGACGGCAAACCGCGGTCGCGATGCGGCCCAGTACGGTCACGAGATCGCCTTCCGAACTGACATCGCCCGCGATCTCGCCAAGGCTTTTCAGCCGATCGGCCAGATCGTCATCCGGGGCGCGCCGTTTGCCCCCGCGCAGGGCGATTCCTTGGCTCATGCCGACCGATTACCGCAATCCACGCTTGCGCCGGGCTTCCGGCAGGCTTCCGCCCCTATTCTAGGGCCAGAAAGGCTGGGGATATACGGGAGGCGCCTTGGGGAAGCCCAGGGCCCGAACCGGGGCGATCTAAACCTTGGCCTTCGAATCAAGCGCCAGCCGAACCGCCTGGGTGCGGTTCGAAGCCCCCAATTTACGCATGATGTTGCCGACATGGACCTTGACGGTCACCTCGCGGATCGCGAGGTCGCGCGCGATTTCCTTGTTCGACTTGCCTTGGCACAGGAAGTCCAGCACATCGCGCTCACGGTCGGTCAGAGCATCCAGACCCTGCGTCGCGCCAGGCTCGGCGCGACTGCCGGAGCGCGAGCGCTCTTCCATGAAAATGGACGGCACATATGTTTCGCCGGAAAGCACCAACCGCAAGGCGGCCAGCATCGCCTTGCCGCTCAGCGTCTTCGGAAGGTAGCCGTTCGCACCGCGGTTGAGGGCGCCCATGATGTCTTCGCGTCCTGTCCGTCCGGACAGAACAACCACCGGAACATTCGGATGGCGCGCGCGCATCTGCTCAAGCCCGGCGGTCCCATTCATGCCAGGCATGGCCAAGTCGAGGATGATCAAATCGGTGGTGGCCATCTTGGCCGCTGTCAAAGCCTCTTCCAGCGTGGCGGCCTCCGCGACCGTGACGTCGGACGCAAGACGCTCCAGATGGAAACGAAGACCGCTCCGCACCAATTCATGGTCGTCGGCAAGAACAACGCGCATCGACCTGACAGTCAGCCTCTTTTTCGGTTTCAAGCAAAAGTATAAGTCCATCTCGTACCAAGGTACACCCGCCCCTTACGACCATGCCTTGCGGGAGTTTTGCCGTCCGAAGCCACGGATAATCGTCACACCTGTGGGCTTCACTCCGACGGACGGCCATGGGACGCCTCCAAATCACCCGCAGACGCCTGAACGTGCTTCGCGCGACTGCCATCTGCACGTTGCTGACCGCCGCCATGATCGGCGCCATGATGCGTGGGGCGGACGCCGCGGACTCGCAGGCGGCGATCCAACTGGCTTATGCCGTGCCCGGCCCTGCGGCAGCGAAGGCCCGCGCTTATCCCACGCCGTTCACGAGAACGGCCCTCCGCGCCGTGGATGCCGAGCTGTTTCCGAAATGGCATGCCGCCATTGCTCGCATGAACCTGCAGTTGGGCGGCGTTTCGGGCGCGCCGATATCTGCCGACCGCGCCGCGAAGGCCCGCGATGATATCAACCGCATCGCCGAACAGGTGTCCGCGCAGTCCGGCTTCGACAAGCTGGTGGCGGCGAACGACCTGATCAACGCGGTGCCCTATCGCACGGACCAAGAGGTCTATGGCATGTCCGATTACTGGGCCACGCCGGTCGAGATGCTGGCCGCAGGCGGCGGCGACTGCGAGGACCATGCGCTCGCTAAGCTGGCGGTGCTGAGACAAGCGGGCGTCGCGGCGGATAAGCTCCGCCTGGTGGTCGGCATCGATACGACCGATGGCAAGGCCCACGCGATGGCCGTGGTCGAACTGGACGGAACCGCCTATGCGCTCGATGGGCGCACGAACCGCGTCGTCGCATGGGACAGCGCCGCGTTGCGCTTCAGGCCGCTATATGCGGCCGATTTCCGCAAGGCATGGATCTACCGCTCATAAACGGCCTCAGCCACGGCGGACGGTCATCTGGCCGATCATCGTCATAAGCTTCCGCAGATCGACCGGTTTCTTGAGGACAGGCGGGTCCTGATCGAAGCCCGCCATGCCCAGTTCGATCTGCCCCGTCACCACGATGATCGGCAATCTCGCGTCGATCTGACGAAGATGCGCGACCAGCATGTGTCCGTCGCCACCCGGCATACGGATATCCGTGATGACCAGATCGGCGGGATCGTGCGCGTGAGATTTGAGGGCTTCCTGGCCGCTATGGGCGATCGTCGTTCGGTGACCTTTTCTGGTCAGGAAATCGCCGATCACGGTCGCGGCCAGCGGTTCGTCGTCGACAATCAGAATATGCAGCTGGGCACTCATGCCTTGCCGTTCCGTTTGGCTCCGCGACGCGCGCGCTTGGAGCCAAAGCCCGGATCGACAGGCAACGAAACGGTAAAGCGCACGCCCTTACCGGTGTTTGCCGCCGTGATCGACCCGCCCATGGACGTGACAATCGCATAGACAATCGAGAGGCCGAGCCCCGTTCCCTTGCCGGGATCCTTGGTCGTGTAGAACGGCTCGAAGATGTGTTCGAGCACGTCGGGGGCGATGCCGCCCCCGGTATCGGTAACCCGGATATCGATCGTATTCGTTTTTCGATCGTCGACCAGTTCGAGTTCGATCTTGCCCTGTCCGGCGCTTCGGCCGCGCTGCTCCAGTACGGCATCCTTGGCGTTGTTCAGCAGGTTGATCACCACCTGCTCAAGCCGTAACGGGTGGCCCAGGACCGGCCGGCACGCGGCCGGAACGCTGGTGGAAAGTCCAATTTCCGACAATCGCAACTGCTCCGACACGAGCCGAACGGCTGCGCGCGCGCTGTTCGAAGGGTCGAACGGCTCGACCTCGACACGGTCCTTCCGGCTGAAGATGCGCATGTGGTTGATGATCTCGGCCATGCGTTCGGTCTGGCTGCTGATGATCTCAAGCTGTTGGAATTCATGCGTTGCGTCGAAATTGTCCTCCTCCATCAGGATCAGGCAACTGTCCGCCGCCATGCGGATGATGTTGAGCGGCTGATTGAGTTCATGGGTAAGGCCCGAGGCCATTTCGCCCAACGTGCTGAGCTTGGATACCTGGGCCAGTTGAGCTTCAACCTGTTTCCGCTCGGTCACATCTTCGAAGATCGACGCCACGCCGGCGATATGCCCCGAGCCGTCACGGACACCCATGATCATTTCCCGGCACCAGAACGCCTCCCCGGTTTTTCGGCGTTCTTGCCGTTCGCCACGCCATGTCTTGCCGGAAAGAACAGCCTCCCGGATGGCCCGGCTTTGCCCGTCCCGCGCCTTGCGGTCCGCCCAGCGCAAGACGTGCGCACCTACGAATTCATCCCGGCTGAACCCAGTCATTGTTGCGTGCGCCTGGTTGGCATATTCCACCAAGCCGTCCGCGTCGGCGATGACGATGGCGTTCGGACTTTGCTCCACGACGCTGGAGAGTCTGCGCCTGTCCTTTTCGGTCCGCTCGCGCTCGACAGCGGCAGCTATCACGTTCGCGACCGCGCGGAGAAAATCCGCGTCCTGCACCGAAAAGTCGCGCTGGTGTCTCGTATAAGCGGAAATGGCGCCGAAAGGACGTTCAGGAGGGCCGATGGCGATGCTCAACCCGCTGACCACGCCCTGAGCCTTTAGGGACGGCGGCAGCTTGAAACGCACGTCCGTCGCGGCATTCGAAACGATGACCGGCCGCCTTGTCTTGAGGGCGTAACCGGCGGGGACGCTCTCGTTGTTGGGAAACACGTTCTTCCCAACCGCGCCTTCCGGCCAACCACGGGCGGCTATCAGACGCAACGTCTGATGGTGCGTGTCGAGCTCGAGCAGGCTGGCCAAATCAGCCGAAAGAGTGACCGCGACGGCCTCGACCGCGGCCTCGAACAAATTGGTTAAAGTTCCGCCGAGCGCGTTTTGGCCCAAGGCAACGACGGCGGATTGCTGGCGCGCCAGCGCATCCAATTCGACCTCGGCGAGTTTGTGGTCGGTGACGTCCAGCGTCACGCCGTCCCATATCACGGCGCCATCCTCGCGCTTATGGGGCTGGGCCCAGAAGTGAATCCATTTGAGCGTGCCGTCGCGATGGCGGATACGGCATTCCATCTGCCACGGCTCAAGGGTACGCGCCGATCGCGCGCCCAGGGCGTCGTGTTCGCGCTGCTCGGCCTCCGTGGCCACCGCCTGAAACGGCGTCGGATCGGCCATCAGCTCTTGCGCGGAATACCCGAAGAGCTCGCGCACACGCGGGCTGATGAACGGGTATTCGCGCCGCCCGTCCGGATGCTGGATGCGCCGGAAGACGACACCCGGAAGATTGGCGGCCAGGCTTTCGATCTGGCTCGCGGTTTCGCGCGCGGCCTGCTCTGCCAACGTGCGGCTGGTGACATCGAGCACGAAGCCGTCCCACGCGACAGCGCCCTCCGGCAGTCGGTGCGGGCGGGCGTGGACATGGACCCATCTGATCTGGCCGTCCTTGCGGCGAATGCGTCCTTCCCAGACCCACGGCTGCATACTTTCGGCGGAAAGCTCCGCCCCCTTGTCGTGCCATTCCTGGTCCTCCGGCATCGCCGCGCTGCGGAACGGCGCCGGATTGGCCATCAGTTCCTCGGCCGTATAGCCGTAGATATCCTTCACGCCCTTGCTGATATACGGGAAGGTCACGTGGCCGTCGGTATGCTGAATCCGCTGGTAGATGACGCCGGGAATGTTGGACGCCAAGCTTTCCAACTGCGCCGTGCGTTCGCGCAACTCCTGCTCGGTCTTCTGATAGCGCGTCACATCCAACGCGATTCCGTCCCAGGTCACCTCGCCGTTCTCCAAGGTCCGGACCCCGGCCAAGGTTTGAATCCACCGGATCTCGCCTTGCGGCGTGCGCATGCGGTACGTCAGGTCGAACGGCGCCATCTGGCGGGCCGAGACGGCCACCGCTTCTTCCCAGATGGGCCGGTCGTCGGGATGGACGGCATCGAGGAAGGCGCGGGGCTTTCCAAGCGTATCGATCGCGCCGATGCCAAACTCCCGCTCCATATAACCGCTGGAATACGGATAGCTCATCCGGCCGTCCGCATGCAGGACGCGTCGGAAGACGGCGCCGGGAATGTTGTTCGCGATGCTCTTCAGCCGTCGTTCGGATTCGCGCAGCGCGCTTTCGATCTTCCTTTGCTCCGACATGTCGAGCAGCACGCTGTCCCAACGGATATCGCCGTTCTCCAGCCGTGTAGGGCGTCCGATAACCTGGGTCCAAATCTCGCGCCCGTCCCTTGTGTGCTCCATGCCGAACCATCGGTACGGTGTCAGCTTGCGCGCCGATTCCTCGACCAAGCGTTTGTATTCGCCGGCGCTTTCGCCCAGCACCGTGTCGGAGAAAATCTCGGGGCGATCCATGATCTCGCGCGGCTCGTACCCGAACAGATCACGGACCCCGGAGCTGACGAAGGGATAGCTGACCCGCCCGTCGGCGTGGTTGATCCGCTGATAGATCACGCCGGGAATATTCGCTGCGAGATTTCGAAGACGGTTTTCGCTCTCCATTTCGCGCGTAACGTCGATAGTGATGCCGTCCCAAACGACATCGCCGTTGTCCAAGCGCCGCACGCCGGCAATGCCGTGCACCCAGCGGTAATCGCCGGACTTCGCACGAACGCGCCAACGGTGGTCAAACGGGGTCAGCGATTGGGCGGAATTGGCGTAGGCGGTCCGGTATGCCTCGCGGTCCTCGTCATGAACCATCTCGGCGAACAGACCCGCATCCGCTTCGATATCGGCCACGCCATAGCCGAGGCGCCGGATGAATCCCTCGCTCGTGAAAGGATAAGTCACGCGCCCGTCCGTGTGCAGAACCCGGCGATAGATGTCGCCGGGGACGTGCGACGCGATGTTTTCCAGGAGCTGCCTCGCATCCGCGAGGTCCACTTGCGATGCGGTCCTGCGTGTCTCGCGCTCAAGCGCCGCCCGCAAGCGCGGACCGTTATCCATCGCAACGACGTCCCGCACGCCGGCACGCATGAGATCGGCCGCGGCTTCTTCGCCAATGCCGCGTACGGCAGCGATAACGGGTATCGCCAATTGACGATCGCGAAGGGCGTCCAGGACCGCTTCGATGGAACGTGGTGCGAGAGACTGGACGACGACGGCGTCCCATTCCGCGTCCGCCAGCGCCTGCGCCAGGGTGCTATCGTCCGAAATGCACCGGCTGGCGGGCTGGTCCCGCGCATCGAGAAGGTGCCGGAGCGACAATCCGGCCGCCTCGTCCGCGACGAACAGAATGCGCAGCCTGGACATACCGAGCCCCCGTCATCGCCGCACCGCGGCCTGCCCATCATGGACCAACGGATGAGCCGCCATGCCCCCTCTTTCGGCAGTCTGCAGACCTATCGGCTTCCGCGCCCCCTAGACGAAAGCATAATCCACTCCGCACAAATGGATAGAGACCGCCCCGACGAGGCCCCTCGATCGGCGGTTCGGCTTGGCTCTTGCATGGGGAAGGCGCGCGAGCGACATTGCGCGCCAACCAAGGCGGCCGACCCGGGGGATTGCCGGTGATCGTCGACCGATTTTCTCGCCATTTCCGGAGAAGAAATATGGGTTTTTTGGGCAAGACCTCGGCCAAGACCGGCTGCGCCATCCTGATTCTTGGAGGACTGACCCTGCTCGCGTCGTGCGGCGGCCCGGTGAAGGGCAATTACTACGTGCCGATGGACAATTCCGGTAACTGCGTGACCACCAAGGTGACCGACGACGGCAAGTTGGAGCAGTTCGCCGGCAACCGCGGCCAGGCCGAGTTCGACGAGGCGGCCAAGTCCTGCCCGCCCGCCAGCCAGGCGGAAGAGTTCGAGAAATGCATGTACAAAAAAAAGTGGCTTCCGTACCGTAAGTGCGGCCCGCTCGTGATGTAGCGCGCGGCTAAACCCGCGAGAAATCCGGACGCCGCCGGCCGGAAGGCAGGCGGCGTTTTGATTCGGCTCTTTACGGCATGGGCTCGGGCAGGCCAGATACAGCTTGCGCGACCGGTCCAAAAGAGGCCGGCGCGGCTGGGGCCACAGAAACGAAACCGACCATGCCGAGAATCACGGCCGTCTACCGCGTCCGCAGCGACGCTGCCGCCATCGAAAGCCGCGCCAAGACCATCGCGGTGGAGCAAAGCGTCGAGATGCCGGTCGCGGCCATCGACGATTCGCACGTGCTCAACCATATCGTCGGCCGGGTCGACGCCATTACGCCGGCTGGCGACGACATGTTCGAAGTCCGCATCGGACTGGCCACGGCCACCACCGGGCCCGAGGTCGGCCAACTCATGAACATGCTGTTCGGCAACACCTCGATCCACGACGACGTGACCTTGCAGGATGTGGTTCTGCCGTCCCATGTCGCCGCGAACTTCGGCGGCCCCAACCAGGGGCTCGCGGGTCTGCGCGCGCGCTGCGGCGCGGAGAAGCGCGCCATGACCTGCTCGGCGCTGAAGCCGCAAGGCATGCCGGCCGCAGCGCTGGGAGCCTTGGCGGGCCGCATGGCGCAGGGCGGGATCGATTTCATCAAGGACGATCACGGGCTGGCCGATCAGGCGTATAGCCCCTTCGCCGCGCGCGTCGCGGCCTGCGCCAAATCCGTGCGCGCGGCGGGCGGCAAGACCCGTTATTTGCCGAGCCTTTCGGGCAATCTCGACCAGTTGCGCAAGCAGGTGCGCCTGGCCCGCGACGAAGGGCTGGATACGGTCTTGATCGCGCCGATGGTGGTGGGATTGCCGTCTTTCCATGCGCTGGTGAAGGAGTTTCCGGAGATGGGCTTCATGGCCCATCCGGCGCTCGCGGGAGCCAGCCGGATCGCCCCGCCCCTTCTCCTCGGCAAGCTGTTCCGCTTGTTTGGCGCCGATGCGAGCGTATTTCCCAACCATGGCGGCCGGTTCAGCTATTCGCCCGCGACCTGCAAGGATTTGGCCCGGACGGCCTTGGCGCCCTGGGACGGGCTCAAGCCCGCCGTGCCCGTGCCGGCCGGGGGCATGACGGTGGACCGCGTGCCGGAGATGCTGGAATTCTACGGCACGGACGTCATGCTGCTGATCGGCGGAGGATTGCTTGCCGCGCGCGAGCGCCTGACGGAGGAGACGGCGGCTTTCGTGCGCAAAGTGACGGACGCCAAACTGCACTGACGGTGCGCGGAATTGCGCCCCGGATGCACAAAGCCGGACGGCGCGTCCGTAAAACAGGATGGAAGGCGCGAAAATGACCGGTTCGAACCCCTTCCGGCCCACCCAAGGCGGCTTCCGCTGGGAAGGCGTCGACCGTATGGCCTACAAGGAGGAGGGCAGCGCGCCCTTCCTCGCCATCTCGCGCCAGATCCTGTTCGCCGACCCGACGCTCAAGTGCGAGCTGCGCTATTTCGAGATGGACACCGGCGGCTACTCGACCCTGGAGCGGCACGAGCATGTCCATGCGGTGATGGTCTTCCGCGGCCACGGCCACTGCCTGGTGGGTAACGCGGTGCGCGAAGTGAAGCCGCACGACCTGGTCACCATCCAGCCGATGACCTGGCACCAGTTCCGCGCGACCAAGGGCGAGCCGCTCGGCTTTCTCTGCATGGTCAACGCCGAGCGCGACAAGCCGCGCCTGCCCAACGACGAAGAGCTGAAGGCGCTGCGCGCCGATCCGCGCGTGGCCGCCTTCCTCGACGGCAAGCCGAAGCCCTAGAGCCTGAGGCGCCACGCGCACGAACGCACTGAACCGCGGCGCGATTCGATTGGACGATTTGGGACCGCTTCGCCTCTCGAAGCGTTAGGAAGAATGTGGCCCATTTCGCCGCGAACCGGCGCGGACGCAGTCTCAGACCGAAGGATGGAAGGAGTCTATCGATGGCTTCAAAAATGAAGGCGGCCGTGTTTGTGGAGCCGGGCCGGATCGTGCTGGACGATAAACCCATTCCGGAGGTGAAGCCGCTCGACGCCCTCGTGCGGATCACGACCACAACCATCTGCGGAACGGACGTGCACATTCTCAAAGGCGAATACCCCGTCGAACGCGGCCTGACCGTGGGGCATGAACCCGTTGGCGTCATCGAGAAGCTGGGCTCGGCGGTCGTCGGCTACCAGGAAGGCCAACGGGTGATCGCCGGAGCGATTACCCCGAGCGGCACGAGCTACGCCTCACTTGCCGGATGTCACGCCCAGTGCGGCGGCCACCACGGTCACGGCTGGAAGGCGGTCGGAGGCTGGCGCTTCGGCAACACGATCGACGGTTGCCAGGCGGAGTATGTGTTGGTGCCCGATGCCATGGCCAACCTGGCCCCGATTCCAGACAATCTTACCGACGAAGCCGTTCTGATGTGCCCGGACATCATGTCGACCGGCTTCTCCGGCGCCGAGAACGGCGATATCAAAATCGGCGACAGCGTCGCGGTCTTCGCGCAGGGACCGATCGGCCTATGCGCGACCGCGGGCGCAAAGCTGCGCGGCGCCAGCACGATCATCGCCGTCGAGGGCGTCCCCGAAAGAATGGCCGTGGCGCGGAAGATGGGCGCGGACGTCGTGCTCGATTACACCAAAGTCGATCCGCTCGACGAGATCCTCCGCATCACGAACGGGCGCGGAGTCGATGTCGCGATCGAAGCGCTCGGGACTCAGGGGACATTCGAGGCGTGCCTTCGGGCGCTCCGCCCCGGTGGCACGTTATCCAGTCTTGGAGTCTACTCCACCGATTTGACCATTCCTTACGCGGCATTTTCCGCCGGGCTCGGAGACATTCGCATCGTGACCACGCTGTGCCCTGGCGGAAAGGAACGAATGCGCCGTCTGATCAACGTCGTGGCGTCGGAACGGATCGATCTCCGGCCGCTTGTCACCCATCGGTTTAAGTTGGACGACATCGAAGCGGCGTACGAGCTTTTCTCGAATCAGCGGGACGGAGTTTTGAAAGTCGCGATCACGCCGTAATGGCGCCGGGCTTCTTAAAAGCGGCGTCCCCCGGATGGCGATCCCAGCCTAGGCCGCCGGCACCCACGCCTCGGGGGCGATGGCCTCGGGGTCGGTCGCCACGTCGATCACGCAAGGCTGGCCCGACGCGATGCCCTTGCGCAGCGCGTCGCCCAACTCCGACGGGTTCTCGACCCGGATGCCCTGGCAGCCGAACTCCCGCGCGATGTTGGCGAAGTTCACGGATTCGAAACCGTACATGTCGCCGACGCGGCCGTTGTTGCCCTTGTAGAGATCGCGCACGCCCGCGATGCACTGGCCGAGTGCGGAGTTGTTGTTGACCACCACGGTGACCGGGATGTTCCAGCGCTTGGCCGTCTCCAGCTCCGCCATGTGGTAGTAGAAGCCGCCGTCGCCGGTGAAGCACACCACGGGCCGATCGGGCGCTCCGCACTTGGCGCCCATCGAGGCCGGGAACGCCCAGCCGAGCGAGCCCGCCGCGCGCAGATAGGTCTGGCCGGCCCCATTGGTGTCGACCAGCGTGCCGGTCCACACGCCGCTATAGCCCGTGTCGGCGACCAGGATCGCATCGCGCGGCAAGGCCTCGGTCAGTTCGTGGCACAGGCGCTCGACCGCGATGGGACGCGCATTCGATGTGAAGCGCGGCGCGATGGAGGCCCGCCACGCATCGCGCGACACTTGCGCGCTCTTGAGCCAGGATTGGTCGGCGCGCGCGGGCACACGCTCCGCCAGCAGTGCCAGCGTCAGCTTCGGATCACCGCATAGGCCGACGCTATCGCGATAGTTGCGCCCAAGCTCGGCGGGATTCGGATCGATCTGCAGCACGCGCGTGCCGGGTGCCGGGATGCGCCACTTGTCGGTCACGAGATCGCCCGCGTAGCAGCCGATGAAGACGACCAGATCGGCGCCGTGGACGATCTTGTTCGTATGCGGTGCCGAGTAGTGGCCCATGATGCCGATATTCACCGGATCGCGGTCGGCGATGAGGCCTTTCGCGCCCAGCGACATCGCTACCGGCGCGCCCGCGCGGTTCGCGAGCGCGCGCAATTCCTGGCCCGCACCCGATTGCGCAGCGCCCGTGCCGATCACCAGCACCGGCCGCTGCGCGGCGGCGATCATCTTGGCCGCCGCCTCGATCTCGTCCATGGGCGGCGTGTAGCGATAGGCCGGATAGCGCGCATGCCGCGCGTCGACTTCGAGCGGCCCGGTCACCTGGCCCATGTCGACCAGCTCGCCCATATGGCCGCTGAAATCGAGATGCGTCGGGCACGGCGTCGGCCCCGTGGCTTCGCGGATGGCCTGGCGCAACAGGAACGGCAGCTGCCCCGCCTCCTCCACGTTCGCCGAGAAGCGCGTCACGGGACGGAACAGCGGCTCGTGCGGCATTTCCTGATAGGCGTGGCGATGGACCAGCGGATAGGCCTTGTGGCCGGTGATGGCCAGGACCGCGGAGCGCGCGAAGAACGCGTCCTGCAGGCCCGAAGCCAGGTTGGCCGCGCCCACGGCCTGGGCCATGCACACGCCGATGCGGCCCGAGGCGCGCGCATACCCGTCGGCCATATAGGCCGCCGCCTTTTCCGTGTGGGTCAAGACGCGCGTGACGTCGCGCTTCTCCATCTCGATCAGGCCGCGGCGCAGGATGGCGTCGACGAAGAACGTGTGGGTCACGCCATAGGCGCACAGCGCCTCGGCGATGTATTGCGCGCCGGTCCGGGTCTGCGACGTCATCCTTGCCCCCATGCCTTGATGCCGGTTTAGCCATACGCGCTCGCGCGCCCGCGCGTCCAGGCGAGTCCGCGCGCATAATCGGATGGCGATAGGCATTTCCCGCCTCCGGCGCGCCGTGGCAGGATTGGGCGGCCTTGGGGGAGGACACCGGGCTTGGTCCATTCGCTCGACGCCATCGTGAAGAATGGCCTGTGCATCGGCTGCGGCCTGTGCGCGAGCCTGGCCGGCGAGAGCAGCGTGGAGATGCGCTGGACGCCGGAGGGCCGCCTGCGTCCCGTGACCAAGACGCCGCCCAAGCCCGCGACGCTGAAGCTGATCAACCAGGTTTGCCCCGGCCTGCGCACCGAAGGTATGGACCGCTCGGTCGCGGGCGAAGGTGCCGCGTTCGATCCGGCCTTCGGCTATGCGCAAGGCCACTGGCGCGGCTGGGCCAGCGATCCCGACGTGCGCTTCCGCGCGGCCACCGGCGGCGTCCTCACCGCGCTCGCGATCTATCTGCTCGAATCGAAACAGGTCGAGTTCATCGCCCATGTGAAATCGCCCGGCGACGCACCCTTGCGCAACGTGCCGCATGTGAGCGTGGACCGCGCGGGCGTCTTGGAAGGCATGGGCTCGCGCTATGGGCCGGTGGCGCCCCTGCTCCACCTGAACGAACATCTGGAGAAAGGCCGCCCCTTCGCGTTGGTCGCCAAGCCGTGCGACATCTCCGCCGTGCGCAATCTGGCGAAGCACGATCCGCGCGTCGGGAAGAACTTGAAGTATCTGCTCTCGATCTCCTGCGGCGGCGAATCGGAATTGGAGCTGACCTGGCGGCAGATGCGGCGCTTTCCCGTCGAGGAAAGCGAGCTGAAGCTGATGCGCTATCGCGGCCATGGCTGTCCCGGCCCGACGCGCTTCGAAACCAAGGACGGACGCGAGCTGAACGCCAACTACAACGACATGTGGGCGGACAAGCGATTCTGGTTCCTCCAGTTTCGCTGCAAGGTCTGCGTCGATCCCGTGGGCGAACAGGCCGACGTGATCGCCTACGACATCTGGCCAGGCGGCTCGCCGACGGGCGAGGACGAAGGCTTCAACGGCATCACCGCGCGCACCCCGCGCGGCAAGGCGCTGGTCGAAGCGGCCGCCGCGGCCGGCGCGCTGACGATCCACGGCGGCGAAAGCTTCGCCCTGCTGCACGACACCCAGCCGCACCAGACATCGAAGAAGATGGGCATCCTGGGCCGCCAGATCGGCCTGTTCCTGGCCGGCCAGATCGCGCCGCGCTATCCGGGCCTGCGCGTCTTCCGCATGGCCTGGCAGGGCGGACTGCGCCACACGATCAAGAACGCCATCGGCATCTTCCAGCGCGCCAAGGGCGGCGGCACGACCGAGCCCGTGACACGCATAAAGTTGAGCTGAATGTCATGTTGCCAGCTGCTTGCGGCGATTTATCGCCTCGCGGTGAAAGACATAGAGCCCCGATCCGACGATGACCAGAGTGCCCGTAATGGTCCATTGATCGGGAAACTGATTAAAGACGAAGTAACCAATGATGGTCGCGAATGCGATGGTGCCGTAATTGAACGGCGCCAGCGTCGAGGCGGGCGTTTGACGCAAGGCCGCGATGAGACACAAATTCCCCGCGTTGGACAGAACGCCCTGGGCCGCCAGAAGCGCCAGTGTGCTGATCGGGGCATTGATCCAATAGAACGGCACGACCGCACTGGTCGCGATCAGCCCGGTAAATGTCAGGTACGAGAGCAGGGTGAGCGGGCGTTCCGTGTCCGACAGCTTTCGCGTCACAACCTGGAAGAACGCATTCATCAAAGCGGCAAGAAGCATCAGTAAACTTGCCCAATTGAATGCGTCGCCCATCCCGGGGCGAACGATGATCAGTGCTCCTATGAACCCCACGCCAACCGCGATCCACCGCCGCATCCCAACCCTTTCGCGCAACAGCGGCGCGGAGAGGGCGGTCATAAAAAGCGGCCCGACCATGTACAACGCCACCGCGTCTGCCAGGGGAAGCCCCAAAAGACCGAAGACGAAAAAGAAGTTGGTCGCGATATTGAGGCCAGCTCGGACGGCCTGAAGTCCCAAACGCTTGGTGCGCAGGAATCCAAACGAGCCCGCACGCACGAGCAGAACGACGACAAAAAGGTTTTGAAAGAGATAGCGGCCCCAAAGAATGAATAGGACCGGTGTGAATGCGCTTAAATACTTCGTAATTGCATCGATGAACGAAAAGAACAATACAGCCGCAACCATCAAGCCGATTCCTTGTACGGCAGGAGCGGCATTCATGGAAACGTTGCGACTCATGAGGTTCGGTGCTGGTATTTGGGTAAGGCAAAACTCATTCGCAAACAACGCAAGCCATCGTGTCTCATGCTTAAATTAATAACTCTCCTTTATTGCACCGTATCAGACCGGCTTTCAATGAGTCGCACATGATGGGAGCGCCAGATCGACCTGTTCCTGGCCGGCCAGATCGCGCCGCGCTATCCCGGCCTGCGCGTCTCCAGACATTGGTGGCCGTCGTGGACCAAACTTGGCTGAATAGCATTAACAGGGCGAAGCGAATTGATCCTGCGAAAGCGCTGGTAAGGTTGCGAGCCATAGAGTGCGGCCTCCTCGATGTTGATATACCCTCGAATGTGCGTGCACTTCGGACCAACGCGCTCAGGCATGACCGCGAAATCAGAGATGCATGCCTTTTCAGTTACGGGATGTCGTGTCGCATCGGCCAGACTGTGTGGGTGTACCCGCGCGAAGAATCGGATTTCGATTTCGTCGCCGCATGGGAAGTGCCACCTACGCGACATTTCGCCATGGTTCAATTGAAAGAGGTTGTGCCGCACAAGCTTAATCCCCTGGCCACCCTCCAGGCGGTTATCGACCGCCTTAGCAAATATCCCGTTTCGCGTGACCTGACTGTCGCGATTAAAGTTAATCGAGAAGGGCCGTTTGACCCGACGACGATCACCGTCCCACAGCTGAATATCGCGTCGCTCTGGGTGTTTGGCTCCGCATCGGCGGATCAGTCGAAGTGGTTTCTTTGCGGGAACTTCCTGGAGACGCCAGAGATTTCGCTATTTTCCTATCCGAGTTAGGTAACCTGAACGGCGCCTTTGGTTTTATCTAACCTTGAGTAACTCATTCCAGGAAGTGGGGAACCAGCCATGATGTGTGTCCGCGAGCAACATGAATCTCGATAGCGCGAAGCTTCTTAGTTCCACGGCGTTTTCCGAAAGGTATGCGGAAGCGCGCGAGAAATTTCTGGCGGCCGCGCCCGCTTCGAAAGCATACCGGTCCGCCAGCAGCGGACCTTCCGGCGAAGCTCTCTTCACCGATGCCGCGTATTTCGGAAGGCCGGACGCCAAGAAGCTGTTGGTGCTGGTCTCCGGCACGCACGGCGTGGAAGGCTATTGCGGGTCAGCAGCGCAACTCCTGTTCTTGAAGGCCGGGTTTCAGGACAGCCTGCCGGCTTCGGTGGCCGTGCTGTGCGTCCACGCGTTGAACTGTTACGGATTCGCCTGGGATCGCCGCGTGACCGCGGAGGGCTGCGATCTCAATCGGAATTTCGTCGATTTCTCGAAGCCCGTTCCTGCGAATCCCGGCTATGAGGAATTGGCGGATCACCTGGTGCCGTCCGACCGGAGCCAGGAAGGCATGCGGCGCGCGGAAGCGGCCATCGCGGCTTACCGGTCGCGCCACGGCGAATGGAAATTCCAGGAAGCGCGGAAGTCCGGACAATACACCCGGCCGGGCGGAATGTTTTACGGCGGAACCCAACCCACGGAGGCCAGGAGAACCCTGGAGCAGGTGGCGGCGGAATTCGACATCGCCGGCCGCGCGTACGCCGTGATCGTCGATTACCACACGGGGCTCGGCCCCTATGGCTACGGCGAACTTCAATGCGAGCAACCCTCGGGGCAAAAGGGATATGAGCGCGCGGTCACCATCTTTGGCCCCTCGGTCACGTCGCCGGATCTCGGCACCTCATCCTCGGTCGCGATTTCCGGCAACCAGGACGAATTTTGGCAGCGCACGCTGGGAGACAGACACACATACGTTGCCTTGGAGTTCGGAACATACGATCCCGAACGCGGACGGGAAGTCCTGCGCAACGATCACTGGCTGTTCCGGTATCGCCCGGACGAGGCCGATTCGGAATTGGGCCGCCAAATCCGCGCGGCCAGCAAGAACCATTATTACCCGCAGTTGGCCGACTGGAAGGAAATGGTTGCCGGGCGGGTGCATCTGGTGCACCGCCAGGCGATGGAGACGCTCTGCGCGCGAAGCTAGCCCGGTCCGTGCGCGCCGACGGCAATTCGAGATGACCCAAATGGAGCCGACGTGATGCCGATCGAAAAAGGCCCCCAGGCGTTTCCACGGACGGAGTACCTGCGAAGGCTCGCGGCCGTGAAATCGGAAATGGCGTCGCGCGGGATCGAGGCGCTGATCGTCAACAACGGGTCGCACATCACCTACCTCACGGGCTACACGGCCTTGTCGGGCTATGTTCCGCAAGGGTTGGTGGTTTCGGCCGGAAAAGAGGAACCGACCTTCATTCTGCGCCGCCAGGACGCGCCGGCCGCCGTGCACCAGACGTTTCTCGCGCGCGAAAACGTCATCGGCTATCCGGAATCGCTGATCGGCAATCCCGATAGGGACGGCTTCGATACGGTGATCGATTTCCTGTCGGAGAGCGGCCTTGCGGAGCGGGGCCTGGGACTCGAGCTCGGCAATCTATCGGCGCAGACCGCGGAGAAATTCAAAACCCGGCTGCCGAAGGCCAAGATCGCCGATTGCACCAAGGCGGTGGCCTGGATTCGCATGGTGAAGTCCGATCTCGAAATAGCGGTCATGCGGGAAGCCGCCGCCATCTCCGACGCGGCCATCCGGCGCGCCACGGAGGTGATACGGCCCGGCGTGCGGGAAGCCGATGCCGCCGCGGAAATCGTGGCGACGCTGGTGCGCGGCGCCAACGGCAAATCCGGAACGGTCATCAAACCGATCTATCTCTGCTCGTCCCCGCGCACCGGCACATGCCACATTCCGTGGAGCCAGGACGTTTTTCGCGACGGCTCGCAGATCAACCTGGAACTGGGCGGCATCCGGCACGGTTACGCCGCCGCGCTTATGCGTACATTCTCGATCGGCGCGCCGTCCGACCGGCTGCGCCGGATTCACGAGGCCGAGGTTGCCGGCCTGGAAACCGCGCTCGGCGCGGTCCGGCCCGGTGCGACCTGCAGCGATGTCGCCAATGCTTTCTACCGCACGATCGAAAAGCTCGGATTCAAAAAGGATTCCCGTTGCGGCTACCCCATCGGCATCGATTGGCTGGAACCGACCGCGAGCCTCAAGGACGGCGACGGGACGGTTCTGCAACCCAACATGACGTTTCACCTGATGCTGGGGAATTGGATCGAAGAGGACTTCGGCTACGTGATCAGCGAGACATTTCGCGTCGCCGAGTCCGGGGTTGAAGTCCTGACCAAAACGCCCCGAGAGCTTTTTCTGCTCTAGACGGCCGCATCCCCGCCTTCCGGGCGCACCGCCCCCGGCCGAAACGCGCCGCGGGGTGTGTTTTCACGGGGTGGAGAAACCTGCCGGGGTACCCTACCTCAGAAGACAGGCTTCACAGCGAAAGGACACGCCATGGCAAAGGCCGCGAAGAACACGATCTGCGTTTGGTACGACAAGGACGCCGAGGCGGCGGCCAACTTCTATGCCAAGATTTTTCCCGACAGCGCGGTCCATGCCGTCCACCGCGCGCCGGCCGACTATCCCTCCGGCAAGAAGGGCGACGTGCTGACGGTCGATTTCACCGTCGCCGGCGTCCGGTGCATCGGCCTGAACGGCGGCACCATCTTCAAGCAGACCGAAGCCTTCTCGTTCCAGATCGCGACCGACAGCCAGGAAGAGACCGACCGCTATTGGAACGCCATCGTCGGCAACGGCGGCCAGGAAAGCGCGTGCGGCTGGTGCAAGGACAAGTGGGGCGTTTCCTGGCAGATCACGCCGCGCACGCTCACCGAGGCCATGGCGAAGGGCGGCGACGAGGCCAAGCGCGCCTTCGAGGCGATGCTGACCATGAAGAAGATCGATGTCGCCGCGATCGAGAAAGCCCGGCGCGGGTGACGCCTGGCCCTGACAGAGTCTTCAGGGCGGTGTCGCGATCGGTCGCGGAAGCCGGACTAGCTTTGCGCGGCCCGCGCCGCTTCAGCGGCGGCATGCCGCCCATGGTTCATCGGGACACCGGAATCTAGCGGTTCAGCCAGCATCTCCAGCGCGATGTCCATGACGCGCTCCCACAGGATCGCGTCCGCCGCATCCCCCAACGCCCGGAAGCGCAAACTGCGGGCCTTGGCGACCTCGGCCGCCGCATCGCCATGCTGGTTGATCAGCGCGCGGGCCCTTTCCCTCAGATCGTCCATCTCCAACCTCCCCAGCTGGGAACCGAAATTTGCCGCTGAAATAGGAGGGCGGAAAACGGATTCAAGAGGAAGCCGAGGGCGTCCAAGCTAGGAAAAATTACCCTCAGCGCGGTCGGGTCGCTCCGGCCGGCGCCTAGCCGGGGTAGCGGATCGCGACGACCTTGAGGCTTTCGGTTCCGCCGGGCGAGCGCAGTTCGACCGTGTCGCCTTCGTGGGATTTCATCAGGGCCCGTGCGATGGGGGAGACCCAGCTGACGCGGCCTTGGTCGAGATCGGCCTCGTCGATGCCGACGATGGTGACCGTCTTCTCCTCGTCCGCCGCGTTGGCATAGGTGACGGTCGCGCCGAAGAAGACGCGGTCGCGCAGCGTCTGCCGCGCCGGATCGACGACGGAGGCGATCTCCAGGCGCTTGGACAGGAAGCGCACGCGGCGGTCGATCTCGCGCAGGCGTTTCTTGCCGTAGAGGTAATCGCCGTTCTCGGAGCGGTCGCCGTTGCCCGCCGCCCACGACACCACTTCGACCATCTTCGGCCGCTCGACGTTCAGAAGATCGCGCAGCTCGTCCTGCAGCCGCCGCAAGCCCTCGGGCGTGATGTAGTTCTTCACGCCCGCAGGCAGGGCCACCTCCGGCTCGGGGCCGTCGTCGTCGGCTTCCGCGTCTTCCTTGACGAAGGCCTTGTTCATGCCGTGCCCTTCTCCGCCCGCACGGCCAGAAGCAGCCAGCGCTCCTCGGCCTCCGCGAGTTCCGTGAGGACCGCGCCGTGGCGCAACGATGCCTTCTCGAACGAAGCGCGGTTACGGGCATAGAGATCGGGATCGGCCATCGACTTCTCAAGGGCGGATTTCTCGGCCTCGAGCGAAGCGATGCGCTGGGGCAGGTCTTCCAGCTCGCGCTTTTCCTTCCAGCTCATGCGCGGGGCGCGCGCGGGTGGCGGAGATGGCGGCGATGCGGGGCGGGCTGCCGGCTTCGGCGGGGATTTCGGCGCGCGCGGCGGGCGTTGGCGCAGATAGTCGCTGTAGCCGCCGACATATTCGTCGACCACGCCGTTCCCCTCCATGGCGATCACGCTGGTGACCAGCCGGTCCAGGAAATCGCGATCATGGCTGACGAGCAGAAGCGTGCCGTCGTAATCGGCCAGCACCTCCTCCAACAGATCGAGGGTCTCCATGTCGAGGTCGTTGGTCGGTTCGTCGAACACCAAGAGATTCGATGGGCGCGCCAGCACCTGGGCCAGGAGCAGACGGTTGCGCTCGCCGCCCGACAGCGTCGAGACCTTGGCGCGGAACTGCGCGTCGCCGAACAGGAAGTCCTTGAGATAGGACGTCACATGACGCTGCTGGCCCTGGACCAGCACGGTGTCGCCCCCGCCCGCCAGGGTCTGCCAGAGCGACAGATCGGGATCGAGGCTCGCGCGGCGCTGGTCGAAATAGGAGACCTGGAGATTGGTGCCGTGGCGGACGGTGCCGCTGTCGGGCGGCAGCGCGCCGGTGATGATGCCGAGCAGCGTCGATTTGCCGACGCCGTTGCCGCCGATGATGCCGATGCGGTCGCCACGCACGATGCGCGTCGAGAAACCTTTGAGGATCGTCTTGGGGCCGCTTTCGCCGGGAAAGGCCTTCGCCACGTCTTCAAGCTCGGCGACGATGTGGCCGCCCGATTTCGCCTCGACCATACCGAGTTTCGCGAGACGCAGATTCTGGCGCTGGGCGCGCGCCTCGCGCATGTCCATCAGCCGGGCCAGGCGCCCCTGGTTGCGGCGGCGGCGCGCGGAGATGCCCTGGCGCAGCCAGAGGGTCTCGCTCTCGATCCGCTTGTCGGCGCGGGCGCGCTCGGCCGCCTCGGCCTCGAGCACCGCTTCCGACCAGCGCTCGAAATCCTCATAGCCGCGGTCGTGCTCGCGCAAGGTGCCGCGGTCCAGCCACAGGGTCCGCCGCGACAGGCGTTTGAGGAACGCGCGGTCGTGGCTGATCAAGAGCAGGCCGGCGGTATGGGCGCCGAGCCGCTCCTCCAGCGCCTCGATGGCCGCGATGTCGAGATGGTTGGTCGGCTCGTCGAGCAAAAGAATGTCGGGATCGCAGGCCAGCGCGGCGGCGAGCGTGACGCGCCGTGCCTCGCCGCCCGACAGCTCGGTTAGGGTCCGGTCCGACGCGATACCCGCCTCGTCCAGCGCGGCCTCGACGCGATGGGGCGGCGCCTCGCCCGCGATTTCCGTCAGGCTGCGGGCGATGAAGGCACCGGCGTTCTGCCCGGGGGCGAACACCGGCTCCTGCGGCATATAGGCGATGCGCGCGCCGGGCTGGCGGAACCGCTCGCCCGCGTCGAGCGCCACGATGCCGGCCAGCGCCTTCAGGAGCGTCGATTTCCCGCTGCCGTTGCGGCCGACCAGGCAGACGCGCTCGCCCCGGCCGAGGCCGAGGGAAATGCCCTGAAAAACCGGCTTGCCGCCGTAGGTGACGAGGGCGTCGCTGAGCGCGACGAGAGGGGGTGACGCCATGGCGCGCGGATATTGGTGGCGCAAACGCGAAGCCGCAATGGCAACTTCGCCGCGGCGCGGCCGGTCATCGCGCGCCGCTAAGACCGACGTGCGCTGACCGCGGCCGGCGCGCCGCGCGCGCGGATGCCGGCCGCGAGAGCGAGTGCTGCAAGCAGGAGGGATGCCGCGACCGCGAAGCTGACCCGCATGCCGAACCCGACATCATCGGGGGCGGCCGCCATAACGCCATCCCGGCCCGCGGCGATGGCGAACACGGCGCCCATGACGGACGCGCCCGTGATCAGCCCGAGGTTGCGCGAAAGGCTGAGCATGCCGGAGACGACGCCGCGCCGGTCGGGCGCGACATCCTTCATCACGGCGGTGTTGTTGGCGGCCTGGAACAGCTGGTAGCCCGGCGTCAGGAGGGCGATGCCCGCAACATACCCAGCGATGCCGAAGGCGGAGGGGATCGCGGCCAAGGCGAATGCGCCGGCCGCCATGGCGGCGAGGCCAATCAGCATCACGGACGGCGCGCCCCAGCGATCGACGATGCGGCCTGCGGGCACGCCGGTGAACATCGAGACGACGGGACCGACCGACATGACGGCGCCGACCAGCGCCTCGCCCAGGCCGAGGGTGCGCGACAGGTAAAACGGCCCGACCACCAGCGTCGTCATCATCACGGTCGCCACAACGGTGTTCATCGCGAGCCCGGCGCTCAAGGCCGCATCGCGGAAAGCGGCCAGCCGCAAGAGCGGCGCCTTGGCTTTCGATTCCGCCAGCAAGAAGGCGCCAAGCCCGGCGGCCGACGCCGCGAGCAGGATGATGTTGAGCGTGCCGAACTGGCCGCGTCCGAGGGTCATCGCCAAGGCATAGGCCGCGAGCGTCACGCCGAGCAGCGCGGTGCCAAGCGCGTCGAAGCTGGGACGCGCCGTGTCCGCGCGCGCGGCGCCTTTGCCCAGATGGCGATGGGCGAGCCAAAAATTCAGGACGCCCAGCGGCACCATGACGAAAAAGATCGCGCGCCAGCCGGGGCCGGCGATCAACGCACCGCCGAGCGACGGGCCGAGGGCGGTGCCGAGGGCGGACATGGTGCCGAGCAGGCCCATGGCGCTGCCGGTCTTCTCCTTGGCAACGGTGTCGCGCACCAGCGCGATCGTCAGCGCCATCAGGATCGCCGCACCCGTGCCCTGCAGCGCGCGGGCCGCGATCAGCGCGGGAAGCGTGGGCGCCACGGCGCAGAGCGCCGAAGCCGCCGTGAAGATCGCGATCCCCGCCACCAAAACCCGCCGGTGCCCCATGAGATCGCCCAGGCGCCCGGCGCCGACGCTCGCGACCGTGACGGCCAGGAGATAGGCCAGGACCACCCATTGCGCCGCCTGGAAGGACGCGGCGAACGCCTGGGCCAAGGTGGGCAAGGCGACGTTCGCGATGCTGACGCCCATCGACGACAACAGCATCGACAGGGCCAGGGCGGCGAGCGGCCATCGGCTTGTAGCGCGGGTTTTCGTTTCTTCTCTCTCGGTTTCCATTTCGGTTCGTGTCGTTTGCCTCTTTCGCCATGAAACTAGGCTCCGCCCCGATAGGACGGAAGATGCACGATTTGCACTTTATCAGTGCATATGACGCCCCATATCCCGCGGGCCGTGCTATGGTCCGCCGATGCCACCGCGCGACCTGAACCTGCTCGTGACGCTCGAAATCCTCCTCGCGGAAGGCAGCGTCGCGCGCGCCGCGCGGAAGCTCGGCCTCAGCCCGTCGGCGATGAGCCGGGCCTTGGCGCGGCTGCGGGAAGCCACGGGCGACCCTCTGCTCGTCCGCGTGGGGCGCGGTCTCGTTCCCACACCGCGGGCGCTCGAGCTGAGAGACAAGGTCGGGCCGCTGGTGGCGGATGTGCGGGCGGTCCTAAGCCCCGCTGCCGAGCTCGATGTGAAGAGGCTGACCCGGACCTTCACGCTGCGGACGGGCGATGGATTCGTCGAGACCTTCGGCCCCGCGCTCATCAGGCGCATGGCGGCCGAGGCGCCCGGCATCCGCCTGCGCTTCATCCAGAAGCCGGACACAGATGACGGCGCGCTCGGCGGTGCGGTCGATCTGGAAACCGGCGTCGTCCGGACCGAGGCCGGCCCGGAATTGCGCACCCAGCTTCTGTTCCGGGACCGCTTCGTCGGCGCGGTGCGCAAGGGACATGCGTTGAGCCGCAGCAGAGTTACCGCCGCGCGCTACGCGGCGGGCCGTCATGTCGATGTCGCACGCCATGTCGCGCAGGACGGCCGCGGTCAGGGGCCGGTCGACGAAGCATTGGGCGCCGCCAAATTGCGCCGGGACGTCTCGATCGTCGTCGGTGGCTTCGCGAGCGCCCTGACCCTCGCGCGCGATTCGGAGCTGATCGCGACCGTCCCGGAGCGGCACACGGCGCGCCTGCGCGCCGGCCTATTCAGCTTCGCGCTTCCCGCGCCTGTGCCGGAGATCCCGGTTTCGATGCTGTGGCATCCGCGGCTGGACGCCGATCCGGCGCATCGGTGGCTGCGCGGATGCGTCCGGGACGTTTGCGCTGGGCGACCGGCCGCGTCGCGCCGCTAGGCTAGCGGTAGTTCGACGGCACCCAGCCGCCCCGGTTCGCCTTCTTCGCCGCCCGGTAGACCAAGGACGCGATGGCCAGGATGCCGAGCGAATGGCCGCTGTGGCAGGCGACGGCGCGCTCGGTGGCCGAGCGGCGCGGCGCCAGCTTGCCGGACGCCATGTCCTTCAGATCGGCCTCGAATGGCCCCGGAATCTTGAAGTGGCCGATGGCGATCTCGTGGACGGACTGGCCATGCTCGTCCGTCACCACGCGCTCGCATTTCTCCAAACCCGGATGCCAGGCGCGGCCGCAATCGACCAGGCTGACGAAGGCGCCGGGCTTGACCCAGGCCGGATCGCAGAAGGGCACGGAGTTCTTGGACTTAGGGATGCTGGAGACCACCACGTCGGCCTCGCAGGCCGGACGCGGGTCTTCCGTCACCTCGACATTCCAGCCTTCGGCGCGCGCCTCGGCGGCGAACGCCTCGGCGCCCTTGCGGCTGCGGTTATAGGCGATGACTTTATCGAGTTTGGGCAGCACGGATTTCAGCGCGGGCAGATGCACGCGCGCCTGGGCGCCCGTGGCGATGAAGCCGATCGAGCGGCTGTCCGGCCGCGCCAGCTTGCGCGCGGCGACGCCCGAGGTGGCGGCGGGAATCCAGGTCGACATCCAGAAACTGTCGATGAAGGCGACCGGCTTGGCTGTACGGTAGTCGCTCAGGACCTCCATGCCGTTCAGATGATGCTCGCCCGGCGGCGCGAGCTCCGCCAGGACGCCCATCGAGTTGTGGCAGAGATTGAGGCCGAGCCGCTTGGACCAGGCGTTGAGCGAAAAGAAGTAGCTGCCGTCGGGCGTGTTGGAGACGACCTTGGGGTGGCCGAACGCCTCGCCCGCCGCCCAGTCGCGGTAGCTCTGCTCCAGTTCGTCGATCATCTCCAGATAGGTGACGCCCGAGGATTCCACCTCGTTACGGCGCACGTAGAGGATTTCGCCTTTGTCGGCCATTCATGTCTCCTTGGTGCCGCCGCGCCGGATGGCGGGCGGAAACGATTGTCCTGCCGCGAAGCGCTATTTCTTCGGAAGCGGGCTCTTGCGGATGGACAGGTTGACACCGCCGGCCTCTTTCGCCGTGTCGAAATAGGTGAAGCCGGTGCCGTCGTCGCGGCGGCCGCGCATGAAGGGCTCGAGGCCCAGCGCCTTGGCCTTGGCCTCGCCGGCGTTCACGTCGTCGAGCACGAAGCCGATATGGAAGACGCCTTCGCCATGCTCGTCCAGAAACCGCTTCTGCGGTGTGTCGCCCTTGCCGGGCTGGCCGAGCTGGATCTGCACGGGCCCGAGCTGGACATACTTGAACCGGATGGCGCGGAACCCGTCCGCATCGGGCATCTTCAGCTCCTTGAATTCGCCGAGCGGCGGGTAATCGACCCACGGGCCGATGCCGATCGATTCGTAGTATTTCACGGCCTTGTCGATGTCCTTCACGATGATGCACACATGGTGCAGCGTCTTGAACGGCCCATCCTTTTGCGCGCCTGCCATGGCCTGTCTCCCTCGCCGATCCGGTGATCCGGGGCGAGGTTAGCATTCGCGCCGCACCCGCGCCCACTCTCTGCTAAGCTCCCATTAACGCCGCATCAGGCCGGGGGGCGCCATGCAAAGCGATGACGGGTTTCTGCCGCGTTGGACGCTGAAGACCGGCGGGGCGATCATGCCCGACGAGCGTCTGCCGGCCGGGCAGACGCTGGTGGCGGGTTTCCAGCACATGGTCGCCATGTTCGGCTCGACCGTGCTGGGCCCCCTGCTCATGGGCTTCGATGCCAATGTCGCGATCCTGTTCTCGGGCATCGCCACGCTGATCTTCTTCTTCGTCACGCGCGGACGGGTGCCGAGCTATCTGGGCTCGAGCTTCTCCTTCATCGCGGTCGTCATCGCCGCCACGGCCTATGCGGGCAGCGGCCCCAACGCCAATATCGCGGTGGCGTTGGGCGGCATCATCGCGGCGGGTGCCCTCTATGCCGCCATCGGCTTCATCGTGCATTGGGCCGGGCACGACTGGATCGAGCGGCTGATGCCGCCCGTGGTGACGGGCGCGGTCGTGGCCGTGATCGGCCTGAACCTGGCGCCCATCGCGGTCAAAGCGGTGTCGGCCAATCCGGTCGCCACCTGGATCGGCCTGTTCACCGTCATTTCCGTGGGCGCGGTCGCCTGCTACGCGCCCGGCATGGCGCGGCGGCTGCCGATCCTTTTGGGCGGCCTGATCGCCTACGCCGCCTATTTGATCGTTGCCAACGGAGCGGGCTTGGCACCACCGGTCGACTTCGCGCCCGTGGCCCAGGCTGCCTGGTTCGGCCTGCCAAGTTTCACGGCGCCCGCCTTCGATGCGGCCGCGATGGTCCTGATCGCGCCGGTGGCGATCGTGCTGGTCGCGGAGAATCTCGGGCACATCAAAGGCATCGCCGCCATGACCGGCCGCAATCTCGATCCCTATCTCGGGCGTGCCTTCATCGGCGACGGCGTCGCGACCATGCTGTCCGGCGCGGGCGGCGGACCTGGCGTCACCACCTATGCCGAGAACATGGGCGTCATGGCGGTGACGCGCATCTATTCCACGCTGGCATTCGTGGTCGCGGGCGCGCTCGCGATCCTGCTCGGTTTCTCGCCTAAGTTCGGCGCCGCGATCCACACCATCCCCGGCCCTGTCCTCGGCGGCCTGTCCATCGTCGTATTCGGCCTGATCGCCGCCACCGCCGCGCGCATCTGGGTCGTCAACAAGGTCGACTTCTCCAACGTGCGCAATCTGATCGTCGCCGGCGTGACGTTGACCGTGGGCGCGGGGGACTTGGCACTCAAATTCGGCGGCTTCACCTTGGGCGGTATCGGCGTCGCAACCTTCGGCGCGATCCTTCTCCATGCCCTGCTGCGCGATCCGCCCGGCGACTGAGGAGGATCGGCGTCCGATCGCGGTGCGGCTTTGTTCGCGCAGCCGCGTTAGGTTCGATCCCATCCCATTTTGCGAGGGGGCCCTGGAAACCGCTGTTAACAGCGGATTTCTCGCGCGCCCTCGACACATCACGGCAATGTCACACCCTTGTCACCCCTGGGACGTGTCCTTTCTGCCTAGTTTGGAGTTATCGCATTGCCGTCACTTCGCGGCGGGCGGTCCGGGGAGCAACCAAGTCCACGCCCTCCCGGTTCGGGGTTAACCGCAGGAGAGAGACATGACGATTATCGAGAACCAGTCCGATATGCGCGATCAGGCAGACACGGCCGAATTTCGCACGCAGCTTCTCGAGCACGTCCCTCAACTTCGCGCCTTTGCTCGGGGCCTGGCAGGCAACCGCGACCGCGCCGACGACCTGGTCCAGGATACGGTGGCGCGCGCGCTGGGCGCGGCGCACCGCTATCAGCCGGGCACCAACATGCGCGCGTGGTTGTTCACCATTCTGCGCAACTGCCATTTCAGCGAGCGCCGCAAGGCCCGCTATGACGGCGGCAGCATCGACGATCTGCCGGAGCGTCTGCAGACGACGCGCGGCGACCAGATGATCAGCCTGGAATTGAAAGAAGTCCGCGCGATGCTGCAGTCGATCCCGGTTCAGTATCGCGAGGCACTGATCCTCGTGAGCGCGGCGGGCATGAGCTACGACGAGGCCGCCGCGGTGTGCAAATGCGCGGTCGGCACCATCAAGTCGCGCATCAACCGCGCGCGCAACGAACTGATGCGCCTGCTGGACGAGCCGGCGGCGCCCGCCCGCCGTCCGGCGTTGGCCGCGCCGCGCGCGCGCGCGGAGCATCGCGCGACGCTCTGATCCTCTTCCGGTTCCGGAAAAGGCCGCGAGGGCGGCCGGCTCAAACGGGCCGGTCGCCCTCGACCGTTATGCGGTGCATGATGCGCGGGCTGTCGAACAGTTCGGGCCGGCTCGGGAAATAATCCGAGACGGCGTTGTGCTGGGTGCAGCGGTTGTCCCAGAACGCCAGCGTGCCGGGCTTCCAGCGGAAGCGGCAGGTGAACTCGGGCCGGATACTGTGCTCGAACAGATAGTTCATCAGCGGGCGGCTTTCTTCGACCGTCATGCCGTCGAACCGCACCATGAAGTCGTTGTTCACGAACAGGCATTTCCGGCCCGTTTCGGGATGGGTGCGGATGACGGGATGGATGGCCTGCGACGCTTCGGCGGGCTTCGACTTCATACCCTTGTATTTGCTGTCATAGCGCCCGGCGGCGCCCGACGCATGCACGGCCTTCAAACCTTCCAGCGTGCGCTTGAGCCCATCGGACAGCGCGTCATAGGCCAGATACAGGTTGGTCCACATCGTGTCGGAGCCGTAGGGCGGGATCTGCTGGGCGTGCAGCATGGTGCCGAGCGGCGGCTTCTCGGCGAAACCGCCGTCCATGTGCCACTTGCTGCCCCAGTTGGTGCGCTCGCCGGGCTCGCGCACCACGCGGATGATCTCCGGATGATCGGGCATCCCCTCCACCATCGGGTGGATGTAGATGGGGCCGAAGCGGCGGGCGAACGCCTTGTGCTGGTCCGGCGTCAGGCGCTGCTCGGGGAAGAAGATCACCAGGTGGTCGAGGAACGCGCGATGGATGGCGTCCATGGTCGCGTTGTCGACCGCATCACCCAACTGGACGCCGTGGATCTCGGCGCCCAACGCCCCCGAAATGGGCCTGACTTCAATTCCGCTCATGCCGTGCCTCGAAAGACTCTTGCGAAGATTCTAGGCTAGGGTCCGCGCGGCCCATTGCCAAGACTGGCGCGCTGCGCCTCGGGGAGATGCCATTGTCCGATCTAATTGTCTACCGATTGAAGGGAAAGCGCGCGGTTGTGACCGGCGGTGCGTCCGGCATCGGCCTTGGCACGGTGGAGCGTCTGGCCCGCTCGGGCGCCGCCGTCGCCATGATGGACTTGCCCGGCAATCCGCGGCTGGAAGCCGAATCGAAGCGCTTACGCGCGGAAGGGCTGGAGGTCGTCCCCATTCCGGCCAATGTGGGCCAACAGGCCTCGGTCGAAGGGGCCATCGGCCAGGCCGTGAAACAACTGGGCGGCCTCGACTATCTGGTCAACAACGCGGGCACGCCGGGCACAAAGCAGCCCATCCCCGTGACGGAACTGGACAAGCTGACCGAGGAATTCTGGACCAAGATCCTGTCGGTCAACCTGTTGGGCGCGTTCTGGGCGACGCGCGCGGCCGCCCCCGCCCTGCGCCAGGGCGACGGCGCGGTCGTCAACACCGTGTCCGATTCCGCCTTCGGCGGCGGCGCCAGCAGCCTGGCCTATGCCTGCGCCAAGACGGCGCTCGTGCGCATGACGCAGTTGCTTGCCAAGAGCCTGGCGCCCGAGGTGCGCGTGAACGGCATCGCGCCGGGCTTCGTCAATTCGAGTTGGGAATGCTCGTTTGGCGACATCGACGCCATCGCAAAAGAGCGCGTGCCGCTGAAGCGCGTCGGCCAACCCGCCGATTATGCCGACGCCATCCTGTTCCTGGCCGTCGGCGCCCGTTACATGACCGGCGAGACGATCCTGGTCAACGGCGGCAGCAAGCTTTGAAAAAATAACCTCACCCTGAGCCCGTCGAAGGGCTCAGCATGAGGCCTCTCTTTTTAGACGACCTGGTTGCGCAACTCCGCCTGACCCTTCCACAGCCGGTCCAGGTTCTCGACCAGGAGATCGTTGACGTTGCGCTCATAGCGGCCCGTCTCGCCGCCCGTGTGCGGCGTGATCAGCACGTTGGGGAAATTCCACAACGGTGAGTCCGACGGCAGCGGCTCGGCGTGGAACGTATCCAGCGAGGCGCTGGCCAGTTTGCCCGACTTCAGCGCGGCAATCAGGTCCGCCTCGTTGACGCAGCGGCCGCGCGCGACGTTGACCAGGTGCGCGCCGGGCTTCATGGCCGCGATGGCCTTGGCATCGATCATGTTCTCGGTCTCGGGCGTCAGCGGACAGGTCAGCGCCACGATATCGGCCCGGGGCAGCAGGGCGTGCAGTTCTCCGAAGGCATGAACCGAATCGGCCGCGCCCTTGCCCGCCGCCGGATCGCGCCGCACGCCCACCACCTTCATGTCGAAGGCCTTGGCCAGATGCGCCAGACGTTGGCCGATGCGGCCCAGACCCACGATCAGGAGCGTCTTTTCGCCCAGCTCGTCCTCGCGCGCGGCGGGGTCGGCGATCATGCCGCGCCAGGCACGCTTGGCCTGGTTGTCGCGCGCCTCGGCCAGGCGCCGCGTGTGGGCAAGGATCAGGGACATGGCATGTTCGGACACCGCGCGGGCGTTCGCACCCGCCGCGCTGGCCAGGCGGATGCCGGCCGCCTTCAGCGCGTCCTTGCCGTACTGATCGACGCCCGCGCTGATCGACTGGATGAACTTCAACCGCTTGGCATGGGGGATCAGGTCGTTCTTCCACAAGCCGGAAACGACAAGAACGTCGGCCTCGCCGATGCGCGCCTTCAGCTCGTCCGCGCTACGCGCCTCGAAATAGCCGATGCCCGTGTTGCGGGCCTTGAAATTGTCGCCCAGGCGATAGGCCACGTGGGCAAAGCAGATATTCAGCTTGTCCTTGGCAGGCAGCGTCATGATGGGAATCCGTGCGATGGAGAAACCGGAAATGGCGAAGGACGGACGTTAGGCGATCGGCCGGGCGCGGTCGACCCCTCCAGGCCGGGGTCGGCGAAGACGCCCCGGCGTGCCGGAAACTTCGACGCTATGATTTCGCCTTAGCCGGCGGATCGGCGTCGAGGTCGCCTTGCGCCGCCGCGTGGGCGATCGCCTGCTGGCGCGCGGCGGCGGCCTCGGGCGTGCCCGGCGCCCCGCCCTCGCCCTCCACGCGCACCGTGACGACACGGCTGGCGAAATGGATGCCCGCCTTGTGGAAGGCCTCTTGGATGCGGTGATAGACCACGCGGCGCAGGATGAATTGGTCGTTCGGCCGCGTCATGAACTTGACGCGGATGATCAGCGCCGAATCGTCCATCTGGTAGACGCCCTGGGACTTCAACGGCTGCAGGAACTTCGGGCCCAACTCTGGATCTTCCTGCAGATCCTGTCCGACTTTTTTGATGATCTTGCGGATCTTCTCGCTGTCGGCATCCAGCGGCACGCGGATCGGCAGTTTCATGATCGCCCAGTCGCGCGAGAAGTTGGTGACGTGCGACACCTCGCCGAAGCGGATCGTGTTGAGCGGGCCGTTCTGGTGGCGCAACTGGAACGAACGCACGGAGATCCGCTCGACCGTGCCTTTCACTTTGCCGATATCGATGTACTCGCCGACGCGGAAAGCATCGTCAGCCAGGTAGAAAGCGCCCGAGATCACGTCCTCGACGAGCTGACGCGAGCCGAAGCCGATGGCCAGCCCCACCACGCCGGCGCCCGCGAACAACGGCGTGATGTTCACGCCCACCTGGGTCAGCGCCATCATCACGATGGTCACCGTGATGGTGGAAAGCACCAGCACGCGCACCAACGGCAGCAAAGTGGCCAGGCGCGTCTTGGCCGTGGCCATGGGCACGTCGCCCTCGACGTCCTGGCCGGTCGCGGGGTCGACAGGGTCCTCGGAAGCGATCTTGCGGTCGATGGTGAGCTTGGCCACGTCATAGATCAGCCAGCCGAAGAAGATGACAACCAGCGCGTCGAAAACCCGGCCACCCCATGCGCCGCCGCCCGTAATGTCGATGCCCCAGACATTCAAGGTCACCGCCAGGCCGATAAAGACATAGGCAATCGCCGCGCCGCGTTCGACCAGATCGCGGTGGTCCGGTAGGCGGTGCCCTTCCGGTCCGCCGGTGTAGATCTCGACGCCGCCTTTCATGAATCGCGCGACGACAAGAAGCGTGATGCCGTAAACCCCGAGGCCGACGAACAGCGCAACGAGAGGGACGGCCACCAGCCCTTCGGAATTCGGCTGGTCCAGGAGCACTCGCACCGCGCGCACCAGCCACGCCGTCAAGAAATAGGTGATACCGATGACGTACCAGTTTCGCGCCAGCCAGCGCTTCCACGCCCGCGATTCGGCCGGCTGCGGCAGAATGGCGCCCGCGACGGTCCGCCGATATCTGATGCAGACGGCGCTCAGCAAGCTGAGCGTGATGCCCGTCGTGATGATCGAGAAAAGATCGTGCGTGGGATCATCCAGCTCGATCGACTCGAACCAGGCATTGAGGCCGAGAAGCCCGGACCCGAAGACGTTCACCACCGCCATCGACACAGCGAGTCCGCGCGCATCGCCATCGCTCATGGCAATGACGCGCTGCGCACTGTTCCATGGTGACAGCAACGCGAACAGGAAGGTCATGATGACGTGATAGAAGACCACCGTGCCGATCATGATCATCACGGTGCGGTGCGAGATTTCCTGCTCGCCGTGGACATACTCGCTGATCGCCCAAGCGACGATGGCGAAGACCAGCGTGGCGAAGAACGCGATGATGCCGGCGGCCAGATGATACGCGATTTTCTGATAACGATCCGTGGGATGCGCCGGGAAATCCGCGAGGAATCGCCGCCGCGCCCACCAACGGAACAGGAACGCCACGACCCAGCCGGCGACGAGGGCGGTGATGCCATTCTCCACGGCGGGCATCAGCCAATCGGAAGTGCCGTCCTCACCGCTGGTCTGGACGGCCAGTTCGAGCGTCGGCTCGAGATTGCGGCTGCTGGCGGCCCCCTCGCGCAAACCCGCGCGCAGATCGCGAATCATGTCGCCGAAGCTTTGCTCGGCCGCGTCGATGTCGGTGCTAAGATCCTCCGCCAAGGTTTCCGGAGGGTCGCTCTTCTGCGGCGCGGGCTCCGCGGCCTTTTCGGATTTCTCCGGCATTCCCGGAAAGGCCGATTTGGCGGCAGCCCCGTGAGGCGCGAAGGCGACGACGGCCAGCACCAGGGCCACGGCAACCAACGCCGTCACGATTCTGGAAACCACCGACGGCCTCATGACGCAAATGACCGACCAATTCATGTATGCCCCCCATGCCCCCCGCGCCGGACGCGCCGGTCTAGGTAATATCCCCTATCCATCGTCCATCGCCGGAAACGCGTCAAGCGTGGGCGCGTATTCCCGCCAGAGGTCTAGTAACGGATCTGGTCGCAGGACCAGTCCGCGTAATTCCGCATCAGCGTGACGCCGAACAATTGGAGGTGAAGCGCTGGCGGCGCGGCCGGCTCCACCGTGACCGGCGCACGCGCGACCGGATCGGGCGGTGGAAAGGTATCAGGCCTACGGCCTGCCCGGCACACGACATTCCCCTCGATACGCGCGGCATCGAAATCCGGAAACAGATATTCCGGGTCGAAAACGTTCACGAGCAGTTTCTTATAGAGAAAGAAATGACTGGCCGGGACCAGAACAACGTGCCCCGGTGGAACCGCACCCAGCGATGCCGCGAACGCCTCCGCCTGCCGCTCCGCGGCGCGAAAGGAATCGATCGTCTCGATGCGCCGCAGCGGCTCGGTGACCAGCCAGGGCAAGAGCGGCAGGAGCAGAACGGCCATGCCCGCGCCGGCAAGAACCGGATGCCGGCCCGCGCGGATTCCGGCCCGCGCCAGGCACCACCACATTCCGATCAAGCCGACGAAGGCCGAGGCCGAGTAATAGGCCGCTTGCTTCGGGAAAAAGACCGGCGTGACGAGGCACAGTGCGAACAGCAGGACGGGCAGGACAAGCGCACATTTGCCCGTGTGCACGGCGCGCAAGACAAGAAGCAGCCCGCCTAGAACCGGAAGCGCGAGCAGCCAACGCGCCGTCAGCAGGACGGAATTGACGCCCGATGAGAACACGGCCATGCGCAGCTTCTCGGCGATACCCTCGTGCGAAAAAATCCGCTGCGTGTGGGTCAGGAAGCGGGTGACGCTGTCCGGGTCCGCGGCTATGGCGGCAACGATCGCCGCAATCGGGAAAGCGGCAAAGACCACTGCACCCACGGCCAAGCCGCCCATAACGCGGCCGCTGAACCAACGCTCTTCCTCCATGAGAAGCAGTCCGGCTGCGAAGACCAGCGCGTAAACGCCGTAATAGGGCGAGGTGACAAAGGCCAAGCCCGCGAGGGCGAAGAAGCCCCATCGCGCCGTGGGCCGCACTTGCGCCAGGGCCGGGATGAGCAAAAGAAAGACGAGCGCCAGATGGTCGGGCCGGTCGTCGGTCGGCCATTTGTAGCCGCCTGTCGGCGCGAGAATCGCCAGCATGACCGCGAACGCCGCATACCATCGCCCGGCCAAGAACGGGCGCACCAGGACAAGAACCACGGCGCAAAGCGCCAGCGAGATCGCCAGGTTGAAGACATTGTCCGCCACGATGGTGCAGCCGAACGCACTGGCATAGGCGCCATAGAGCAGCGGGAACAGAGGGCCCTGGCTGAACCAGAATTTGGCATCGAAACTGTGGGTTCCGGCATAGCTCGCGCTGGTGAAACCGTGGCCGAGCGCCAGGTTGCAACCCGGATCCTTGAAGTGGAACACGTCCGGCCCGCCGAAGCCGTTCGGGTAGATCAGGTTGAACGCGATCCAGACGGCGCCCGCCATCACCAAGATGGAAAGCGCCCATGCGTAGCCCCGGCGGTCGGCGGCGCTGTTCATCAAAGCCGCGTGCGGTGGAAGATCGATGCCGGCATGAGGCGGATGACCAGCATGATCCAGCGCCAGAACCCGGGCGCATAGACGACGGGGCCTGTCTTGCCCTGCCCGGCCTTCACGATGACGCGCGCGATTGCCGCCGGCTGGGCCCAAAGCGGTCCCTTCTTGGCGATGGATGCGGTCATCGGCGTGTCGACGAAGCCCGGCTTGACAAGAATGGCGCGGGCGCCCGCGCGCGCAAGACGATGGGCGAGGCCCTGGACAAGAATGCCCAGCCCGCCTTTCGCCGCGCCGTAGATGTAATTCGAGCCGCGGCCCCGGTCGCCCGCGACCGAGCCCAGTACGATCAGCGTGCCGCGCCCGTTTGCCTCGAACAGATTGGCCGCCGCCAGGCACCAACGCGCGGCGCTGGTGAAGTTGACGGCCAAAAGCCGCCGCGCTTCCGCCGCGTCCTTCTCAGCGCGAGCCTGTTCGCCAAGGACGCCATAGGCGACAAGGGCAATATCGACCTCACCCAGCCGGGCGGCCAATGCGCCGAAAGTCTGCTCGATATCCCCTTCGACCAGATCCGAGATCGCGATTTCGGCTTCGCCACCGCGCACGCGCAGATCGGCCGCGACCATTTCCAGCCGCGCCGCGTCGCGCCCCACGAGTAGAAGGCGCGCTCCCTGCCGCGCCCATTCGCGCGCGGCGGCCTCGGCGATCGCCGACAGCGCGCCGAGGATCATGATGCGCGGGCGGGACACCACCGTCACGGCGCGACGCGCCTCCAGAAATCCGACGCGAAGGCCGGGTCGATATGGGGAGTGAAGCGCGCCAGCGCGGGATAACCGGCCGCCCACATCTCCTTCGGCATGCGCCCATCCTTGGCCGCATAGAGTCGCCCGCCCGCTTCGCGCACGACCGCATCGAATCGCGCGAACAGGTGCAGGACGTCCTCGCCGCTGTTCGGGAAATCGAGCGTCAGTGTCGCGCCCTCCATTGGAAAGGATAGAAGCCCCGGCGAGGGCACGGCGCCGAAGGTCTTGAGCACGGCCAGAACGGAGCTCAACCGGCTGCGCACGATCTCCGCCAACATGGCCGCCACGGCATCCTTCATCGCCAGCGGCGGCACGACGCATTGATATTGCCACAAGCCGTTTCGTCCATAGAGCCGGTTCCAATGCGCGATCCCGTCGAGCGGATTGAAGAATGCCGCGTAGGATTGGCGGAGCGGGCTGGCTCTCCGTCTTTGGGCAAAGTCATAGAGGCGATTGAATGCGCCCGCGAGGGCGCCGTTGATCAGCCAGTTTGGCGCCTCACAGGGTACGCTCCGCGCGCCGCCTTCAGGGACAGGCTCCGCATCAGGGCGCCAGTTCGCGCGGATGAAGATGCCGATTCCCGAACGGCGCCCGTTCGCCGTGGCGTCGATCCAGGAGACGGTGTTCTCGTGGCTCAAGACCGATGCCTCGGCCAACGGCCAGAATCCGTCGAGATTGTCGAACGGCACACGCTCGACATCGAGCCAGCCGCCCGGAACGGGCAGCAGGCCGATCTCGGCCCATTCGATGATGCCCGTCAGTCCAAGCCCGCCAACGGTCGCGGCGAAGAGCTCGACGTTAACGTCCGGTCCCGCCTCGATGCGCGAACCATCGCCACGCAGCATGCCCAGACGGCGCACATGGCGGCCGAACGTGCCCGCGCGATGGTGGTTCTTGCCGTGGACGTCGTTGGCGATGGCGCCGCCGAGCGTGATGACGCCCGTGCCCGGCATCACGGGCACGAAAAAGCCGAGCGGCACCGTGCGCCGGGCGATTTCGGCCAGCGTGACGCCGGCCTCGGCGCGCAGCGTGCCTGCCTTCGCGTCGATGGCGATGAAGCGGTCCATCCCCGTCATCGCGACAAGGCCACCGCCGGAGTTCAACGCGCTGTCGCCATAGGAGCGTTGGCAGCCGACCGGCAGCACGGTCGCCGGCCGCGCGGCCACGAGGGCGGGAAGCGCGTCGCGGAACCGGGGCGAAGCCACATGCTGGGGCGTGCGCACCACGCGCCCCCACGACATCGCGTCGGAACGCAACGCGTAGCCCGTCATCCGCCCAGGCCGACGAAGGCCGCGACGAGGCCGGCCGCCGTCAGAAGCCCCAGGCACAGGCTGGCCTTGTCCTTCAGCGCGAAGGCCACGGGATCGTCGTGCAACAGGCCACGTTGGGAGAACAGCCAGACCCGGCCGAGGAAAAGGAACAGCGCCGCCGGCATGATCCAAAGCCAGCCTGGGCTGGCATAGAACCCGCGCGGAAATGCGTCCTCGATCAGATAGAGAATCATGATCAGGACCGCACCCAGCATCGCGGCCAAGCCGATGCCGAGGGTCAGCGGTGCGTCCTGGGCGACGTAGCCCCGCCCCGGCATGGCGGTCAGCTCGTGTTCAGCCAGACGCAGGATCTCGGTGTGACGCTTGGCCACCGACAAAGAGAGAAAAACGAACATCGAGAAGACCAGGAGCCACGGCGACAGACGCACGTCGGTCACCGCAATGCCGATGCCGAGCCGCAAGGTGAACAGCGCGGCCAGCACGAAGACGTCCAGGACGGGGACACGCTTCCAGGCCAGCGAATAGGCCAAGGTCACCAGCACATAGATCCCCAGCATGCCGGCGGCGGCCGCACCCACAGAGGCCGCCAAGCCGAAGCCCGCGAGCAATCCGATCAGGACAAAGAAGAGGCCGGCGCGAATCGGCAGATCGCCGCTCGCCAAGGGCCGCGCCTGCTTCGACCAGTGCCGGCGGTCGCTGGGCAGGTCCCACAGATCGTTGAACACGTACATCGCGGAGGCGGCGCAGCCGAGCGCGAGGAAGCCGAGGAAGGCATCGAACCAGGCCGCGGCGTCGCCTGCCTTGCCGCCGAGCACAAGGGGCACGAAGACCAGGAGGTTCTTGGCCCATTGGTGCAGGCGAAAGGTCCGGCGCAGCATGGCCGCCGTCATCGGCGCGCGCGGGAAAGCGGCGATGGGCTCGCGCACGCGCCGCGCGACGCCGTCCGGCGCCGCGACCACGATGCGCCCCGCGCTGTGTTCCCAGGCGGCCAAATCGGCGGCGGAATTTCCGGCATAGACGAACCCGCCCGGGAACCGATCGCGCAACGCGCGGCCCTTGGCGTCACCTTTGTTATTGCCGTCCGGACCGGAGGCGATGATTTCGCCGATGAAGGGAAAGCGGCGCCGGATCGCCTCCGCGACCGACCGGTCGGCGGCGGTGGCCAGCACGATCTTCCGTCCCGCCTCGGCTTGGGCTTTGACATAGGCCAAGAAATCCTCGCGCACGGGCCAGGCCTCGACGTCGAGCGGCGATTTGCCGGCCAGGAACGATTTCAGCGCGGCGCGCCCCGCCACGAGCTTGAACGGCAACCGCCAGAGAGACAGCGGGTCGGTACGCAACGCATCGAGCAGCGTCTCGTCCAGCGAATCGGTCTTGAGCAGCGTGCCGTCCAGGTCCACGACCAGGGGCAAACTCGACGCGTCACCCGTCACGGCTACGTTCCCCAGAGGCGCCGCCATGCTCCGCTCTATCGCGATATGCCACGTCCGGCGGCCCCATTAGTCCCGCGAGTTTAGGGTTCCGCCACACTTATTTTGCACGCGGCGGGCCAACCGGCTGTGAGACAGCGCCAAAAGGGCAAAGAAATGCCCGCCAGTCGGACGACGTGGCGGGTTGTTCGGTTGGTTGCGGGGGCAGGATTTGAACCTGCGACCTTCAGGTTATGAGCCTGACGAGCTACCGGGCTGCTCCACCCCGCGTCAAACGTCGCGATCTTGCGGACGGGCCCACGCCCAAAGAAGGACGCGCGAGGCGACCGGGACATTGTGAAGATTTGTTCTGGCGACGTGTCCGTCGATGCGTTTGGGAGACCTGGCGGCGACCTACTCTCCCGCGTCTTAAGACGAAGTACCATTGGCGCGGAGGGTTTTCACGGCCGAGTTCGGAATGGGATCGGGTGTGTACCCCTCGCCATGGCCACCAAGTCACCGAAACGCACCGGCGGACATACGAAGCTGTTTGTTCTAGTTGGCGTTCAAAGATCGACAAATCTGGCGCATCGCGCACGACGCAATCTCTGCGTCTGCGAGAACGATGCTGAGCAAGCCGTTCGAGCGATTAGGACCGGTCAGCTTCATGCGTTGCCGCACTTCCACACCCGGCCTATCAACGTGGTGGTCTTCCACGGCTCTCGAGGGAGATCTTATTTTGAGGGGAGCTTCCCGCTTAGATGCTTTCAGCGGTTATCTCGTCCGCACTTAGCTACCCGGCTGTGCCACTGGCGTGACAACCGGTGCACCAGAGGTGCGTTCATCCCGGTCCTCTCGTACTAGGGACAAGTCCTCTCAAATCTCCGACACCCACGGCAGATAGGGACCGAACTGTCTCACGACGTTCTAAACCCAGCTCACGTACCACTTTAATCGGCGAACAGCCGAACCCTTGGGACCTGCTCCAGCCCCAGGATGTGATGAGCCGACATC
>JBFXED010000006.1:0-123670 GCA_050180485.1 Alphaproteobacteria bacterium | reverse complement strand
ATGTAGCCATTATACAGCGCCGTCTGGAACGCGTTCCCCGACGGCTTCATCGCCTTGGCGTCCGCCAGGCGCTCTGAGGTCAGCGGACCGCAGGCACCGAGGGCGGTCAACAGAACCGCAGCGGCCAGCAACTTGAGCGTTCTCATGTGCATTCCCCTTTATCGCGATCTAGGCACAGTACGGACAAATTCGGGCGCCGAGCACATTTCCCCCGTTTGCGTCCGACGGCCATAACACTCCGAATAAACTAGAGGTAGTAAGGCTTTAACGCAATAGGTCCGGGTTTTTCTGCTCTGGCGTGTTAGAAATGCCACAGTCGCCTGTTGCACCCCTGTCACCGCCAACGCCCATTATTCTTCTAAGTTCCTTGTTTTGAACACAATCTAGGCATGACGGTATTCCTAGTAAGAAATTTTGCCTACTGGCCCAAGATTTCTATTTTCGCCCACCATCGGAGCCATCTACGCGTCCTGTAACGGAATATGCCGACCATTTTCGATTTCGCGGGCGGTCTCTCAGCCCTTGCTCTTCTTCAAGATGAACGTGAAGTCGCCGGAACCTTCGTCGCCCGCGTTTCCGATCGTGCCGTACTCGGGTTTTTGGCTGGAATTGTTGGCGACCGCGCGGGCCAGCGTGTTGAACAGCTCGAAAGACGTGATGTAGGGCGCGTTGTTATCGTTCAGCGCCTTGAGGAAATAGTAGGCAAAGATCGAATGCGCCCCGCTGCCGGAATCGGCCACGGGCTCGTTGCCGCCCGAGGTGATCACCTTACGCGAGAAATGACCGTCCACCTGCGCGAAGAACCGATCCGAATTCGGCGTCTGCTGAGGCGCGCTGCGGGTGAGCGAACCGGAGAAGCAGGAATCGGCGACCACCAAGACATGCTTCGCGCTCATCCCGCGCAGGTTGCGGCGCAGGTCAGCGTTCGAGATCCAGGTGTAGTCGGCATTGGGCAAGGCGTCGACCGGCTGCCAAAACCCCTCGTTGGCCGCTTCGTCGATCTGCCCGTGGCCAGCGTAATAGATGAGCAGGCGATCGTCGGGCGTCAGCCTGGTGCGTAGCTGTGTCAGTTCACCGAGGATCGTATTTCGGTCGGCGTTGAGAAGCACCTTCACCGCGCCGTCATCGAAGGCGTAGCGCGTCTTCAGCGTCTCGGCGACGGCTTCCGCGTCCGCCACGGCCGTCTTTAGGATCGGTAGCGCCTTGTAGTCGTTGTTGCCGATCACGAGCGCATGGTTGCGGCCCTTGGTGTTGGGCCCGTCGCTGGCGACGACGCGCACCACCATATCCTTGCCCACGCAGGCGCCCGCAGTATCGCAGGCCTCCAGCATATAGATCTGCGTACCCGGTTGCTGGGTCGGCACGTCGATGCGGAAGGCATAGCTATTCCGGGCGATCGGTTCGGCGCCGGCGCGCGGCTCGAACAGGGTCGTCGGCCGGCCGTTGATCTTGAGACGCGGCACGCTGGTGTCGTTGCCGACCATGCCCTCGATGCGCAGGGGTTTGCCCACCATGGCGATCTGTTCGCCGCTGGCGACCTTGATCACGGGGATCGTGCTGGAAACCGGCTTGATGCCGGCGGCGTCGGCCCGATTCAGCGCCTCGACGGAAGCCGCCGCCTTGGCACGCGCTTCCACGGCGTCCCGCCACGCGGCGCATTCGGGCGGGGCCTTCGCACCCGGCGCGCCCGCAGGCGTGATGCCGTTGCAGAGAGCCGCGACCGAAACCTCGGGCCCCATCGTGTAGCCGGGCGTAGGAACGGCCGCGACAGCTTTCTTCAGGTCTTCGTCAGCGGCCTTCAGCGCCAGACACTGGGTGCTGCTTTCCTGGCTTGTACCGGCGCAGATTCCGGCGAAGGACTGCGCGCGCGCGGCCGCCGCGGCAAGCGGAATGCCCACAAGCGCCAAACAGGTGGCCAAGATAAAATGCCGGTAACGGAACATGGCAACCGCTCTCCAACCCAGGCGGCATGCGCAGATTAGCGATCCTTCGCTAACCGCGCCATGCTCGGCTATGATCGCCGTCACACCGCGCCAAGGCCTTCCCCCATGACCGACCAGAAGCCCGCGACCGCCGCCGTCCTCATCATCGGCAACGAGATCCTTTCCGGCCGTACCCAAGACATGAACCTCAACTACATCGCCAAGGGTCTGGCCGGCATCGGCGTGCGCCTGCGCGAGGCGCGCGTGGTGGCCGACGTCGAGAAAGAGGTCGTCGACGCGGTGAACGCCTGCCGCGCGGCCTACGACTATGTCTTCACCACGGGCGGCATCGGCCCCACGCACGACGACATCACCTCGCCCTGCGTGGCCAAGGCCTTCGGCGTCGAACTGCACCGCCATCCGGAAGCCGTCGCGGCGATGGAGAAGGCTTATCAGCCCGGTCAACTCAATGCAGCGCGGCTGCGCATGGCCGAGGTGCCGGTGGGCGCCGAGCTGATCAAGACCTCGGTCACCGCGGCGCCCGGCTTCCGCATGGGCAACGTTTTCGTCATGGCGGGCGTGCCTTCGATCATGCGCGCCATGTTCGACGCGGTGAAGCACGGCTTGCGCGCGGGCCCGCCGGTGCTGTCGCGTTCGATCGCGACGCATCTGCCCGAAGGCACCATCGCGGCCGACTTCGCCGCGCTGCAGGAGACGTTCCCCGCGGTCGACATGGGCAGCTATCCCTTCTTCCGCCAAGGCAAGTTCGGCACCAGCCTGGTCCTGCGCGCGACCGACGAGGCGCTGCTGGCCAAAGCGGTCGGCGAACTGCAGGCGATGATCGCGCGTCTCGGCGGCGATGCCGTCGAGGAACCTGTCCCCTGACAGCGCCATGGCGGGCTCCACGCGCGCCGTGCCGTTCCTTCTCGTTCTCGGCATCGCGTTCTTCGTCACGCTGATCTTCCGCGTCTTTCCGTTCTTGAACGCGGAAGAGGCCGTGGCGGACGCGCGTCTCGCGCTGCTGGGACCGGCGGCGGCCGAACAGAACACGCAAGTCGCTCTGGTCACGATCACCGAGGACACGCTCGCGCTTCTGCCTTACCGCTCGCCTGTCGACCGCGCGCTTCTGGCCGATGTGACCTTGGCGTTGAAGGCCGCCGGCGCGCGCGCCATCGGTTTCGACATCTTGTTCGACCGTCCGACCGAGCCGGAAAAGGACGAAGCTTTCCTGGCCGCCGTGCGCAGCGAAGGCGCGCCCGTCGTCTTGGCCTGGGCCGATCCGTCGCTCGGCCTCGATGAAACCCAAACCGCGACGCTCGAAGCATTCATCACCACATCGGGCGCACGGCCGGCCGTGCCGCTTCTTGTCATCGACGCGGACGGCACGGTGCGTCGTCTGCCGCCAATGGAGCGAACGGGAAGGCCCTCTCTGGCGATGGCTTTGGCACACGCGGCGGGCGATCCGCCGCCGCACATCGAAGGCCGCATCGCCTATCTGCGGCCGCCGGCGGACGGCACCGACACGTTCTTGACCATGCCCGCCCACGCGGTCATCCCGCTTTCGCTGGCCCAGCCCGAGATGATGAAGGCGCTGTTCGGCGGCAAGATCGTGTTGGTGGGCGCCGATCTGCCCCTCGACGACCGGCACCGCACACCATTCGCCGTTCTCGGCGAAGATGCCTCGGGCCGGATGGCGGGCGTCGCGATCCACGCGCAGATGGTGGCGCAGCTGCTCGACGGGCGGCGCATCCATGAAGGCTGGTGGATGGCCGCGTTGCTCAACCTGATCTTCGCAGCTTGGGGCGCCGCCTGGGCGCTGGGCGAGCGCAAGGGATGGGCAAAGGCCGTGGCCATGGCGGGTGGCCTGGCTGTCTTGTGGGCGGGTGGTCTGTTCGCTTTTGCGTCCGCAAGATGGCTTTTGCCGCTGGCCGCGCCCAGCGCGGCCTGTGTGCTGTCGTTCGGCGGCGCGAGTGTTCTGTCCGCGTGGCGCGAGCGCAGCGCCAGGCGCTATATCCGCGACGCGTTCGCGCGCTTTGTCTCGCCCGAAGTGGTCAAACAGCTGCAAGCCGATCCGTCCAAATTGGATTTGGGCGGTGAGCGCCGCGCGCTCGCGTTCATCTTCACCGACGTGGCGGGCTTCACCACGCTCGCGGAGGGTTTGCTGCCACACGAACTCGTCACGATGTTGAACCGCTATCTCGACGGTATGAGCAAGGTCGTGCTCGATCATGGCGGTACGATCGATAAATACATCGGCGACGCCGTGGTGGCCTTCTTCGGCGCGCCGCTCGACCAGCCCGACCATTCGGCGCGCGCGGTCGCTTGCGCGCTGGCGCTCGATCGTTTCGCGGAAGATTTCCGCGCGGCCCATCCGCAGTTCGGCGTGACGCGCATCGGCGTCCATGCCGGCGAGGCCGTGGTCGGCAATTTCGGCGGCACCGCGCGCATCGACTACACGGCCATGGGCGACACGGTGAACACGGCGGCGCGGCTCGAGGGCGCCAACAAGTTCTTCGGCACCCGCGTGCTGGTCAGCGGGACGACTGCCCAAGATGCGCCGGGGACAGCCCTGCGCCCTGTGGGCGAGGTGGTCTTCAAGGGCAAGAGCACCGCCATCCCCGTCTTCACCCCTGTGACAAACGTCACTGCGGCGGGGACAAAAGCGGCCCGTTATGATCAGGCGTATGAAAGTCTTAAGGTTGGCGAGGAGGGGGCGCTGGCCGCGTTCCAATCCCTCGCCGAAGAAGACCCGGAGGACGGGTTGGTCGCGTTCCATTTGCGTCGTCTGATGCGCGGGGAGCGTGGCGTCACGATCAGGCTGGAGGAAAAATGATGCGTGGCTCGATTCGCGTAATCGCCTGCGCCGTGTTCCTGGCCGGCGCCGTTTCACCCGCCTTCGCCGCCGACATCATGGTGGTGGCATCCAATGCTCCGTCGGTGCCGACGGGTCAGGCGGTCGATTCCGCCGCGGCGCTCGATCTCGCCGCCGGACAGCGCGTCACCTTCATTGCGGGCGGCGGCAAGTCGCTGACCCGCAACGGCCCCTACAAGGGCGCGGCGTGGGAAGGTGCGCCGCCCGCCGACAAGGCGTTCCTGCAGTCGCTCGGAAAGCTGGCTTCGGGACAAGGCAAGGCAGGCACGACGCTGGGCGCCGTGCGCGGCGGTGCTAAGATCGAGCCCGCCGATCCCTGGGCGTTGGACGTGAACCGCGCGGGCGATTATTGCGTCGCCGCCGGCGCGCCGGTCGTCTTGTGGCGCGCGTCGCCCGATCGCGCGGGCACGTTGTCCCTGGCCGGCATGAAGGAAGAGGGCAAGGCCAGTATCGAATGGCCCGCGGGTGCTGCGACCGTGCCCTGGCCCCAGGACGTGAAGCTTGAGGACGGTGCGGTCTATCTCGCCCGCATGGACGCTTCGCCCACGGCCAAGCGCCTGATCGTGCGCATGGTGCCCGGCAATTTGGCGTCCGACGCGCACCGCGCGGTGTGGATGGGCGACGCGGGCTGCACCGGCCAGGCGCGCGCACTGCTGGCTGCGGCGGCGGACTAACCCGGCGGCGGCTTCGGCCGCTTGCCGCGCACGATCCGCTCGACGATCAGCGCCAGGGTCCAGCCCGCCAGCGGCACCAGGAAGATGTAGTTGTAGAGCGGGTGCGCCGGATCGAATTTCGATTCTTCCCAGACGTAGATCATCCATAGGGCGGTCGCGACCCATCCCGCCCGCACCCATGTCGTCCGTTCGCGCCAGTTGATGGCCATGCCGGTCCCCGCCCATTCGATCCGCCGACTATAGACCAAGCTGTGTGCTAAAGTGCGCGCCGTTGCGGGCGTGGCGGAACCGGTAGACGCGCGGGACTTAAAATCCTGTTCGCCCAGCGAGTGTGGGTTCGAGTCCCACCGCCCGCACCAACCGTGGGGAGGCGGCGCGATGCGCTTCGAACGGTTCGATTTTCCGAATGGACGCGGCGAGACGCTGGCGGGCGTGCTGGACCTGCCCGAGGGCGCGCCGCGCGCTTTCGCGCTCTATGCCCACTGTTTCACCTGCGGCAAGGACGCGCTGGCGGCGGTGCGGATCGCCCGCACGCTATCGGCGCGCGGCATCGCCGTGCTGCGTTTCGATTTCACGGGTGTTGGCGGCAGCGGTGGCGGCTTCGCCGATACCAATTTTTCGACCAATGTCCAAGACTTGCTCGCGGCTTCGGCCGCCCTGGCCGAGAAGCACGCGGCCCCGGGGCTTCTGATCGGCCACAGCTTGGGCGGAGCCGCCGTCCTCGCGGCGGCGCACGTGCTTCCCGACATCCGCGCCGTCGCCACCATCGCGGCGCCATGCGATCCCGGCCATGTGCGTAAGCTGTTCGGCGACCGCCTGGCCGTCATCGAACGGGACGGCGAGGCCGAAGTGGTGCTGGAAGGAAGGCGTTTCACCTTCCGCCGCCAATTCTTCGAGGACTTGGCGCGCCAGCCGATGGAAGATCACGTTTCCCATCTGGGCAAGGCACTTCTGGTCATGCATGCGCCGCTCGACGCGACGGTCGGGATCGAGAACGCGACCGCCATCTTCTCGCGCGCCAAGCATCCGAAAAGCTTCGTTTCGCTGGACCACGCCAATCACCTGCTGACCGACCGGCGCGACGCCGCCTATGCGGCCGAGGTGATCGTCGCGTGGGCCGACCGCTATCTCGACGCGGGCCACGCGGTGCCGGCCGCGCAGCCCCAAGGAGCGGATACGGTGCCTGACGGCGTCGTACGCGTGCGCGAGACGGGCGCGGGGCGTTTCCAGCAGGAAGTACGCACTGGCAAGCACCGATATTTGGCCGACGAACCGGTTTCGAATGGCGGTCTGGATACGGGCCCCGATCCGTACGGCTATCTTCTCTCCGCGCTCGGCGCCTGCACGTCGATGACGATCCGCATGTATGCCGAGCGGAAGAAGTTTCCGCTCGTGCGCACGACGGTGGATCTGCGCCATTCGCGCATCCATGCCACCGACTGCGCCGATTGCGAGACCGAGGAAGGCCTGGTCGATCACATCGAGCGGGTGATCCGCCTGGAAGGCGATCTGAGCGAGGAGCAGCGCGTGAAGCTTCTGGAGATCGCGGACAAGTGCCCGGTCCACCGGACACTGACATCGGAAATCCACATCAAGACCGCGCTGGCTTAGCTTCTGTCAGCGCGCCAGCAGGTCCTGATATTCCGGATGGCCGCGGATGAAGGCGGCTACGAAGCCGCAACGCGGTACCACCTTGCGGCCGTTCGCCCGGATCAGATCGAGCATTTCGCGGACGAACCGGCTGCCGACGCCGCGGCCTTGCAGCGCGGCGGGCACTTCTGTGTGGGTCACCACCACGACCGAATCGTCCGCGCGGTAATTGGCGAAGGCCAGGCCGCCATCCACGTCCATCTCGAATCGGCGGCGCTCCTTATTGTCGCGCACGGTCATCGTCATACGCCGCTGGTGTGCTCGTGCCGTTTCTTGAGGCGGAGGGCGAAGCCGACCATCGTCACACCGAACAGGAGCGCGAAGATACCGATCCACCAGGAGAAGGCGACCGCGGCGGCGCCCGGCCAGGCGAACAGGACGATGCCGAAGACGATGGCCAGGAGACCCAGGAGCCCGAGCAGGAACTCGCCCTGGGCATTGCCGCGCAGCCGCATGGCCGCCACCACCAGGAACCCGCCCGACAGCAGAGCCCAAGCGCCGACGATATAGACGATCGCGATAATGGTTTGATCCGGCCAAACGGCCGCCAGGATCGCGACCAGGATGTTGAGCGCGCCTTCGAAGAACAGCGGCATGGACCGCCCGTGCCGTTCGGCCGCGCGGATGCCCGCGACGATGGCCAGGATGCCGCCCAGCAGCATGTAGGCCGCGAACAGAAGCATCAGCGTCGTCAGCGTGACGCCGGGCATGAACAGAGCGATCAGGCCGAACAGGATGGCCAAGGCGCCGCGCAACGCGAGCGCCCACCAGTTGCTGGCCAGGCGCGATCCGAGATCGGGTGTCATATTATCCTTTATAGAGGTGTGGCGCGGTCCGGCGGAATGCCAGACCGCGCTGTAGCGTTTTAGTGCGCCATGAAGACGGGCATCTCCGCCGCGGCCAGAATCTGGCTGGTCGCGCCGCCGAAGATCATTTGGCGCAGACGGCTGTGGGTGTAGGCGCCTTTCACCATCATGTCCGCGCCGCTGGCGGTCGCTTCGGCCAGCATGGCCTCGCCCGGCGGACGGCCGCCATCCTTGGCGTTGACGACGTCGACCGGGATGCCGTTGCGCGCCAGGTTGCGGGCCATGTCGGCCCCGCTCGGACCCGGCACGAAGGCGCCCTCGATCGTCACCACCGTCACCTTGCGCGCGCGCAGGAGGAACGGCATGGCGAAGGCGATGGTGCGCGCCGTCTCGGTCGAGCCGTTCCAGGCGATGCAGATATTGTTGCCGAGCGCGGCCGGTGCGTGCGGTGGCGCGATCAGCAACGGACGGCCGCTTTCGAACAAGGCTGCTTCCAGCGTGCTCATGGCCGGGGTGGTCTGGCCGCGCACCGGGCGTCCCACGACGATCAGGTCATAGGCGCGTCCCCGGCTGCCCACGGCGTCATCGCCGGGCGAGGTTTCCTCGATCCAACCATAGTTCGGCCCGTCGGCCGCCGGCGTCGGGCCGACGCCTTTGGCGCGCATGAATTCATGGAATAGGGATTGGGCGCGTTCGGTGCGCTCGCGGTCCTGGCGTTCGAAGCTTTCGACCAGGTCCGGCGTCGCGGCCACCAGGCCCGCGGCGCCCGCGGCCACCACGCCTGGAAGCGCGGGGCGGACGTGTAAACCATCGACCTGCCCGCCAAAACGGCGCGCGGCCAGCAGTGCTGTTTCCAGCATCGAGGGCAGAACAGTGCTCTCCTCGACGGGTACCAGGATCGTTTTCATCTGTCGCCTCCCTTATTGGCCCCGTACATTATTCATCATAGCGGTGGAACGGCTCAGGTCGAGCCGAAAGCGGCACGGGACGGGCCGCGAAAGGGGAGGATATGGCGGACAAAAAGCCCAAGATCCGCATCATCGAGACGCGAGACGGCATGCGCATGCCCGCGCTCGGCATCGGTACGTGGCGCATGGGCGAACGCGCCGGCCAGAAGAAGGACGAGATCGCCTCGATCCGGTTGGCCATGGACCTGGGCGTCACGCTGATCGATACGGCGGAGATGTACGGCGACGCCGAGACGGTGGTGGGGGAGGCCATCAAGGGACGGCGTGACGGGCTGTTCATCGTCAGCAAGGTTCTGCCTTCCAACGCCTCGCGCAAAGGCACGATCCAGGCGGCGGAACGAAGCCTGAAGAAGCTCGGCATCGATTGCATGGACCTCTACCTCCTGCACTGGGAAGGCTCCTATCCGCTCGAAGAAACGCTCGAGGCGTTCGAAAGTTTGCGGAAGGCAGGAAAAATTAAGCACCACGGTGTTTCAAATTTCGACACGCGCGCGATGGCGGATGCGGAGGGGCTGAAGGCCGGCCAGAAAATCGCGTCGAACCAGGTCATGTACAATCTGACCCGGCGCGGCATCGAACGGAACCTTTTGCCCTGGTGCCGGAAGCACAAGGTCGCGGTGATGGCCTATTCGCCGCTGGATCAAGGCTCGCTGAAATCCACGGGCGCCTTGGCGTCCGTCGCGCGGCGGCACGCTGTCGCGCCCGAGACCATCGCCATCGCCTGGACCATGCGCGATCCGTGGGTGGCCTCCATTCCCAAGACGTCGAATCCGGCGCATGTGCGCGCCAATGTGGCGGCGGCGGGAATCGCATTGACGCCGGAAGACTTGGCCGAGCTGGACAGCGCCTATCCGCCGCCCAAGCGCGACGTTCCGCTGGATATCGTGTGAATCAACCGGGAGGCTCTAGTGGACTATCCGGGGGAAAAGCTCGCAATAAAAATCTGGGAAACAATCACAGATAGAGGTCTGTCAGGCTTACTGAGGCCATTTCAGATTCGCCGGGAAGGGCGTGCTCGATTAGAAGTACGGCGACACGAAATACTCCTGACCGCGCAAGCCGAGAAGGACGTGGAGGATATTAGAGCTGGGGCGAAGGTTTTTAATGCCGACAATGAGCTCGTTCCAGCGTGTGAATCGTTAAATCAACCCGGCGCCCTCCTCACAATTACCGATTTGGTTCGGTACGCTCAGGAGGTTTCTGAGACTCGCGATCTAACGCGACTGATTAATCTGAGAAGTATTTTAGTCGAGGCAGAAAAAGTCGCGTCCGACACTCCAGACGAACAAGTCTCCGACGAGCCGATTGATCCAGATTGGTTTTCGAGGTGGCGTTCGGGAGCCGAGGATGTGTCTGCCGAAAAAATGCAGCAACTTTGGGCGCGTGTGCTCGCAGGTGAAGTAAGGAGCCCCGGCTCTTATTCGCTTAGAACGCTGCAGTTTCTATCAAATTTGAACCAACGCGACGCTCAACTGATAGAGCGAATTGCGCCGTTCAGAATTGACAATGCAATTTTGCGTGATGACGAGATTCTTAAAAACAAAGGGATTCAGTTCAGCGATCTGCTTTTGTTGGATGATCTGGGTGTAATCCAAGGAGTCGAGGCTGTCGGTGGATTGGTACTCAAGGCGGACTCAAACGACAGCGAAAAATTCTACGTTAACTTTCTATGTCAGGAAAAAGCGATTGTCGTTGAAGGGCAAGTGAAGGGCGCGCCTTTTGAGATTGAAATTTTTGGGTTAACACAAGTCGGAAGAGAGGTTCTGTCGCTGGGTAATTTTCGGGCAGATTCCGATTGTCTCGGAAAAATTGCAGACATCGCTAAGAAACGTGGGTTGTCTGCTAAGGCCGGTGTTTGGCATAGGGATTCCGAAGGAATGATTCGCGTAGACTCATTTGAGAAGCTGTAGAAATGTCGGAATATGACGCGCTTCTCAAGCCGCTGAAGCTCAAGCACCTCACGATCCGCAACCGGATCATGAGCACGGCGCACGCGCCGGCCTATGGCGACGATGCCATGCCGGGCGAGCGCTATCAGCTCTATCACGAGGAAAAGGCCAAGGGCGGCATCGGCCTGACCATGTTCGGCGGCTCGTCGGTGGTTTCGCCCGACTGCCCGGCGGTGTTCGGCCAGCTCGATGTCTCGGGCGACCGGGTCGTGCCGTATCTGAAGCAGATGTCCGAGCGCGTGCACCGCCACGGGGCGGCGCTCATGTGCCAGATCACCCATATGGGCCGCCGCGCGCGCTGGGACGTGGGCCCGTTCCTGATCCCGGTGGCGCCGTCGCCCGTGCGCGAGCCGGAGCACCGCACCTTTCCGCGCACGATCGAGGATTGGGATATCCGGCGTATCATCGCCGACTTCGCCCAGGCCGCGCGCCGTTGCCGCGAGGGCGGGCTCGACGGCATCGAGTTGTCCTATTCGGCCGCGCACCTGATCGCGCAATTCTGGTCATCCGGCGTCAATAAGCGCACCGACGAATATGGCGGCTCGCTCGACAACCGCATGCGCTTCAGCTTCGACGTGCTGAAGGCGGTGCGTGCCGAGATCGGAGACGATTTCATCGTGGGCGTGCGCTTCTCCGCCGACGAACTCAAGAAAGACGGCATCAGCGCCGAGGAAGGGCTGGAGATCGCCAAGCGTCTGGCCAGGTCTGGCCTGGTCGATTTCATGAACGTGATGCACGGCCAGACGACGGACTATCTGTCCCTGGCGACGCTGCAGCCGAATATGGCCTTCCCCATGGCGCCGTTCCTATATCTGGCCAGCGCGATCAAGGCCGAAGTCGATCTGCCGGTGATGCACGCGGGGCGTATCGTCGACTTGGCCACGGCGTCGCGCGCGGTCGCGGACGGGCATGTCGACATGGTCGCCATGACGCGCGCGCATCTGGCCGATCCGCACATCGCGCGCAAGCTGGCCGAGGGGAAGCCGGACGAAATCCGCCAATGCGTCGGCGCCAGCTATTGCGTCGACCGGCTGCTGATGGGCGGCGAGGCGCTGTGCATCCAGAACCCGGCGACCGGGCGTGAGAAGACCATGCCGCACAACGTGCCGCGCGGCGCGGGTGGTAAGCGCATCGTGGTGGTGGGCGGCGGGCCGGGCGGGCTCGAGGCCGCGCGCGTGTCCGCCGAGCGCGGGCACAAGGTCGTGCTGTTCGAAACGGCCAAGCAGGTCGGCGGCCAGTTGAACGTGGCGGCCAAGGCGCCCTGGCGCGAGCAATTGACCGGCATCACCCGCTGGCTGGAACAGCAGGTCGGCAAGCTGGGCGTGGATGTGCGGCTCGGCACCCAGGCATCGGCGGATGCGGTCGCGGGTGAAAAACCGGACATCGTGGTGGTCGCGACCGGCGGGCGCCCCAACAAGGGCGATATCGGCGGCGCGGAGCACGTGGTCTCGACCTGGGACATCCTGGAAGGGCGCGTGGCGCCGAAAGCCAATGTGCTTCTGTTCGACGACCATGGCGGCCACCAGGGTCCGTCGGTTGCCGAGATGATGGCCGGGCGCGGTTCGCAGGTGGAGCTGGTGACGCCCGAGCGGCAGATCCTGCAAGAGATCGGCGGCACCAATTTCCCGATCCATCTGCGCGAGCTTTACAAGAAAGGCGTCGTGCTCACACCCGACACGCGCCTTCTGTCCGTCTATCGCGAGGGCAACGGCTTCGTCGCCGTTCTGCGCAACGAATACACGCATACGGAAGAAGAATGGGTCGTCGATCAGGTGGTGGCCGAGCACGGCACCTTGCCGAACGAGGAGCTCTACTTCGCGCTGAAGCCGCGCTCGACCAACCTGGGCGAGGTCGATCTGGCGGCGCTGACGGGCAACCGGCCGCAGGCGCTGGTCAACAACAGGGACGGCGCGTTCCAGCTCTTCCGCGTCGGCGATGCGGTGGCCTCGCGCAACGTCCACGCGGCGATCTACGATTCGCTGCGGCTGTGCAAGGAGTTTTGAGCATGGCCCAGTATGACGCGCTCTTGAAGCCGCTGAAGATCAAGCACCTGACGATCCGCAACCGGGTGATGAGCACCTCGCATGCGCCGGCCTATGCCAAGGACGCGATGCCGCAGGAGCGTTACCAGCTCTATCACGAGGAAAAGGCCAAGGGCGGTATCGGCCTGACCATGTTCGGCGGCTCGTCCACCGTCTCGCCCGATTGCCCGGCCACCTTCGGCCAGTTGGCAGTGACCGACGACGCGATCATTCCGCATTTCCGCGCCTTCTCCGAGCGCGTGCACAAGCACGGCGCGGCGCTGATGTGCCAGCTGACCCACATGGGCCGCCGCACGCGCTGGGATTCGGGCGACTGGCTGGCGCCGGTGGCGCCGAGCCACATCCGCGAGCCCGAGCACCGCTCGTTCCCCAAGGCCATGGAGGATTGGGACCTCAAGCGCATCATCCGCGATTTCGGCCAGGCCGCGCGGCGCTGCAAGGAGGGCGGGCTGGACGGGATCGAGCTGTCCTATTCCTCGTCGCATTTGATGGTTCAGTTCTGGTCGCCCTACAGCAACAAGCGCACCGACGAATACGGCGGCAGCCTGGAGAACCGCATGCGCTTCAGCATGCAGGTTCTGGAAGAGGTGCGCCGCCGGGTCGGACCGGATTTCATCGTCGGCGTGCGCATCGTGATGGACGAGCTGATCAAGGACGGGCTCGACCAGTCCGAATGCATGGAGATCGCCAAGCGGATCGCGAAGTCCGGCATGGTCGATTTCATGAACGTCATGCACTCGGCGGCCAAGGATTACCGCGCGCTGGCTGTGCTGATGGCCAACATGGCGTTTCCGGTCGCGCCGTTCCTGTATCTTGCCAGCGCGCTCAAAGCGGAAGTGGATATCCCGATCTTCCACGCCGGGCGCGTCTCCGACCTCGCCACCGCCGCGCGCGCGGTCGAGGAGGGGCATGTCGACATGGTCGCCATGACGCGCCCGCATCTGGCCGATCCGCACATGATGCGCAAGCTGTCCGAAGGACGCGTCGACGACGTGCGCCAATGCGTCGGCGCCAATTACTGCATCGACCGCATCTATGTCGGCGGCGAGGCGCTGTGCATCCAGAACCCGGCGACCGGGCGCGAGAAGACCATGCCGCACGTCTTCGCCAAGGCGGGGCGGCCGAAGCGCGTCGTGGTGGCGGGCGCCGGCGTCGCGGGCTTGGAGGCCGCGCGCGTAGCGGCCGAGCGCGGCCATCGCGTCGTTCTGTTCGAGGCGTCGGACCGCACCGGTGGCCAAGTCAACGTTGCCGCCAAGGCAACATGGCGCGAACCCTTGTCCGGCATCACCCGCTGGCTCGACGGCCAAGTGCGCAAGCACGGCGTCGAGATCCGGCTCAACACCAAGGCCACGGCGGACGCGGTGCTGGCCGAGAAGCCCGACGAGGTGATCGTCGCCACGGGCGGCCATGCCAACAAGGGCGCGTTCGAGGGTTCGGACCTAGCCGTCTCGACCTGGGACATCCTGGAAGGGCGCGTGGCGCCGGGCGAGAACGTGCTGCTCTATGACGACCAGGCCGGCCATGCCGGGCCGTCGACCGCGGAGTTCCTGGCCGCGCGCGGCGCGCAGGTCGAGCTGACCACGCCCGAGCGCTATGTCGGCGTCGAGTTCGGGGCGACCAACCACCCGATCCATCTGCGCGAGCTCTACGGCAAGGGCGTGATCATCACGCCCGACATCCGCCTGATGAAGGTCTACCGCGAGGGCAACCGGCTGGTGGCCGTCCTGCGCAACGAATACACGCGCGAGGATGAGGAGCGCGTCATCGACCAGGTGGTGGCCGAGCACGGCACGCTGCCCAACGACGACCTCTATTATGCGCTCAAGCCGCTGTCCTCGAATCAGGGCGAACTGGATCTGCGCGCCCTGGCGCAAGGCCGCGTCGAGACACCGGTGAACAACCCCTCCGGCACGTTCCGCATCTTCCGCGCGGGCGATGCGGTGGCCTCGCGCAACATCCACGCCGCGATCTACGACTCCCTCCGGCTCTGTAAGGATTTCTGATATGGCCCGCTCGAAATACATCTCCATGGACGGCAAGCTCGTACCCTACGAGGACGCGCGCATCCATGTGCTGTCGCCCGCGCTGAAATACGGCGCCAACGTGTTCGAAGGGCTGCGCGCCTATTGGAACGCGGATCAGGGCGAGCTTTACGTTTTCCGCATGCGCGAGCACATGATCCGCCTGGCGCAGGGCATGAAGATCATGCGCTACAGGACGCAAAGCTCTGTCGAACAGTGGGAGGCTTGGCTGCTCGACATGATCCGGGGCAACGACCATCGCACCGATTGCCACCTGCGCTTCACCGCCTTCGTCACGGGCGAAGGGTTCATGGACGCGGTCGAGCCCGTGGTCTTCGTGGCGTCGGCCGAGGAACGCCCGGCCAAGCCCTTGGAGCAAAAGGCCGTGAAGGCGCAAGTCGCCACGTGGCGGCGCATCGACGATTCGTCCATGCCGCCGCGCGTGAAGACGGGCGCCAACTATTCCAACGCGCGGCTCGGCTTGCTGCAGGCGCGCGCGGATGGGTACAACGAAGCCATCTTCCTGACTCAGGCCGGTAAGGTCGCCGAGGGCGGCGGTGCCTGCCTGATCATGGTGCGCGACGGCGTGCCCACAACGCCCACGGTCACCGGCGGCATCCTGGAAAGCGTGACGCGCGCCAGCCTGCTCTCGCTGTTCCAGTCCAAGCTCGGCACCAAGGTGATCGAGCGCGACATCGACCGCACGGAGCTTTACGCAGCAGACGAGCTGTTTTTCTGCGGCTCGGCTTATGAGATCACGCCGGTCACGAGCGTCGATCGACTGCCCGTCGGCACGGGCGAGATCGGGCCGGTGACGAAATCCTTGTGGAAGGTGTTTGAGGACGTGGTGCGCGGCCGCGACAACAGCCATCCGGAATGGCGCGTGCCGGTCTTCGGCCGCCGTAAGTCTTAGGGTCGGGCATGACGCTCGGTTTCGTCGGCACCGGCCACATCACGGTAGCCATGGTGGAAGGCCTGTGTTCGGCGCCCGTGCCGGGCGAGCGAATCGTGGTCTCGCCGCGCAATGCTGAGAACGCCGCGATGTTGGCCGGACGCTTCGCCACCGTCTCGGTCGCGCCCGACAACCAGGGTGTGGTGGACGCCAGCGACATCGTCTTCCTGGCCGTGCGCCCACCGGTGGCGTCCGAGATCGTGGGCGCACTTCACTTCCGTCCCGAACAGACAGTGATCTCGCTGGTGGCACTCCATCCGCGCGAGGAGATGCGCGCGCTGACCCAGCCGGCTTCGGCCCTGGTGCGCGCCGTGCCGCTGCCTTCGGCGGCGCGGCGGCTCGGACCCATCGCCTATTTTCCGCGTAATGAGACCGTCGAGGCGCTGCTGGCGCGTGTCGGAACGCCCGTCGTGGCGCCCGACGAGGCCGCGTTCCACCGGCTCTGGTCGCTGACCGGCCTGATCTCGCCCTTCGCCGCCTTGATCGAAGAGTGGCAAGGCTGGGCCGAGGCGGGCGGGGTGGGGCGCGAGGCCGCCGAACAATATGTGCGTGCGTTCGTGCATTGCCTTGCCGACATGGCGCAGGACTTGCCGCCGGCCGAACTGGCCCGGCGCGCGGCCACGCCCGGCGGCATCAACGAACAGGCGCTGCGCATCCTGCGTGAGACCGATGGGCTCGCGCCGTTCCGGCAGGCGCTGGACAGCGTCTTCGCGCGCATGAACGCGCCCAAGCCGCGCTGACCTCATTCCGATAGGGATGGGTTGACCGGTTCGGCCGTCCCGGCGGAATAATCGCGGCACGCGAAATAACGAGGCCGTCCATGTCGAAAGTGATCGTGATCGGTTCGGGTGTCATTGGGCTCGGCTGCGCCAGCTATCTGACGCGCTTCGGGCATGCGGTAACCTTGATCGACCGGGTCGAGCCGGGCCGCGCCACCTCCTACGGCAACGCGGGCGGCATCGCGAACACCTTCGTGGCGCCGTTGGCCATGCCGGGCCTGATGAAGAAGTACATCAAGTATTACCTGGACCCCGAAGGGCCGGTCTCGTTCCGCTGGTCGCACATGCCGGCGCTGGTCCCCTTCATGTATCAGTTCTTCCGCAACTGCCGGCCCGAGCGGGTGAAGGAATGCAGCGAGGCGCTGGCCGCCTTCATGCCGCCCGCCTATGAAGCCTGGGAGCCGCTGTTCAAGGACGCGGGCTTGATGCCGCTGGTGCGCCACAACGGCGGGTTGTGGGTCTACAAGGACGATTCGACGCTCGATAAGGACATGCCGTTCTGGAACAGCCGCCGCGACGCGGGACTGGAATTCCACCGGCTCAACGATAGCGAACTGCGCCAGTCCGAGCCCGCCGTCTCGCGCGACTGGAAGGCCGCGGTGCTGGAGCCCGATTGGCATTCCGTCGCCAACCCCTTCGATATCTCCAAGGGTCTTGAGAAGCATCTGCGCGCCCGCGGTGCGAATTTCGTGCAAGCCGAGGTGCGCGGCTTCGAGACGAACGCGGACGGCGTCAGCGCCGTGATCACGGATAAGGGGAAATACTCAGGCGACATGGTGCTGGTCGCCGCGGGCGCCTGGTCGCACAAGCTGGCGGCGCAACTCGGCAGCAAGGTGCCGCTGGAAAGCCAGCGCGGCTATCACGTCACCTTGCCTAACGCCGGGCTTGAGACGCGGCATCTGGTCGTCGTGGGCTCGGCCAAGATCGCGATCTCCACGCTCAATATCGGCGTACGCATCGTCGGCGCCTCGGCGTTTCCGGGCGTGGATGCGCCCGCCGATTGGAGCCAGGCCAAGATGGTGCTGGCCTGGGGCAAACGCGTGCTACCCGACCTCAACACCGACGGCATGACCGAATGGTTCGGCGAACGGCCGCTGACGCCCGATTCGATTCCGGTCATGGGCCGCTCGCCGCACCACAAGAACGTCTTCTACGCTTTCGGCCACAGCCACATGGGCCTGACCACGGGCGGCATCACCGGACGGCTGATGGCGCAGCTGATGAGCGGACAACAGATGCCCATCGACATGACTCCGTACCGAATTGACCGGCGGTATTGAGAAAATTTCTATGCGGCTCGGCGGGTGGCTTTTACATTAAGCGCATAGCATCTTCATAAACGGTGCCTTAGGAGGGGCACATTCGCGATGCCCCACCATGCGCCCCTCATCGCCGCCATCGTCATCGGTCTGGTACTGGCCTTCGTGCTGGGCGCCATCGCGAACCGGTTACGCATTTCGCCATTGGTGGGATACTTGTTGGCGGGTGTCGTGGTGGGCCCGGCGACGCCCGGCCTCGTCATCGATCAGGAGCTGACCAACCAGCTGGCCGAGATCGGCGTCATCCTGCTGATGTTCGGCGTCGGGCTGCATTTCTCGCTCAAGGATCTTCTGTCGGTGAAGGCCATCGCCATTCCGGGCGCGGTGGTCCAGATCGCTATCGCGACTTTGCTCGGCGTCGGCCTCTCTTATGCGCTGGGATGGTCGCTTGGTGCGGGCTTGGTCTTCGGCTTGGCACTGTCGGTCGCCTCCACCGTCGTCCTTTTGCGTGCGCTGCAGGATCGCCGCCTGATCGATACCGAGCGTGGGCGCATCGCGGTCGGCTGGCTGATCGTCGAGGATCTGGCCATGGTGCTGGCGCTGGTGCTGTTGCCGGGCATGGCGGGGTTCTTGGTCCCGGGCGAGGGCGGGCCGACCGAACCCAGCACGAAGGAACTGGCGATCGTGCTGGCCATCACCATCGGCAAGGTCGTGGCCTTCGTGGCCTTCATGCTGATCGTGGGACGCCGCGTCATCCCGTGGCTGCTGCACTATATCGCCCACACGGGCTCGCGCGAGCTGTTCCGCCTGTCGGTGCTGGCCATCGCCTTGGGCGTGGCCTATGGCGCGGCGTTGCTGTTCGACGTCTCCTTCGCGCTCGGCGCCTTCTTCGCCGGCATGATGCTGGCTGAATCGGAATTGAGCTCGCAGGCTGCCTCGGAAACGCTGCCGCTGCGCGACGCTTTCGCGGTGCTGTTCTTCGTCTCGGTCGGGATGCTGGTCGATCCCATGATCGTGGTGCGTGACTGGTGGCCGGTGCTGGCCACCGTGCTCATCATCGTCCTGGGCAAATCGGTCGCGGCTTTCCTGATCGTGCGCGCGTTCGGCCATGGCACGGGTACCGCCCTGACTATCTCGGCCAGTCTCGCGCAGATCGGCGAGTTCTCTTTCATCCTGGCGGGATTGGGTGTGGCACTCGGCCTCATGCCGGATGCCGGGCGAGACCTGATCCTGGCCGGCGCCATCCTTTCGATCTTCCTCAACCCCTTCGCTTTCGCCGTTCTGGACCGGCTGAAGCCCTGGATCGCGCGGCGCGACGGCGTGGGCGAGAGAACGGCGTCCGCCGAGGCCGAACCCGAGACGCATGCGGTGGCGCGTTCGGCGCTTGCGCACCATGCCGTCATCGTGGGCTACGGCCGGGTTGGCAGTGCGGTGGGCGAGGCGCTGGCTGAGCGTGGCCAGCCTTTTCTGGTGGTCGAGGAGCGCAAGGAGATCGTCGATGCCCTGCGCGCCCGCGGCGTCGAAGCCATCCTGGGGCCGCTGCCGCCAACCGCCCTGGCCGAGACCGCGAACGTGGCGCAGGCGCGCTGGATGTTCGTGGCGGTGCCCAATGGATTCGAAGCCGGCCAGATCGTGGTCGAGGCGCGCCAGGCGAATCCCGCGCTTGAGATCGTGGCGCGCGCCCACTCCGACGCCGAGGTCGAGCATCTGTCCAAGCTCGGCGCCCAGCGCGTTATCATGGGCGAGCGCGAGATTGCCCGCGGCATGGTGGATTACGCCTTCGGCGACGTGCCCAAGCCGGCCTAACTGGCAGGCGGTATGGGTTTTGGCAGCGCGCCGCTGAAGATCTTCGGGTCGTTGGGGACCACTGCGACCCGGTCGCCCTGCTTGATCGTGGGTTCGTCGAACTGTCCGTGGGGAATCTCGGCCTCGAGCGGCAGGTCTCCCGCCGCCAAGTCGATGCACACGTTGGCGCCCAACACCGAGATATGACGCACTGTGGCGCGAATGCTCTTGGCCTCTGTGCCCGATGCCAATTCTAGATCGTGCGGCCGGAAGAACGCCGTGGCGTCGATTCCATCCGGCACGTCCGTGCCGTTCAACAGAATCGTCAACGCGCCTAGCCGCGGTGCATTGTTGCGCCGCCGGAAACGATTTCCGGCTATTCCGCGGCCTTCTGCGGCGAAACGTCCGGCAGCTTGGGGCGCGTGGCCAAAGCCGTTTCCACCAGCTCCTTGGCCCGCGCACGCTCCTCGCCCGCGATGGGCAGGCGCGGCAGCCGCATGCGTTCGGCGCCCATACCCACGGCGCCCAACATGAATTTCATGTAGTGGACGAAGCGCGGATCGTTGTCGAACTTGGTCAATGGCGCCAGCCAGCGCTGGATCGCCATGGCTTCGTCGTAGCGCCCGGCCATAGCCAAGTCGAACAGACACACGGTTTCACGCGGAAAGACATTGACGATACCGGCCACGAAGCCGCGCGCGCCACCCAAGACACTTTCGACGCCGATATCGTCCATGCCTGCGAAGATCGCGTAACGGTCGCCGCACAGAAGCTTGATCTCGGTTACGCGCCGGATGTCGGTCGAGGATTCCTTCAGCGCGACGAGATTCTCCTCGTCCATCAATTGATGGAACATGGCCGGTGTCACGTCGCCGCCATAAGCCACGGGATTGTTATAGATCATGATTGGAAGTTTGGTGGCGCGGGCGACGGTGCGGAAATGCAGCATCGTCTCATTGGGTTGGGTCTTGTAGATCAGCGATGGCAGAACCATGAAGCCGTCGACGCCAACATCCTCGCACTGCTTCATGAAGCGGCAGGCGAATTTGGTGGTCGTTTCCGCCACGCCCGCCAAGACAGGCACGCGCCCGCGAACGGTCTTCACGCACGCCGTCACCAAAGCCAGCTTCTCGTCGGGTTCGAGGGCATAGTTCTCGCCCACGCTGCCGCACATGGTCAGGCCGCCGATGCCGGCCGCGACCAGTGTTTCGACATGGTTCTCGACCGCCGCCAGATCGAGTGAATCGTCGTCCTTGAATTGACTGGTAAGGGCGGGAAAGACGCGGCTCCAGTTGACCGGCATGGCGGACCTCCTTGCTGCGTGGCCGAAGCCTAGCATAGGAGGCCGCGCCGGGTCGCGCGACGCCGCCGATCTCTAGGGGAGCGGGACGAAGCCGAAGCGCTGGAAGACGGCCTTGGCCTCGGCCGAGTGCAGATAGGTCAAGAAGCGCGCGGCACCGGCCTTGGTGCTGGATGCCGTTTCCGCCACGGGATACGTAATCGGCGGGTAGCTGCCGGCCGGAAACACGTCGACGACCCTGACCGCCTTCTCCGCCGCGGCGTCGGTGCCGTAGACCACGCCGAGTGGCGCCTCGCCGCGTGCGACGAAGGCCAGCGCCGAGCGGACGTTCTCGGCCCGGGCTACGCCGCTCTGAACTGAAGCCCAGAGACCGAGCTTCTCCAGCGCGGCCTTGCCGTATTTGCCCGCCGGCACGTGGTCCGGATCAGCCATGGCCAGCTTGCCGCCCTTGAGTGCGCCCGCCAAGTCGGCGCCCGGCGCCAGTTTCAATGAAACCATGCTGTCCTTGGGTGCGATCAGAACCAGGCTATTGCCCAGCCGATTCGCGCGCGTGGCGGGTTTTATGAGGTTGCGCGCGGCCAGATAGTCCATCCACTCCAGATCCGCGGAGATGAAGATGTCCGCCGGCGCGCCCGCCTCGATCTGCTTGGCCAGAGCCGAACTGGCAGCGTACGAAACCAGGATCTTGTCCAGACCGCTCGCCTGATATTGGCGCGCGGCCTCGTCGAGCGATTCCTTCAGGCTGGCGGCCGCGAAGACGACCACGTCCTCGGCCCGCGCGGCGCTGGCCCAAAGCCAGAGCACGGACAATGCCGTGGTGAGAACAATACGAATGACTCGCATGACGGATATATACATGCGGATATAACGCGAAGTCGACCATCATCGTGGCCACTTCCCCGTCGTCATTGCATGCCAATCTCCGCTCTGGCCGCGCCCCGTGACAGGGTCTAGGCCGAATGGCTAAGCTTTCGCTCGCCGCGCCGCCCAGGGCGCGAATGCGACAGGTGGGGACGGGCGGATGCCGGACTACGATCTCGACAAGCTGTTTCGGCCCAAATCCATCGCTGTTGTCGGCGCCTCGCCTGACCGGCCGCTGATCGGCACGCGCACCTACCGCAACCTGAGGCGCTACAACTATCCCGGCAATCTCTATCCGATCCATCCGAAGAACGAGAGTTTCGACGGCGACAAATGCTATCGCTCGCTCTCGGATCTGCCGGAGGTGCCGGACTTCGTCTTCATCGCCATTCCCGCGGCGCGTACGCCCGACGTCGTAGACGAGTGCGCGAAGCTCGGTGTGAAGGCGATCGAGGTCGCCTCGGGTGGCTATGGCGAGAGTGGCGCGGAAGGTGCCGCGCTCGAGAAGCGCATCCGCGAGACGGCAGAGAAGCACGGCATCGCGCTCTGCGGCCCCAACAACATCGGCTACATCTCGGGTCACGAGAAAACCGTCTCCTGGCCTTCGCCCATGCCGGGGGCGCCGAAACCCGGCGGGGTTGCCGTCATCACGCAAAGCGGTTCGGTCGGCATCGTGCTGGCCCAGGACGAGCGTAAGATCGGCCTGGCCTATCTGGTCAGCGCGGGCAACGAAACGGTCCTGAACGCGGCGGATTATCTGGCCTATTTCGCGACCAACGAGAATGTCCGCGTCATCCTGATGTTCCTGGAGACGATTCGCGATCCGGCCAAGTTCGCCAAGGCCGCGGATGCCGCCCGCGCGGCGGGTAAACGCGTGGTCGTGCTGAAGGTCGGACGCAGTGCCCTCGGCAGCCGCGCGGTCTCGGCCCACACGGGCGCGCTCGCGGGCGAGGATGCGCTCTACGACGCGGTCTTCGCGCGCCACGGCATCCTGGTCGTCGACGAGCTCGACCAGATGCTGGAGTTGGCGGTCCTGCTCGATTCCTATGGCGATGCGCCGGCCAATCCGAATGTCGTGCTGATGACGCTGTCGGGCGGCGAGGCCGCGTTGCTGGCGGACCTCGCGGCCAAGCACAACCTGACCTTGCAGGACCTCTCGCCGGAGACGACGGCCAAGCTGCAACCGCATTTCCCGGCCTGGCAGACGCCGCGCAATCCGCTCGATGCTTACGGCCTGGGCTGGGACTTGCCGCGCATCGAGCAGATCCTGACGGCGCTGGCCGCGGACAAGGCCATCGGCACGGTCGCGCTGGCCTTCGATGCGCCGGCATCGGGCGGCGGCGACGGCACCTGGGCGCAGCAGGCCGCGGAGATTTGCGCGCGCCTGAAGGCGACGGCGCATCCGCGCTTCGTTTTCCTCAACAACAGCGCCGCAGGCGGGCTTCATGCCGGCACGCGGCAGGTGCTGGACGCGGCGGGGATTCCCTACCTGGCCGGCATGGGCCATGCCTGCGCGGCGCTCGGCGCCTGGGCATCGCTTGCCAAGCCGCGATCCAAGTCGGCCGAAGCCGGACCGCTGGCGCCCGCGCTTCGCGCGCGCGCGGCGAAGGCCGGTACGCTCAACGAGGCCGAGCGGTTCCAGCTCATGGCCGACGCGGGCGTTCCCATGGCACCGTGCCGCGCGATCTCGTCCAGGGCGGATGCCGAGAAGATCACCAAGGAATTGGGTTTCCCCGTCGCGCTCAAGGGCGGCGGGCCGGACATCCTGCACAAGACCGAGATGGGCCTGGTGAAGCTGGGCTTGCGCGATTCGGCCGCCGTGGGCAAGGCGTATGACGAGTTGGCGGGCAAGGTGGGCGGCAAGGGCGGCGTCTTCATCCAGCCGATGATCGGACCCGGGGTCGAGCTGATCCTGGGGGCACGCATCGATCCGGGCTTCGGACCCGCCATCGTGGTCGGCTTGGGCGGCACCTATGTCGAGATCTTCAAGGCCGCGTCCTTGCGGATGGCGCCCATCGGGCGCGAGGAGGCGCTGGAGATGCTGCAACGCGGCGCGCTCGGCAAGATCCTGGCCGGCGCGCGCGGCAAGGGGCCTTACGACGTCGAAGCCGCGGCGGGCGCCGTGGCCGCCCTGTCGCGCTTCGCGCTCGGCACGGCGGATCTGTTCGCCGCCATCGAGATCAATCCGCTCATCGTCCTAGAGAAGGGCGCCTTCGGCGTCGACGTGGTGCTGGAGCCGCGCGGCACGAAAAGCCACTAGGGCACAAGCTCACCCGCACTTCCAAGAGGAGGAAGACCATGGCCTACGAAAACATCCTGTACTCGACCGACGATCGCGTCGCGACCATTACGCTCAACCGGCCCAAGAAGATGAACGCCATGAGTCTGGCGACCTGCCGCGAGGTGATGGACGCGGTGGCCAAGGCCGACGCCGATCCCGAGGTGCGCGTCGTCATCCTGACGGGCGCGGGCGGCAAGGCCTTCTCCGCCGGCTACGACCTGTTGGACCCCGAGGGCAAGGTCTACCGCGACAAGGGCATCGAGGGCTGGCATTGGCGCATGAATCACGACCTCGAATACAACAAGAGCATGTGGAAATGCTCGAAGCCCGTGATCGCCATGATCAACGGCTTCTGCCTGGCCGGCGCGCTGGAGCTCGTGCAGATGTGCGACGTGCGCTATTGCTCGGACGATTCCAAGTTCGGCGTCGTCGAGACGCGCTTCTCGGCCGCCATCGCCTGTCTGTCCATGCCGTGGGTGGTGGGCCAGCGTTGCCGCGAATACATCTATACCGGCGACACCTTCGGCGCCGAGGAGGCCGCGCGCATCGGCCTGGTCAGCCGCGTGTTCCCGAAGGCCGATCTGGAGAAGGAGGTCACCAAGATCGCCAAGCGCATGTCGCGCGTGGCGCTGGCGTGCCTGCAGTGGAACAAGCGCGCCATCAACAACACCTATCATTCCATGGGCATGATTCCGGCGCTGCAATACGGGGCCGAGGCCGGCGCCATCCTGGACGCGACCGAGACGCCGGAGTTGAAGGAGTTCAACCGCCTGCGCCACACGGTCGGCCTGGGCGAGGCCATGAAGTGGCGCGACGATCAGTTCAAGAAGTTCGAATAGCGCTATACGCCCCGCGCCGGCCGTCCGGCGTGGGGGTTTTCTTTTCGCCCACCCGAAGCGCCAGCGGAGCAGACCGTGAGCTATCAGCACATTCTTTATGCAGTCGACGACCGCGTCGCGACCATCACCATGAACCGGCCCAAGCAATTGAACGCGATGAGCCTCGAGCTTTGCGCGGAGGTGAAGGACGCTGTCGCCAAGGCGGACGCCGATCCCGAGGTTCGTGTCCTGATCCTGACGGGTGCGGGCGGCAAGGCTTTCTCGGCCGGCTACGACCTGAACGATCCGCGGCAGGCGGAGTTTCGCAAGAGCATCGAGGGTTGGACCAAGCGCATCCACATGGACCTCGACTACAATTCCTGCGTCTGGCGCTGCTCGAAGCCGGTGATCGCGATGATCGACGGCTATTGCCTGGCGGGCGCCATGGAATTGGTCCAGATGTGCGATATCCGCTACTGCTCCGACGACGCCAAGTTCGGCGTGGTCGAAACGCGCTTCTCGACCGGCATCTCGTGCCTGTCGATGCCGTGGGTCGTTGGTCAGCGCTGCCGCGAATACATCTTCACCGGCGACACGTTCGGGGCCGAGGAGGCGCTCGGCATCGGCTTGGTCAGCCGCGTGTTCCCGAAGGCGGCGTTGCAGGCCGAGGTGACCAAGATCGCCAAGCGCATGTCGCGCGTGGCGCTGGCCTGCCTCCAGTGGAACAAGCGCGCCATCAACAACACCTACGCTTCCATGGGCATGCCGGCGGCGCTCCAATACGGCGCCGAGGCGGCGACCATCCTGGACGCCACCGACACGCCCGAGAAAACCAAGTTCAACGAGATCCGCTACGGCGAGGGGCTAGGCCCGGCCATGAAGTGGCGCGACGCACAGTTCAAGCCGTTCGAATAACCGCACAAAGGGCGCGGGCAGAAGCCTGCCGCGCCCTTACCGGCGGCCGGAAAATCGGCTATCACTGCGTCCATGGCCGATTCCGGACCCATCGTTTCCCTCGACGCGCTGGCGGCGCAAGTGCCGGACGGCGCGCTCCTGGCCGTGCCGCCGGACTATTCCGGCGTCGCCATGGCGGCGACGCGCGCGCTCATCCGCCGCGGCGTCAAACGGCTGCATCTGGTCGCCGTGCCGACCAGCGGGTTGCAGACCGAGCTTCTGATCGGCGCCGGCTGCGTCGAGACCATCGAGGCCGCCGCCATCACGCTGGGCGAGGCCGGGCCTGCGCCGCGTTTTTCCGCCGCGGTCAAAAGCGGCGCGGTGCGCATCCGCGATGCCACCTGTCCCGCCATCCATGCGGCGCTCCAGGCGGCGGAGAAGGGCATCCCCTTCATGCCGCTGCGCGGCATCATCGGCACCGACATCCTGCGCCATCGCACCGACTGGCGGACAGTCCAGAATCCGCTGGCCGAAGGCGACGATCCGATCGTTCTGCTGCCCGCGATCCAGCCCGACATCGCGCTGTTCCACGTGGCGTTGGCCGACCGCGAGGGGAATGTCTGGGTTGGAAGGCGGCGCGAACTGGTCACCATGGCCCATGCCGCCAAGCGCACCTTGGTCACCGCCGAGACGATCCAAGATGGCAATCTGCTCGAGGACGAGCGGCTGGCCGCGGGCGTCATTCCCTCGCTCTATGTGTCTGCCATCGCCGAGGCCGAACGCGGCGCGTGGCCCATCGGGCTCGAAGGCCGCTACGAACCCGACACCGCCCACATTGCCGATTACGTCCGCACGGCGCGCAGCGAGGATGGCTTCCGCGCCTATCTCGCCGAGCACGTCCTGGCGGGCCGCCGCGCCGCCTGATCCCACCGATATGGATTTCACGCCGCAGGAACTTCTGATCGCGTCCATCGCGCGCATGTTGCGCGGGTTGAACCATGTCGCCGTCGGCGCCTCGTCGCCGATCCCTGGCGCGGCCGCGCTGGCGGCGCGCCGGCTCTCGGGCGGGCATCTGCGCGTCTCGGTGTTGGGCAGCCGCAAGAACAACTTCTTCACCGACGGCGGCCGCGAGCTGTTCGACTGCGCGGCGCAGGGGCGCATCGATGCGTTCTTCCTGGGCGGCGGCCAGATCGACGGCCAGGCCAACATCAACCTGGTGGGAACGGGCACCTATCCGCGCACGGATGTGCGCTGGCCCGGTTCGTTCGGCTCGGCCTATCTCTATTTCCTGGTGCCGCGCGTGATCCTGTTTCGCGAGGAGCATACGCCGCGCGTTTTCGTCCCCAAGGTCGATTTCGTCAGCGCGCCGGGCGTGAGCGCGCCGGGCGTCTACCGGCCGGGCGGCCCCTATGCACTTCTCACCGGCAAGGCGCTGTTCGCCTTCGACAAGGCGCGCCAGCGTTTCCGGCTGGAAAGCGTCCATCCCGGCTTCTCGGTCGAGGACGTGGTGGCCGCGACGGGATTCGAATTCGACCAAGCCAGCCGCGTCGGGCAGACGGCGGCGCCGGAACCGGAGATCCTCGCGCTTCTGCGCGGCTCCGTGCGCGACGAGGTCGCGGAAACCTATCCACAATTTGCCGCCACGATCCTGCGCGGCGCCGAAGCCAAGGAGAATCGGGCATGAGCAAGAACGGCGGCGCGCTCGCGGGCCTCAAGGTCGTGGACATCTCGCGTGTTCTGGGCGGACCCTATTGCGGGCAGATCCTGGCCGATCACGGCGCGGACGTGGTGAAGGTCGAGCCGCCCCAGGGCGACGACACGCGCGAATGGGGCCCGCCGTTCAAGGAGGGCATCAGCGCCTATTTCAGCGGCCTCAACCGCAACAAGCGCTCGGTCGCGCTCGACCTCGGCAGCAAGAAGGGGCAGGAGGTCCTGTTCCGCCTGCTCGAAGGCGCCGACGTCCTGGTCGAGAATTTCAAGACCGGCACGATGGAGAAATGGGGCATCGGCTACGACGCGCTCTCGAAGAAATTCCCCGGTCTGATCCATTGCCGCGTCACGGGCTTCGGCCCCGACGGGCCGTTCGGCGGCTTCCCCGGTTACGACGCGGTGGCGCAGGCGCTCTCGGGCCTGATGAGCATCAACGGCACGCCGCAGAGCGGGCCGGTGCGCGTGGGCATTCCCATCATCGATCTCTGCGCGGGCATGAACGCCGCCATCGGCGTGCTGATGGCGCTTTACGAGCGGCAGAAATCGGGCAAGGGCCAGTTCCTCGAAGTCTCGCTCTACGACACGGGCGTGGCGCTGCTGCACCCGCACGCGGCGAACTTCTTCATGTCGGGCAAGACGCCCGTGCCCACGGGCGATTCGCATCCGAACCTGACGCCCTATGACCAGTACAAGACCAAGACGCGCAACGTCTTCGTCGGCGCCGGCAACGACCGGCAGTTCCGCATCCTGTGCCAGGAGCTGGGCGTGCCGGAGCTGGCCGACGATCCGCGTTTCCGCGTCAACTCCGACCGGCTCAAGAACCGCAAGGATCTGGACGAGACCCTGCGCGCTTTGTTCCTCAAGGCCGACCCGGAGGAGCTGTGCAAGCGCCTGCTCGCGGCGGGCGTGCCGGCGGGCGCGGTGCAGGCCATGCCCGAGGTGGTCAACCATCCGCACACGAAGCACCGCGAGATGGTGGTGGAGCTCGACGGCTATCAGGGCACGGGCATTCCAACCAAGCTTGGCCGCACGCCCGGCAGCGTCCGCCGCAAGCCGCCGCAATTCGCGGCCGACGGCCAGACCATTCTGAAGGAAGCGGGCTATTCCGATGCCGAGATCGACGGCCTCGTGAAGGACGGCGTGGTGTTCACCGAGCGGCGGAAGCTGCGCTGAGCGCGGCCGGATCGCGCTTCACCAGATCGACCGAGATCAGCGACATCACCGTTTCGCCGTGCTGGTTGAGCGTGCGGATGCGCGTTTTCACCACGCCGCAATGGGGCATGGAGCGCGAGGGCCGCGCTTCCATCACCTCGACCTCGGCGGTCAGGCTGTCGCCCGGGCGCACGGGCTTGTTCCAGCGCAGCTCGTCGGCGCCCACGCCGACCTCGAACGCCTGGCCGAAGATGTCGGCGTCGAAGAACAGCAAGAACGTGACGGCCAGCGTCTGAAGCCCGCTCGCGATGATGCCGCCATAGTGCGACTCCGCGGCGGCCTTGGGATCGGTATGAATGAGCTGCGGGTCGTAGCTGCGCGCGAAATTCATGATCTCCGCTTCGGTCAGTGTGCGGCTGCCCGTGCGGTAGAATTGGCCTTCCGCGAAATGCTCGAAGTAGTTGCCCTTCACGCGCGTCCGGCGGGGGCGGTGGGACGGGCCGCCGGCTTCGCGGGCGCCACGGTCGGCTTCACCGTGCGCAACAGGCGGCCGAGGCGTTGACCGAGGCTGGCCCAGTTGCCCAGTGAGATGAAGTGCGCGTGGCAGGCGAACAGGAAGCCGTTCTTGTGCCACTCCAGGATCACGCTGTCGGGCAGGGTGCGGAACTTGTCCTGCTCGATCTGGCGGATGCCCTGCAGCGCGATGGCCTGGCCGCCGGGCACGGTGACGTTGGCGCCCTTGTCGGACAGAAGCCCGTGCGCTTCGAGCGCCTCGGCGAAGCGTTGCGTCAGAACCGACTGGCGGTGATAGGCCGCGCAGAACTCCAGCGCCTTCTTGGTCAGTTCCGACGGCTGGTTGCCTTCGAACAAGGGCCGCGTGCCGTTGTCCTCCAGCAGGTTCGCGGCCTCGTCCACGCACAGCATGTATTGGTTGCGCTCCTTCATCTCCATGAAGATGAAGGGATAGCGGCGGATATAACCGGGGATATAGGACTCGGGCGCCCAGCGGCCCTGGCCGTCGATGAACAGGTTTTCGCCGCGGCGGAAACCCAGCACGGCAACCGCGATGGCAGGCTTCTCCATGCTGAAGACGATGGGATAGTGGCGCGAAGCGGTGCCGAATTCCTCGAGCGTCAGCGGCACGGCGTTGGAATTCGCCGCGAAGGACATGCTGGCCGCGGTCTTGAGGCTTTTGTTGGCGTGCCGGTCGCGCGCGAGCGGGCGCGGGTCTTTATAGAAGAGGGGCAGGCCGGGCCGCTGCTCCGCTGGGCGCTGGATGCCGGGGTTCGCCGGAGCCGCTTGCGCGGTGGGCCGGGCCGGGGCGGCGGCGGCCGCTGGGCGCGGCGCCTGGGCCGGCTTGGCGGCGGCCGCGCGGGGCGCGGGGCGGGGCGGTTTATTCTCGGCCATTGTTGGGCTCTCTCGGAAAGACGGTTATCCAGGCCAAAATTGCAAGATACGTGCCTGGATGGAAGCCTAGCAGGGGGGTGGGGGCGGGGCCAACGGGGACCAAACCACAAAAATTTGACTTAGAAGCTGGAAACAATTCGAGCGACTTCTGAGAGAAGTTAAACAAAATGCCGATACTAAAGTTCGCCAATTAACATGTCTCGCGTCGGTCTCTTAAAGAAGCGTGAAACAGCGTCATCGTGATAGCGCGCGAGCCATACATATTTAGCTCGAACTGACTCGACCGTTGCTCGCTCGTGCGCCTTTATGATTTCTTTGCGATGTTGGCTAATCCATACATTGCAAGCACACTCATACGCCTCATTTCTCATACGATCTTTTTCTTCCGAAGAGGAAGTCGCATAGATTTCCTGGGCCTCTTTTGGAATAGAGCCTTCAAGTGACTCCAAACAAATCGGTATATAATCAACAAAATGCTGAGTGCTATCGTTTGGCAAGTTTTCGAACTTCCGAAAAGTGCTCTCAATCGGATCAATAGATTTGTGATAGAATTTGCGATGTCGATGTTCCGACAGATATGTAAGCAAGCTATCTGTTAGGGCGATCATTGGAACGCACGCCTCTCGTTCTAAATGGTAAGCCTTGATCATCGCTGGGCTAATTAAAACATCCCCACGCCGATACCAAATTCCATAATCAATTCCGCCCCGAAGAAAGATTCCATTTACTGCACAACGCCCTTGCGCGTACGCGACGTTTGTAAGCTCGCTCATCACTACGTCGAAATGACCTCCAGATCGAGCAAGGTCTGATTCGAATGGCACAGAGAGAATGATACAGTCCGAAAATGCGATTACCGACTTTGCCGTTATTTTCTGAACTTGTTTGGTGAGATCATCTGACGGTTTGTGATCAAACCATGCCTGAATTCGCTTGATGTCTCGTTCAAGGTTCTTGATATCGTCTTCCGTGCCCAAAGCTTCTGCACGTGAGGAAAAACCGAGTAGGTCAATAAACGCGACAACACCGAATCTTAAGTACCGAGGATTTTTCTTTCTCACTTAAAATCACTCCAAAAAATTATGAGTTTTTCTAAATACACCGCCCCCCATCCACCTCCAGCGCCACGCCCGTGATGAACTCGGCCTCGTCGGACGCGAGGTAGAGGCACGCGTTCGCGATGTCCATCGGCTTTGACAGGCGGCCCATGGGCACGGTGGCGATGAATTTCGCGCGGCGCTCGGGCGTGTCCTCGCCGAGGAACATGGGGAGGAGCGGCGTGTCGCCCGCGACGGGGCAGATGCAGTTGACGCGGATCTTTTCCGGGCCCAGTTCCGCGGCCATGGATTTGGTCAGCGTGATCGCGGCGCCTTTGCTGCCGTTGTACCAGGTGAGGCCGGGACGCGGGCGCAGCCCTGCGGTGGATGCCGTCGTGATGATGCAGCCGCCGCGGCCCTGCTTCCTGAACACCGGCACGGCGTGAACGGCGGCGAGATAGATGCCCTTCACGTTCACGGCATAGACGCGATCGAAGGTTTCCTCATCCACGTCCAGCATGGGCTGGTTGCGGTGGGTGTAGCCGGCGTTGTTCACCACGATGTCGAGTTGGCCGTAAGTGTCGAGCGCCGCCTGGATCATCGCCTTCACGTCCTTGGATGACGTGACGTCGCCCTTGTTGGCCGTGGCCTGGCCGCCCTGCTGCGCGATGCCGCCGGCCACGCGCTTGGCCGCGTCGCCGTTCAGGTCGTTGACGATCACCTTGGCGCCTTCCTCGGCGTAGCGATGGGCGATGGCTTCGCCGAAGCCCGAGCCGGCTCCGGTGACGACGGCGACTTTTCCCGCGAGGCGCATGGGTGGTTTCCTTTCCGGCGGATCAGAGTTTCGAGGCTTGGTCGCGCAGCACGTATTTCTGGATCTTGCCCGTGGAGGTCTTGGGCAAGGGGCCGAACACGATGGTGCGCGGAATCTTGTAGGCCGCCATGTTCTCGCGGCAATAGGCGATGATCTGCTCCGCCGTCACCGGGCGCGCGCCGGGCTTGAGGGTCACGAACGCGCAGGGGCTTTCGCCCCATTTCGGATCGGGGCGCGCCACCACGGCGGCCTCCATGATCTCGGGATGGCGGTAAAGCGCTTCCTCGACCTCCAGGCTCGAGATGTTCTCGCCGCCGGAGATGATGATGTCCTTGGAACGGTCCTTCACCTCGACATAGCCGTCGGGGTGCCGCACGGCCAGGTCACCCGTGTGGAACCAGCCGCCTTTGAAGGCTTCCGCCGTGGCTTTGGGATTTTTCAGGTAGCCCTTCATCACCGTGTTGCTGCGGACCATCAGCTCGCCCAGATGCGCGCCGTCGGACGGTTGCGGTGCCAGGGTCTCCGGGTCGGCCACCATCACACGGTCGAGCGTGGGATAGGCGATGCCCTGGCGCGCCATCTTCTCCGCCTTGCCCTTCATGGGCAGGTCGTTCCAGTCGTCCTGCCAGGCGCAGAGCGTGGCGGGGCCGTAAGTTTCGGTCAGGCCGTAAAGATGGTGGACGCGGAAGCCCATGCGCTCCATCGATTCGATCACGGCGCTGGGCGGCGCCGCGCCGCCGGTCGCTACCTGCACGGGCCGGGGCAACGCTTTGCGATCGGCCTCCGGCGCGTGGACCAGCATGTTCAACACAATGGGCGCGCCGCACAGATGGGTGACGCCGTGCTCGACGATCAGTTCGAAGATGCGCTTGGGCTCCACCTTGCGCAGGCAAACATGGGTGCCGCCCGCGACCGTGACGGCCCAGGTGTAGCACCAGCCGTTGCAGTGGAACATCGGCAGGGTCCAGAGATAGACCGTGTCGAGACGCAGGCCGAAGGCCAAGATCTGCCCCATGGCGTTGAGTGAAGCACCGCGATGGTGAAACACCACGCCCTTGGGATTGCCGGTCGTGCCCGAGGTGTAGTTGAGCGCGATGGCGTTCCATTCGTCGCCGGGCATACGCCAGGTATGGTTGGGATCGCCCTCGCGCAGGAACGCTTCGTAAGCCTTTTCGCCGAGCAACTCGCCGGATGGGTCCAACGGATCGTCGATGTCGATGACCGGTATGCTTCGGCCCAGCTGCGCCAGCGCCGGTTTGATCACGGCGCTGTAGCTTCGGTCGGTGATGAGAAGCTTGCTGTCGGCATGGCCGAGCGTGAAGGCGATGGTGGCCGCGTCAAGGCGGGTGTTGAGCGCGTTCAGCACCGCGCCCGTCATGGGAATGCCGAAATGCGCTTCGAGCAACGGCGGCGTGTTGGGCGCCATGATCGAGACCGTGTCGCCCGGGCCGATGCCGCGCCGCGTGAGCGCCGAGGCCAGCCGCCGGCAGCGCGCATAGAACTCGCCGTAGCTGGTGCGGCCCGCGCCGTGGATGACCGCGATCTTGTCCGGCCAGGTCGAGGCCACGCGCTCCAATTGGGTCAAAGGTGTCAGCGGCACATGATTGGCCGCGACACGGTCCAGGCCTTGCTCGAACGGATTCCCCGCGCTCATGGCGCGAGGATAATGGCGGGGTACGACGCGGGCAAATCAGACGCGGCGCTGCGCGCGAAAATCAACAAGGCCCGTCACCCCGGCCTCCGAGCCGGGGTCTAGTGGAGGCTGTCAGGCCGACAAAAGACTTTCCGCGCGCTGCCGCGCGACTGGACCCCGGCTCGGAGGCCGGGGTGACGAGGAGTAAAGACGCCTCTAAATCTCGGGCTTCCATTTCTTGGCGCGGGCGTCGGCCTCGTTGCGTTGGGCCATGGTGAGCCGCTCGCCGATCTTCTCGCGCGCCTCGGCAGCCTTGGGCACCTTCCGCTCCGCGGCGAGGGTGAGCCAGAAATAGGCCTCGCGGTCGTCGCGTATGACTCCGTCGCCCTTCGCATACAACTCGCCCAGCTTGAACATCGCCATGGGCTCGCCGCGCGAGGCCGAGCGCTGATACCATGCCGCAGCCTGCGTGTAGTCGAAGTTGAAGGCGCCGTTCGGCTCGTAGGCGTTGGCCAGTTCGAGCTGCGCCTTGGGATCGCCCTGTTCGGCGTGGGCGAAGAGGTCGGCATAGGCTTTGACGACGTTGATCTCGTCCTCGTTCAGCGTCTCCAAGAGCCCGTCGCGGGCTTTGATCGCGGGCGTGAAACCGCGGCGCGCCGCGCGGTCGAACATGACATAGGCGTCCAGCAGGTTGGGTTTGACGTTCTCACCCTTGGCGTAGATCACGCCCAGGTTGAAGGCGGCCTGGGCGTCGCCGGAATCGGCCGCCGCGCGGAACCAGCGCATGGCCTCGGGTAAATTCTTTTCGACGCCCTGGCCCTGATAGCGCATCAGGCCCAGGCTATATTGCGCCGGCACGTTGCCTTGCTTCGCGGCTTCCTCGTACCAGCGTGCGGCGGCGGCGGGATCGGCGGACACGCCGTCGCCGCGCCGGTACATCTGCGCCAGATTGTATTGCGCGGGTGCATAGCCCTGGTCGGCGGCCTTGCGCAGCCAGATGGCGGCCTGCTTGTGGTCCTTGGGAACGCCGCGTCCTTCCAGATAGCCGCCCGCGAGCGAAAGTTGGGCTTTAGCCAGATCCTTTTCGGCGGCCTTGCGGAACCATGACATGGCCGTCTCCGGGCTGGCCGGTACGCCCGCGCCTTCCAGATAGGCGACACCCAGGTTGAACTGCGCCTCGGCGTTGCCGCCTTCGGCTTCTTTCCGCAGCGCGGCCAGGGCGGCGGCATCGGCGGCCTTGGCCTTGGCGGGATTCAGCTCCGTCGGCGCCTTGCCCGGTGCGGGAGCCTGCGCGGCCTGCGCCGCTGGGGGTTTGGACGCGGGCGCGGGGATGGGCACGGGAATCGGCGGCGCGGACGAACGTACCGGCTCGGCCACATCGGCGCGTGTCTCGGGCGCCGTGGACTTGTCGGCGGTTGCCGCGGCCTTCTCGGCTTGCGGCGAAGTTTTGTCGGCAGGCGATGATGCTTTCTCGGCCTGCGGCGAAGTTCTATCAGCCGGCGGCGCTGGGGGTGCCGCTTGCGCCTGCGGCGGCGGCAGCTTTTGCGACGGCGGCTGGGCCAAGGGCGGCGCCGAGGGTTGCGGCTGCGGTTTGGGTGGGCCCGCGTCCTTGATGCCCATTTCTTCCAGCTTGGTCACTGCCGAGGCGCGGCCGCCCTCCGCGGCCTGGGCCAGAAGAAGTGCAGCGCGATCGGGATCGCGCTGCACGCCGTCGCCTGCGAGCAGGAGCTTGGCCAGATCCTCGGCGGCCTCGGCGTCGCCCTGCGCCGCCGCGCGTTCGAGAAGTTGCGCCGCGCGTACCGGATCGCGCTTCACGCCAAGTCCGGCCAAATAGAGCCGCGCCAGGCTAACCTGCGCCTCGGACTGGCCGGAGTCGGCGGCCGACTGGAACAACTTGGCCGCCGCCGCATAATCCTGCGGCACGCCGCGGCCATAGACGTAGAGGGCGCCCAGGCCGAACTGCGCCGCGGCGTTGCCCAATTCCGCCGATTGGCGGAACAACTCGGCCGCGCGCGCGGGATCCTGCGTCACGCCGCGGCCTTCGTCGTAGAACACGGCGAGGGCGTAGAGTGCGTCGGCGTCGCCCTTGTTGGCGGCTTGTGTCACCAGGCGCGCGCCGCGCACGGCGTCTTTCGGCACGCCCTGGCCCTCGGCATAGAGCAGACCCAACATGAGCTGCGCGCGCACGTTGCCGTTGCCCGCCGAAATTTGGAACAGGTCGGCCGCGCGCGCATAGTTGCGCGGACCGTCCAACCCCTTGAACTCCAGCATGCCCAGGCTGTAGAGGGCGCGCGCGTCGCCGGCCTTGGCCAAGGGTTCCCACTCACGCCGCGCGGTGGCGAAGTCGCCGCGCTCGAACGCAGCCTGGCCGTCGTCGTAACCGGCGGCGGTGGGCGCGGCAAGCGCCATCGACACAGTCAAAAAAAAGGCAGTGAAAAAACCTTTAAAAAGAATCCTCACGCTGAGCTTGTCGAAGGGTGAACTTCCATGGGGTCCGCGGACCTCATGCTTCGACGGGCTCAGCATGAGGCGCTTTCTTCCGCTTCGCGATTTATCTTTCACGACACCGCGCTCCCGCGCGCCGCGCGGCGGCGTTCCATCGTCTGGAAGACCCAGGGAGCGATCACGACCACGAAGACGATGCGCATGATGTGGTGCGTCGAAACGAAGGCCGCGTCGGCGCCGAGTGCCAGGGCGACCAGGCTCATCTCGGCCAGGCCGCCCGGCGCGAACGCCAGGACGAGAGCGGGAACGGGAATGTCGACCGCGCCATGCAGCAGCAGGCTGAAGGCGACCGTACCGGCCAGCATGATCGCGGTCGCGCAGGCGGCGAGGCCCAGCGTGTGCAGCACCTTGCGGACGTGGAGGCCGGCGAAGCGGCAGCCGATGCCGGCGCCGACCACCACCTGCGCGATGGCGACCAGTTCGTACGGCGGGCGGAATTCGCTGATACCGGTCAAGTGCGCGGCCGCGCTGGAAAAGATCGGGCCGGTCAGATATGGCGCGGGCAGGCGGATGAGCCGTGCCGCGAGCGCGCCCGCAAGGCCGATGACGGTCAGAAGCGCGAGCTCGGACAAGGGTGTCGCGAGAATGGAGACGTCGGCCACGGCCCGCTTGGCAGCGTCGTAACCATCGAGCGCGCGGAACCAGAATGGGATCGTGAGGACGATCAGAAGCACGCGCAGCGTGTGAACGAGGGAGATCACGCGGTCGTCGCCGCCCATCGCCTGACCCACCACGGTCATCTCGGTGAGTCCGCCGGGCGCGGCCGCGAAATAGGCCGTGACACGGTCGCAGCGGCCGATCTTGAGGAAAAGCGCGAAGCAGAGGCCGCCGACGGTGATGGAATAGACAAAGAGAGAGGCCAGGGTCACGCCCCATTCGGCGACACGGCCGAGGATATTGGGCGTGAAGGCGCTGCCCAGCATGACGCCGAGCACCGCGACCATGAACGAGCGCAGCGGAATCGGCATGGCCACTTTGACGCCGCTCAGCGCGGCGAATGTGGTCGCCACCATGGCGCCGATCATCCACGCCAGCGGCATGTCCAGTTGGTTGAAGATGGCGCCGCCGACGGCACCGACGGCGAGCGCGAGAGAAACCCGCTGAACGTAAATTCCGAGGGTAGGCTCGCCGGTGGCCGCCGTCATGGATTACTGCACGAACCGGCCAAGGCGCACCGCGGTCAGGCCCTTGCTCAAACGCTGGGACGGCATCACCAGCACGCAGCGGTCATAGGGCGTGCGCACCTCCTGGCTGCCGTCATGAGCGATGGTGGTGCCCGCCTTGTCGATCACTTCCAACCCTTGGAACTCGCCGGTGAAGACGAAGGGCTCATGCGCGATGGTGACGGCATGGGTGACCTCAATGAAGGTCTGGGGCGGTGGAGCGGCTTTCAGGTGCGGCGCGATCGTGTCGCGCTCGACGACGTCGAGGCAGGCTAGAAAACGCAGCGCCGTTTCAACCGCGACGTCCGCGGTGCCCGCGAGCCAATGCTGCCCGCATTCGACCAAGGCCGCGGTCTTCGGGCTGCTCTCGTCCGAAAAGGCGCCGTAATCGCGCAGGCGCACGCCGGCCTGGTGGCCTTCGTCGCTGACCACATATTCGGGCACACCGATGGCGCGGCCGAGCTTGCGGCCTTTTTGGGTCATGCCGGCGAGCGTCAATGGCGCGGACAGGCGCTGCATGGAATGGATGTCGAGCAGATAGTCGATCTCCTCGACGATGGGCCGAAGTTCGCGCGCGCGGCGCAGCTCGATGCTGTCGCGGCCGCCGTTCAGCTTGTCCGGCGACCAGACCCGGTTCATGTCCTCCTCGACGAAGCGCGAGGCCGTGGGGTTCTTGGCGTCGAACGACTGGTAGGCCGCGACGTTCGAGAACGACAGCGTAAGCGTGCCGCGCTTGGGCCTGATCTCGTGCTTGAACAGGAAATCGAGCGCGATGGCGCCGCACAGTTCGTTGCCATGGATCAGCGCGTTGACCATGACATGCGGTCCGGGCACCCCGGCCTTGAAGCTGGTGACGTACTCGATGCCGGTGTTGCCCTTGCGGTAAGGGGTGATATCGGGCGGGGTCAGTTCGACACGATGGCTCATGGGGTGGGTGCTAGGCTCCTGGGCGGCGGCAGACATGGTCCATGATGCGCGCCATGAAGTCTTCGCACAGCGCGATCTGGTCGAGCGAGACGAACTCGTCGGGCTTGTGCGCCTGATCGACCTCGCCCGGCCCGCAGATGACGGTCGGGATGCCACCCTTCTGGAACAAGCCGGCCTCGGTGCCGAAGGCCACCTTGGCCGTCGAGTTGGCGCCGGTCAGGCGCTTGACGAGCGCGGTGGCCTCGTCGTCCTCGGACATGTCGAGGCCGGGAAACTCGCTGCGCAATTGGAAGGCGACGCCCGTGTCGGCGGCCACCGCCTGCATCTGGGGCACCAGCTCCTTCTCGGCGAAGGATTTGACCTCTTCGTACATGGCGAGCGGATCGTCGCCGGGCAGATGGCGGAACTCGAACTCGAAGACGCAATCCTTGGGCACGATGTTGAGTTGGGTGCCGCCGTGGATGACGCCGGTATGGACGGTGGTGTAGGGCACGTCGAACTCGTCGTCGTAGGGCCCGCCGTCGCGGTGGCGCCTGCCCATCTCCTTCAGCTTCAGGACGATCTCGGCCGCGTATTCGATCGCGTTGACGCCGCGCGGGGTGAGGGACGAGTGCGCCTCGAAGCCGCGCACGCGGCAGTAATAGCTGCGCTTGCCCTTGTGGGCGCGCACGACCTTCATGCCCGTGGGCTCGCCCACGATGCACATGGTCGGGCGGTGGGGCCGGTCCTTGATCTGGCTGATCAGGCGGCGCACGCCGATGCAGCCGACCTCTTCGTCGTAGGAAAAGGCCAGATGGATCGGAATGTCGAGGCCGCGCTCCAGGAACTCGGGCGCATAGGCCAGGGCCACCGCCAGCCAGCTTTTCATGTCGCAGGTGCCACGCCCGTAAAGCTTGCCGCCGCGCTCTTCGACCTTGAACGGATCGGTCGACCATTCCTGGCCGTCGATCGGCACCACGTCGGTGTGGCCGGACAGGCAAATGCCGCCGCGGTCTTTGGGGCCGAGCGTGGCGTAGAGATTGGCCTTGCGCTTCTCGTCGTCGTAGACGAGTTCGGATTCGACGCCCAGTTTGGACAGATAGGTCTTGATGTAATCGATCAGGGCCAAATTCGAGTCGCGGCTGGTCGTGTCGTAGGAGATCAGCGTGCGGATCATGTCGAGGCTTTTCAGGTCGCGGCGGGCCATTCGCTAATCCCCTAGGAAATGAACTGTTCTTTCAGGATGCGTTCTTCGAAATTGTGCTCGGCGTCGAACAGGATCGTATGCGCGCTCGTGCGGTCTTCGCGCACCTCGACCCGCGTCACGTCGCGGATTTCGGTGAAGTCGGCCGTGGCGCTGACCGGGCGGTGCTGGGCGTCCTTGATCTCGAACACAACTTTCGCCGCGTGCGACAGGATGGCGCCGCGCCAGCGCCGGGGGCGGAACGCGCTGATCGGGGTCAGCGCGAGCGCGTTCGAACCGACCGGGAGAATGGGGCCGAACGCCGACAGGTTGTAGGCCGTGCTGCCGGCGGGGGTCGAGATGAGAATACCGTCGCAGATCAGCTCGTCCATGCGGACGACGCCGTCGACGGTGATCCTGATCTTGGCCGCGAAGCGCTTTTCGCGCAAAAGCGAGACCTCGTTGATGGCCAGCGCCGTGTGCGTCTTGCCGTCGATGGTTCGCGCTTCCATGCGCAGCGGATAGAGGGTCGTGGCGGTCGATTTCTCCAGCCGCTGCTCTAGCCCGTCCTCCCGGTACTCGTTCATCAGGAAGCCGACCGTGCCGCGATGCATGCCGTAGATCGGCACGCGGCGCGCGCTGAAGCGGTGGAGCGTCTCGAGCATGAAACCGTCGCCGCCGAGCGCCACCACGATCTCCGCTCGTTCGGGCTCGACCGAGGCATAACGCGCGCGCAAAAGCGCGAGCGCGCACTGGGCGGGCTCGGTGTCGGCCGCGACAAAAGCTATCCGTTTGCTCGGCATGGACCGGCTTTTCGTACGCTCCGCGGGGGTTTCGCGCGTGACGGCGCGAGTATAGCCGACGGGGAACGGGACGCCAGCCGCCCGCGTTGCCAAACCCATGACCATCGGCCATCGTGCGGGCCTAGCCGCCGCGAAGGAGGGATGCCGTGGCCAACAAGGTCGCTTTGTTCGGACTCGCGCTCGTTGTTCTGTGCGCCCTGGGTCCCGCGCGCGCGGAAGAACGCCATGCGGGCTACTATTACCCGCCACCGAAGACGCAAGAGACCTATGTGGCGCGCGCGAAGACCTTGCCCGATTCCGATCGGAAGCGCCGGCTCGGCTTCGTCACCGCGATGACGGCGCAGATGATGTCGAATCCCTATCCTCCGCCCTTCGCGGTCTTCGCCAAGGGCGATGACGCCGAGAAACTCATCATCGTCGGCCTGTACGAGAACTCGTACAACACGCTGTACCGGATGCGCGGTCTGCTGGCCATGCTGACGGCCAGCGCGCGCATGACGCCGTTCTTCAACGAGGTGGGTGTCGAGGATTATTTCACTTTTTTCGATCTGGCGAAGCTTTTGGGTTTCACCCAGATCACGGTCAGCGACGGGCGCAACTTCGCGCACCGCATCGACATTAAATAGGCCCGATCAGCGCTTCGCGCCGGCCTTTTCCAGAATCTGGACGATGTCCGGATAATTCTGCCTGAGCGCGTAATCCAGCGCCGTCTTGCCGCGGTCGTCTCGCGCGTTCAGGTCAACCTTGTTGGAGATCAGCGCCTTCACCACGTCGGTGTGGCCGTTGAGTGCCGCGCTGGTAAGGGCCGTGCGGCCTTCCTTGTCCTTGAGATTCAGTTCGACGCCGGCCTTGGCCAGCTTCTCGACGACGTTGGGATAGCCATTGCCGGCCGCCCACATGATGGCCGTGCGGCCTTCGTTATCGACAATATCCGGATCGGCGCCCATTTCGAGCAGGCTGTCGACGATGGCGCTGTCGCCCCGCCAGCCGGCGTTGATCATCGCCGTGCGGCCCTCGCGGTCGCGGCCATTGGCATCCTCGCCGCGCGCGATCAGGGCGCGGACGGCGGCCACGTCGCCATGGGCGATAGCGTCTTGAAGAGGGCCGCGTTCCGGTGCGGTCTTGCCTTCCGTTGCCGCGGGCGTCGTGGCCGGCTCCATCACCGATTTCCAGTCGCTGACCGAACGGCGGGCGGCGATCAATTCCTGCGCGGTCAGGGTGGGTTCGATCAGCGCCGCCGCACGCGCGGCGTCTTCGTTGCCCTGATGGGCCGCCAGGGTCAGCCAGGTCAGGGCCTCTGCCTTGTCTTGCTTCACGCCATAGCCCTTCAGCGTCATGTAGCCGAGGGCTAATTGGGACGTCGCATGCCCCTGGCGTGCAGCCCGTTCCAACAGATCCGCCGCCGCCTCGGGATTACGCGGAACGCCCTGGCCGATCAGCTCGCGGCGCGCGACGCCGTACTGGGCATGGGCATAACCCCGGTCGGCGGCTTTCTGCATCCGCGCGATGACCTGTTCGCGACGCGGCGTGGGCGGCGAGACGGGCGCTGTGTTCGGATGGGCCATCGCCGCCGCCAGCGTGCTGTCCAGGCCGGGCATGGTCTGGAGCATCAGCTTCATGGCGATATTCGACGAGCTTTCCGCGGGCGCTGGCGGCATCGCCTGCGCCGCTCGGATGGGCGCGATGGTGCTGGCATTGGGCGCGGCATCGGATGCCGCGCCGGAGTTATTGCTGCTGCTTGCACCTGTTGCCGGTAACAGCGCATCGCCCGCGGATGTCTTCACCGCCAATTTCAAATTCGACGGCCCGCCGTCCTCGCGCAGATCCTGCAACTGCTTCTGAAGCTTCGCGGTCGAATCGGAGGCCTGCGGCACGGTTTGTTGTTCCTTGGGCGTAGGCGGTTGCTGCGGTGGATCCTCGGCGGTCAGGGGTCGTGCTACGACGACGTACTCCGGTGGTTCCTTGATGGACTCTTTCGCCTTGGCGGACTCCTGCTTCGGCTTGCCGGACTCCTGCTCGTTGAGAATGGGCAGGGACGATGCCAGGAGGGGGGATGGGCGTGCCTGCGTTTTGCTGGCCGCTGCGCCGGAGACCTGCGGGGCATTTTCCGGTGCGCCCGTGGTCTGCTTCTGAATCGCCGTTTCCCGGTCCTCCCTGCCCGTGCCTTCGGGTTGTCCCTTCGCGGCCGCGCCGCCGGATTCGGTACGCGATGCTGGTTGCGCGGTCGCGGCAGCTTCCGAGGGGGGCTGCTCGCTTCGCGCGCTGGCAGCTTTTTCGCTGCGGTCGACCTTTCCATCCATTGCCTGAGACGAATTGGACTTCGCGGCGGTGGCGGCGTTTGCCGCCGTTTTCGCGCTGCTGGCCTGCGCGGATTCGCCTTCTCCGGCTTTCCCTTGTCCGTGCGCCACGCGTCGTGCGTTTGGCCGGGCCATATCCGCTTCCGAGGATGTCGGGTTGCGCCCGGCATCGCGGCCGCGCGTTTGTGCGCTTCCCAAGCCGAGTTTTGCTTGCTCCTGGGCGACGACGCCCGATCCCGGCGCCACCTCTTCGGGGGCGGTGGGATCGTAAAAGACGACGTCCACGCGCTTGATGGGCGCGTCATGCAGCTTGAGCCAATCCAGATCGACATGGGGCAGGCCCGCCGCCACCAGCGTCACGGCTGCGAAATGCAATCCAATCGAGCAAAATAGCGCTGCACTAAGCTTCGTCGCACGGGTTGTGGGCGGCAGCGGGAGATCGTCCGGCTCGATGGGTTGCAGCGACCAATGCGCGGACGTGCCGTCGACGGACGCCCATTCCGCCGTCCGAGGCAGAGTGCGCAGCGGTCCGATGAGCGGGGGGATGGGATCTGCCGTCGTCGAAGACATCGCGCGATCGGGGGGTTATCTACATGAAGCGCAGGGCAGGTTTTGGCCGCAAGGGTAAGCCCATGCAAGAATCGAGCCTGAACGCCCTTGATTTTAAAGCGATTTCCCGCCCTGGCGGGCGCTTCAGCCGCCGGTCACGCTCATGTGGCGCGGCACCGAAACCGCCTGCCGGCGCCGGTCGATGACGAAGTCATGGCCCTTCGGTTTGCGCGCGATGGCGTCGCGGATGGCGGCCCGCAGCATTCCGTCGTCCGGACTTTGCCGCAGCGGCGCGCGCAGGTCGGCTGCGTCTTCCTGGCCCAGGCACATATAGAGCATGCCGGTGCAGGTCAGCCGCACGCGGTTACACGACTCGCAGAAATTGTGGGTCATCGGCGTGATGAAACCCAGCCGCGCGCCGGTCTCGCGCACGGTCACATAGCGCGCGGGCCCGCCAGTGCGGTGGTCGGATTCGTCGAGCGTCCAGCGCCGCGCCAACCGCGCGCGGACCATGGAGAGCGGATAGTACTGATCCGTTCGCTGCTCGCCGACGTCGCCCATCGGCATCACTTCGATGATCGTCATGTCGAAGCCGCGCTCGCCGCACCAAGCCACCATGCGGTCCAACTCGTCGATGTTTACGTCCTTGAGCGCGACGACGTTGATCTTGACGGCCAGGCCGGCGGCTTCGGCCGTGGCGATCCCGTCCAGCACTTTGTCGAGTTTGCCCCAGCGGGTGATGGCGGTGAATTTTTCCGGATCGAGCGTGTCGAGCGAGACGTTGATGCGGCGCATGCCGGCGTCGCGCAACTCCTGCGCATAGCGCGCGAGCTGGCTGCCGTTGGTGGTGAGTGTCAGCTCGTCAAGGCGTCCAGCCGGCAGATGGCGGCCGAGCGCACGGACAAGCGACATGATGTTCCGCCGCGCCAGCGGCTCGCCCCCGGTCAGGCGCAGCTTGCGCACGCCCAGGTCGACGAAGGCACCGCACAACCGCCCCAGCTCCTCCAGCGTCAGGATCTCGGCCTTGGGCAGGAACGTCATGTCCTCGGACATGCAGTAGACGCAGCGGAAGTCGCACCGGTCGGTGACCGAGACGCGCAGATAGCTGATGGTGCGCGCGAACGGATCGACCAGAGGTCCATGCTCCGTCGCGGGCCGTCCGGGCGGCGTGATGGTCAAATCGTCAGGCATCGCGTTCCTGCAACCCCTTCGTATGAAAACATATGTCCCGGAGGGGCCGGTTCAATGCGGAGGATGCGAGGGTGCTTCCGTCCTGTCCAGCCCTCTATGGTCTGGCCGGGCAGCGGACGCCATAGTGCAAGCGATGATGAAGGGGCTATCAGCGATCGCCGGAGTGCTTTTGGCCGGCGGGCGGTCGAGCCGGATGGGTGGGGGCGACAAATGCCTGCGCCTTCTCGGCGGCCGCCCGGTCTTGTCGCGGGCAATCGCGCGCGCCCGGCCGCAGGTCGGCCCCTTGGTCCTCAACGCCAACGGCGATCCGGTGCGTTTCGCGGCTTTCGGCCTGCCGGTCGCCGCCGACCCGGTCGGAGGCTTCGCGGGTCCTCTCGCGGGTATTCTGGCCGGCCTCTTGTGGGCGCGCGCGCATCACCCGGACGTGGCCTGGGTCGCATCGTTTCCGACAGACGTGCCGTTCTTCCCGGCCGATCTGGTGGAGCGTCTGGCGGCCGCGCGCGCGGCGCGGAGCGCCGAAATGGCTTATGCCGAATCCGGCGGCCGTGCCCATCCGGTCTTCGGCTTGTGGCCGGTCGCCTTGGCCGATTCGCTTCGTCGCGATCTGGTCGAGGGCGGCGCGCGCAAGGTCGATGCTTGGGCCGCGCGCCACCGGGTCGCCACGGTCGCCTATCCGGTCGAGCCGTTCGATCCGTTCCTCAACGTCAACAGCCCCGAGGACGAGGCTGCGGCCGAGCGGCTGATCGCCGAGGGCGTCGGCCCGCGCTAGCCCTTGTCCGGCATGATCATGTTCAGGACCAGGCGGCCGCCGTCGACATAGATGGTCTGGCCGGTGATGTAGCTGGCATCCGATGAGGCCAGGAACACCGCCACGCCCGCCATCTCCTCCGGCTCGGCCATGCGGCGTAGGGGCGTGCGCATGGCGATCCGCTTGCCGCGCGGTGTGCCGGGCAGGGCGTCGGCCATCATGCCCGTGCGCGTGCCGCCGGGGCCGATGGCGACGACACGGATATTGTGGTCCGCCAGTTCGACCGCCAGGGTACGGGTCAGAGCGGTCACGGCCCCCTTGCTGAGCGGATAGCAGCCTTCGCCCACCTCGCCCAAGACCGCGACGGTGGAGCTGATGTTGATGATCACGCCGCCCTTCTTGGCCGCGATCATCCGCTTCGCCGCCGCGCGGCAGGTCAGATGCGGGCCTTTGACGTTGACCGCCATCACGTGATCGAAGGTCTTTTCCGAGACATCCATGATGCTGCCGGAATCGACGACGCCCGCGTTGGCGATGCATACGTCGAGGCCGCCGAAAGCGGTCACGGCATCGTCCATCAAGGCCTCGACGTCGCCGGCCTTGGTCACGTCGCAACGCACATAGCGCGCGTTGCCGCTCAGATCCTTAGCCAGCGCGGCGCCTTCCTTGTCCAATAGATCGCCGAAGACGACCTTGGCGCCTTCCTGCACGTAACGCCGCACATAGGCTTCGCCGATACCGCGCGCGCCGCCGGTGATGACGGCGACCTTGTTCTTCAGACGCATTGTGGATGTCTCCCGATGGAACAGTTGCGGAAAGGATTCAGTCAGGACCGCCGCGCCGCGCAGCGGGCCAGGTAGCGGCCGTACGCGGTGCCAACCAGCGCGTCCGCACGGCGGCGCAGGGCGCTTGCGCCGAGCCAGCCTTGCCGCCAGGCGATGGCTTCCGGGCATGCCACCTTGTCGCCGCGCTTGCGCTCGCGGTCGCGGATGGCGCGGGCCGCGTCTAGAAGGGAATCGGGTACGCCCATGTCGAACCAGCTGACGTCCGCGGGCAGGCGATCGATCGTCAGGGCGCCGCGCTCCAGGTACGCGCGCAGAAGATCCATGATCTCCAACTCGCCGCGGGCCGACGGCTTGAGCCGCCGCGCCAGTATGACCACGTCGGGGCCGAAGAAGTAAACGCCCGGCACGGCGTCGCCGGGTTTTTTGGCCGCGGGTTTTTCGACCAGCCGCCGCGGCCGTCCATCCGCGTCGAAGGCGACCGTGCCGAAGGGGCGCGCGTCCGGCACGCGGCGAACGAGGATCCGCGCGCCGTCTTCCATCCGCACGGCGCGCGCCAGCGTCTTGGTCAGCGACGGGCCGAACATCACGTTGTCGCCGAGCACGAGACACACCGGCTCGCGTCCAACGAAGGTGGCGCCCACGCGGAACGCGTCCGGCAGGCCGAGTGGTTTTACCTGGGCGCGGTAGGACAGTCTGATGCCGAACCCGGTGCCCGTGCCCAGCAACCGGCGGTAAAGCGGCATCTGATCCGGCGCCGCGATGATGAGGATGTCCCGGATGCCTGCCTCCATCAGCAAGGCCAGCGGGTAGTAGATCATCGGCCGGTCGTAGACAGGCAGGAGTTGCTTGCTGACCGCGAGGGTCGCCGGGCGCAGGCGGGAGCCCGAACCGCCGGCTAAAACGATGCCTTTCCGGACCATTTCCCAAGCGCCCCCTGCCGCGGCATGGGGCGCAAGCCTACCGGCAGAGACCCCATTCGGACAGGAAAAACCGAGGTTTTTCGGCTCTCGCGTCTCGATTGCGGCCCACCCTCGTCCTGCATAGTATGTCGCCCCTTCGAGGTCCCTTTGCGTTGACCACTGAGTGCGAATCGCTGCGAACATGCCCCGCTCGAAAACGTCATCCAGCTACAAGCCCTCGGACAAAGAAGAGTTCATGAATCCCCGTCAGCGGGAGTATTTCCGCCAGAAGCTTTTGCAGTGGCGGCAGTCGCTCCTGGATGGGTCGCATGAAACCCTCAATCATCTGCAGACGGGCGGCATGCACGAAGCCGACCTGACCGACCGCGCCTCGCTGGAAACCGATACCTCGATCGAACTGCGCACGCGTGATCGCGAGCGGAAGCTGATCGCGAAGATCGACGAGGCGCTGCGGCGGATCGAGGACGGCACCTACGGTTACTGCGTCGAGACGAACGAGCCGATCAGCCTGCGCCGGCTGGAGGCGCGCCCGATCGCGACCCTCAGCATCGAGGCGCAGGAACGTCACGAGCGCATCGAGCGCACCCACCGCGACGACTGAGCGCGTCCGCGCCTATTCGCGCGCGGCCGGCGGCTCGCCCTTAGCGGCCTTCTTGGGTGGGGTGATCAGGAAGACCAGCGGGATCACCGCCAAGGTCAACAACATCAAAACCTGGAAGTCCCAGACATAGGCGATCATCTCCGCTTGCCGGTCGACCACGCGGCTGAGCGACGACAGGCCTTCGGAATGCCCGAGGCTCCATTGCGGCGGCAGATAGGGCGCGCGGAACAGGTTGTTGTAGGGCGACACGTTCTCGACCAGGGCCGAGCGGTTGGCCTGGGCGTTGCGCACGAACAGGGTCACGAACACGGAAATGCCCAGGCTCGCGCCCAGGCTGCGCACGACGGCGTAGATGCCCGCGCCTTCCGTGCGCAGCGCGCGCGGTAGGCTGGAAAATGCGGTCGTGCTGACGGGCACGAAGATCAGGCCGAGACCGATGCCCAACAAAAGTCCGCTGATGACGATCTCGTGCGGCTCGACCTCGAGCGTGAAGCCGGTCATCTGCCACAAACCGTACGCGGCGATCAGCAATCCAGCCAGGATCATCGCGCGCGGATCCGCCCAATCAGCAATCCGGCTGACGATGAACATGCCGATGAGCGTACCGATGGCGCGCGGAATGAAGAGAAAGCCTGAGGTAACGACCGGATACTCGAGCAGATTCTGCAGAAAAGGCGGCAGCAGCGCGACGGTCGAATAGAGGCAGACATGGGCGCTGAAACCCAGCATCAGTCCGGCGATGAAATTCCGGTCCCGGAACAGCTGAGGATCGAGGAACGGCCGATGATGGGTGAAGGAATGGACGATATAGAAATAGGCGCCCACGACCGCGAAGACGAAACCGATGACGATCTCCGGGTCATCGAACCAATCCAGCCGCTCGCCGCGGTCTAGAACCATCTGCAGGCAGGCGATGGAAAGCGCCAACGCGCCGAAGCCGAACAGATCGAGCGCGCGGTTGTGGCGCGTCGTGTCCGGCACGAAAGCCAGGATTCCCAACAGTGCCAGGATGCCGATCGGCAGGTTGATATAGAAGACCCAGCGCCAGTTGTAGAACTCGGTCAGATAGCCGCCGAGCGTGGGGCCGATGATGGGCCCCGCCATCACGCCGATGCCCCAGATGGCCATGGCCCGCCCATGCTCGCGCGGCGGATAGGTGTCCAGCACGACGGCCTGGGAGAGGGGGATCAAGCCGGCGCCGAAGCCACCCTGGAACAAGCGGAATAGCACCAATTCCGGGAGGCTCTGCGCCGCGCCGCACAGCATCGAGGTCAGCGTAAAGCCGGTGACCGCGATCAGAAACAGCCTGCGCCGTCCCAGTCGCCCAGCCAGCCATCCCGTGGCCGGCGTGACGATGGCGACCGCGATGACGTAGGCCGTCAGGACCCAGGCCACCTGGTCTTGCGTCGCCGACAAGGCGCCCTGGACACTGGGTAGTGCCACGGTCGCGATGGTGATGTCGACCGAGTGCATGATGGTCGGCAACATCACCGCGCAATTGACCAAAAGTCGGCGGGTTTCCGGGCCCGCCGCCGGCGCGGCTTCGGTCACGTGAGAATCGTCGTTTACTCGCTTTTGAAGATCCAGCTGATGAACGCCGGCATCTTGCGCTCGTGGCCGGTATCGATCTCGGCGACGACGCTGATGCCCGCGCGGAGCGGCGGCGCGTCGGTCCGGGGCTCGATCGACAGGCGCACGGGCACGCGCTGAACCACTTTTACCCAGTTGCCGGTGGCGTTCTGCGGCGGCAACAGCGAGAACTCGGCACCCGTCGCCGGGCTGATGCTTTCGACCTTGGCATCCCAGGAATAGCCGGGATAGGCGTCGACGGTGACCTTGGCGGGCTGGCCGACGCGTACGTAGGTCAGTTCGGTTTCCTTCAGGTTGGCCTCGACCCACATGGACGTGGTCTTGACCACGCTGAAGACCGGGGTGCCGCGCTCGACATGCTCGCCGGGCTGCAACGTCATGCGCGTGACGATGCCCTCGATGGGGGCATAGACGTCGACCCGCCGCAGGTCGAGCGCCGCGTCGTCGCGCTTGGAGATGGCCTGCAAATAGCGCGGGTTCTGTTCGGTGGGAACGCCCGGGCTGCCGCCCAAGTTGGCGGCCACTTCGGCCATCTGCTCGCGCGCCGCCTTTGCTTGCTGTTGCGACTGGTTCAAGAGGTGCTGGGCGGCGTCGAACTTGGAGCGCGACGCGTAACCTTGCTTGATGAGCTGCTGCTGACGATCGAACTCGGTCTGAGCGAACTTGATATCGATGTCGGCCTTGGCCAGCTCTTGCTGCTTCTGGCGGTACTGCGCGCGCATGGCTTCGATTTCCGTCCGCGTGGAGCGCACGCGTGCCTCGGCTTCGTCGAGCGAGAGCTTGAACGGTTCGGGATCCAGGCGGAACAAAAGATCGCCCGCCTTGACCATCTGGTTGTCGACGACTTTCACTTCGATCACGCGGCCGGTGACGTCCGTGCTGATCGCCACCTTGTCGGACTTGATATAGGCGTTCTCGGTGGAGATGTAGCGTCCGCCCGTCGCATAGAAGTAAAGGCCGACCAAAGCCGCCGCCACCGGCGCGACCGCCAGCAGGATCACGCGGATGAAGCGCCGGGAAAACGTGAAGCGCCGGCTGCTCGCCATGGGCGCGTGTTGTATCGGCGGATGTTGTTGCGTCTGTGCCGTCATGTCCTTCAGTCCCCCGCAGCCACTTTGCGTTCGCTGAGCGAATCGACGGACGATTCGATCGCGGACGCCATTTGAAGAAGATTGCGCTTGATGCCCAGCAGCGAATCGATCAGGTGTTCGCGCTCGGCGGCAGGCATGCCGTTCAGCGTGTCACGCTGAAGCTGCGCCGAAATTTTGAACATCGCGTCGATGATCGCCGCGGGCTTCTCGGTCAGATAAAGGTGTTTGGCGCGGCGGTCCGTTGGCGAGGGACGGCGTTCGATCCAGCCGTCGGCCTCCAGCCGGTCCAGAAGGCGCGCCAGGGTAGCGTTCTCGATTTCCAGGACATCGGCTAGGAAAGTTTGCGTCGAGCCCTCGTTGCGCGACAGGTGCGCGATCACGCGCCACTGCGAACGCGTCAGCCCGAGATGCCGGACACGACGGTTGTACTCGATCCGCAGCAGACGGGACACGTCATGCAGCAGAAAACCGAAACTCCGGTCCAGGTTGCGCGCGGCCATGTTTCAAATGATCAGCAAGCTAAAAGTTAGCGCCCTTATTAATGCGAGGGCAACTACTTTCCCCTCCAGCCATGCGCGAATCGCATGGCTGGAGGGGCTGATCGTGAAAGGCCGCGTACCGTCAGGCGACGAGTTTGATCTCGTTCGCCCCCGGTCGACCGTTGGGACCGGCCTTGAGTTCGTAAACGATGCGCTGGCCGGTCATCAGCGTGTCCAGGCCGGCGGCCTGAACGGCGGTGACGTGGACGAACACGTCATCGGGCCCTTCGTCCGGAGTGATGAAGCCATAACGCTTGGCAGGATTGTACCATTTGACCGTTCCGGTCGCCATTTACCGTCTCCCTTGTCTTTCGGGGGTTGCAGACCCCGATCCCTGTTTCCACAGCGTCGCGGGCCTCTCTGTCGGGCCTGTCGTCCGTCATGGTGTAAAAAGCGTAAGTCCGCCGGGGTTTTCTGACAATAGAGAGTGTGCGTCCGGAGGCCTTGCCGGTTTGGGATAAGTTTCTCTTGTCTGGCCCCGGAAGCTGCCGTACCCCTGTCGCCGCCCATGTCTGGGCGGTTTCCCCTAGAAAGGACCTTCCATGACCGCGTCGATGCTCCGCTTGGCGGTGATCGCATTCATCCTGTCGGCGCCCGTCGCCGTGTCGGCCCAGTCGCCCAAGTCCGATGCCGATCCGGTCGTGGCCAAGGTGAACGGCGAGACGATCCGGCGTTCGGAAGTTCTGGAGACGCAGAAGCTGCTGCCGCCGCAATACCGCAACCTGCCGCTCGAGCAGATCTACCCGTTGCTGCTGGACGAGATGATCGACAGCCGCCTGGCCACCTCGGAAGCGCGCCGCATGAAGCTGCAGAACGATCCGCAGGTAAAGCGCAGGATCGCGAATGCCGAGGACCAGATCCTGCGCGAGGCCTATTTCGACCGCGAAGTGACCAAGGTTCTGACCGACCAGGAGTTGCGCAAGCGCTATGACGAGATCGTGGCCGCGATGCCCAAGCAGGAAGAGATTCGCGCGCGCCACATCGTGGTGAAGACGAAGGAAGAGGCCGAGGCCATCATCAAGCAGCTTCAGGCGGGCGGCGACTTCGCCGCGATCGCGAAGGAAAAATCGGCCGACGGTTCCAAGGACGAAGGCGGCGATCTGGGTTACTTCACCAAGGGTGACGTGGTTCCGGCGTTCTGGGCCGCCGCCGACGCGCTCAAGCCGGGCGAGATCACCAAGACGCCGGTCGAGACCGAGTTCGGCTGGCACGTCATCCAGGTCGAGGATCGCCGCACGGCCCAGCCGCCGCCGTTCGACAGCGTGCGCGAGCAACTTTACAACCAGCTTTCCCGGCAGGTCATCGCCGACCAGTTGGAAAAGCTGCGCGGCAAGGCCAAGGTCGAGCGCTTCAACCTCGACGGCACGCCGCGTAAGGAATAGCCGGCTGCGATTTTGACTTTCGCTGGAAACCCCGGAACGATGATGGCCTCGCAGGGAGGGCGCCGATGAAATTCATCTTACTCGTCAAGGTTTCGGAATATGGAGCGAAGAAATTCAAGGAGCGTGGTCCGCGCGCCTTGGCGAAGGTCAAGTCGCTCGGCTTCGACATCGAAAAGATCAAAATGGTCTACACGCAGGGGCAGTACGACTTGGTCGAGCTTGTCGACGCGCCCAGCGCCGAGGTCATGCTGGCCCACACGACGTGGTATGCCAAACAAGGCTACGGGAAGATGATCGCGATGCCCGCCCACGATCCGGCGGTGATGAAGCGCGCCGACGCTTTGGCCGGCAAGCGATAACCGCGGGGCAGGGAGATCAATATGCGATTCGCACTCTTGGGCACGATCAGTTCCTACGGCGCGCAGAAATACAAAGAGCGCGGTCCTGCGGCGAAGAAGATGGTGGACAAGCTCGGCATCAAGGTGGAGTGGATCTATTACACCCAGGGGCCGTACGATTTCGTCGAGGTGGTCGATGCGCCCAGCGCCGAGGCGGTGTTGGCTCTGACGACGTGGTTCGCCAAGACTGGCTACGGCAAGCTCGAGGCCATGCCCGGCCACGATGTGCCCGCGATGAAGCGGGCCGACGTCAAAGCCGGCCGCTGAGAGGAGAGACGACCATGCGCTATATGTTGCTGGCGAAAATCTCGGCCTACGGCGCCAAGAAGTATCAGGAGCGGCTGCGCCGGTCGAAGGAGACCACCAAGCGGCTCGGCATCAAGGTCGAGGCCATCTACTACACCCAGGGCGAGTACGAACTGATCGAGGCGATCGACGCGCCCAATGCCGAGGTCGTGTTGGCCCTGACCACGTGGTTCAACAAGGCCGGCTACGGCACGATTTCCGCCATGCCGTGCTTTGACGTTCCGGCCATGAAGCGGGCCGACAAGAAGGCGGGACGTTAGGCGTTTCGCCATCGGGCAGGATTCGCTCGTCCGCTCGGTGCGGAAATAGGCCTTGCTGCGGGCCTAGATTTGGCACGGCTGTTGCCCCGCAACGTTCCGCCAATGCTATGACTTGAACCGACGGGAAACCGCGTGTCGCTGGCAACCAGTACCGACTTGTGCGCAAAGCCTGCCGAATCCGTGGCGGGGCGGGTTTTCCTGTTCTACCCGCCAGGGCGCCAATATCAGCGCGGCGAAGATCGCTCGCAGGGCAATGTCACCGATTCGGCGGCCACCGTCATGCGCGCGCCGAACGACATGGGCTACGCCTCGGCGCTCTTGAAGGCGCGCGGCTACACGGTCACCTTTCGCGACTATCAGACCGAACGGCTGGGTATCGACGACCTGCTGCGGGATTTTCGCGCGTTCCGCTCGACCGCGACGTTTCTCAGCATCACCAATTCGACCATCCTCGACGACCTCGAGATTGTCGGGCGGCTGAAGCAGCTGAACCCGAATCTGCTGGTCATCCTCAAGGGCTCGCTGTTCTTCGACGCGCCGGACGAGGTGCTGTCCTACCTCGACCTGTCGCAGGTCGACTATCTGATTGGCGGCGAGGTCGAATTCGCCATCGGTGACCTCGTGCACGCGCACGATACCAATCGCGCCGCCATTCCGGACATCCCGGGCATCCTCTATCGGGATTCTACCGGCAAGTGGCGGAAGACGGCATTCTCGGCCTGGGATCCCAACCTCGACGAGCTGCCGTTTCCGGACCGCAGCGTCATCAACAACGCGCTCTATGTCCGCCCGGACACCGGACGGCCGCAGGCGACGATCGCGACTTCGCGCGGCTGCCCCGCGGCCTGCGTGTATTGCCTGACGCCGACGATCTCCGGCAAGAACGTGCGCTTCCGCGATCCGGCGAACATCCTGGCCGAACTGCGCGAGTGCTATCACCAGTACGGCATCAAGGATTTCTTCTTTAAATCGGACACGTTCACGATCGACCGCGACTGGGTCAAAGCCGTCTGCGAGGCGATCAACGGCTCGGAGCTGGCCAGCAAGATCGAATGGGTGGCCAACTCGCGCGTCCGCCCCCTGGCCGACGACACTCTGCAGATCATGCGTGACGCCGGCTGCTGGCTGGTCGCATTCGGCTTCGAGTCGGGCAGCCCCGAGACTCTCAAGGGAGTCCGCAAGGGCGCGACCGTCAGCGACAATATCCGCGCGGCGAAACTGGCGAAGGCGGCGGGGCTGAAGCTCTATGGGTTTTTTCTGGTGGGCCTGCCCTGGGAAGACCACAGCCATCTCGAGGCAACCGCGCGGCATATCTACGATATCGATGCCGACTTCATCGAGCTGCATATCGCCGTGCCGTATTACGGCACCGAGCTCTACCACATCGCGAAGAAGGCCGGAGTGCTGGCCGATACCGTGATCGGCAAGGATTATTTCCACGCGGCGACCACGGGCACCCTGCACCTGACGCCAGGTGAGCTGGTCGAATTCCGCCGCAAGTTGTTGCTGGGCTATCACCTGCGCCCGGGTTACCTGCTGCGCAAGCTACGGGACGCCGTCAAACACCCCACCGTGCTGTACAACTATGCCCGGTTCGGCGGCCGGCTCATCGTCAACAATATGCGGCAGGCTTCCTGACCGGCGGTGGCTTTCTCGGTCAGAGCGCCTTGATCGCCTCGATCACGGCCTCGACATGGCCGTTGACCTTCACGCCGCGCCAGATGCCCCGGATGACGCCCTTGCCGTCGATCAGGAAGGTGGACCGCTCCATCCCCATGTATTCGCGGCCGTAGTTCTTTTTCTTCACCCACACGCCATAGGCCTTGGCGGTCTCGATCTCGGTGTCGGAGCCCAGCGCGAAGGGCAGCTTGTACTTGGCCTTGAACTTGTCGTGGCTGGCGGCGCTGTCCTTGGACACGCCCAAGACGGTCGCGCCCTGCTTCTTGAGCGAGGCATAGGAGTCGCGGAAGCCGCAGGCCTCCTTGGTGCAGCCCGGCGTGTCGTCCTTGGGATAGAAATAGAGGACGAGCGTCTTGCCCTTGAAATCCGACAGTTTGACCGTGCCGCCGGCGTCGCTCGCCATCGTGAAGGCCGGCGCCTTGTCGCCCACTTTCAGTGCCATGGTCATTCCCCTCCCTTGTTGCCGCCCGCGGCTGCGCGCGCGGCGGGTTCTTCGATGATCTCGCGGAAGCAGGTTCGGGCCCGTTCCGCCGCCCGCCGCATATGCGCCTTTAGGTCGTTAAAATCGCGCGCCCCAGCCGCAGCTGCGAGCAGGTTTTTCAGCCCCGGCGGCGCTCTACGCTCGTCCAGCCGCCCCTCGACGGTCAAGCGCAGCAGGCTGTGCAGCTGGCGCCACAGAGTCAGCGCGTCGGACAAAGCCTCGGCGGCTTCGCCGTGCAGCACTCCGGCCGCCTTGAGGTTGTCGAGGGCGCGGCTCGTGTTCGCGGCCAGTATGTCCGGATGGTCGGCTGCATGGCGCAGAAGCAGATATTGGACGATGAACTCGATGTCGACCAAGCCGCCGCGCAGATACTTGATGTCCCATTCGCCCTGGTCGCGCCGCTCGCGCGCGATGCGTGCGCGCATGTCGGCCACGTCGGCGGCCAGCTTCGCCGAATCCTGAGGGCGGGCGAGTATGTCTCGGATCGCGCGGTCGATCCGGGCCGGAAGCTCCCCCGGCCCGCAAATCACGCGCGCGCGGGTTAACGCCATATGCTCCCACGTCCAGGATGCTTCGCGATGGTACTTCTCGAAACTGGCCAGGCTAGAGGCGATGGGCCCCGATTGCCCCGAGGGGCGCAGGCGCATGTCGACTTCGTACAAAGAGCCTTCCTCGGTGAGCGCGGTAACGGCGTTGAGAAAGGCCAGACTCAGCCGTGTGTAGTAATGGCTCGGCGCGATCGGCCGCGCCCCATCCGACATGGCCTCGTCGGAGGCGTCATAGATGAACAGAAGGTCCAGGTCGGACTTCATGGTCATCTCGCGTCCACCCGTCTTGCCGAGCGCGACGACGGCCATCCCGTTGCCCGCGATCCGTCCGTGACGGCGGGCGAAATCGTTCTCGACGGCGGGCAGAAGCGCCGACAGCGCCGTGTCGGCGATGTCGGCCAGCGCCTCGCCCGCGCGCGCCGCATCGATCTTGTTGCGCAGCATCTGGACGCCGACCTGGAACTTCCGATCATTGGTCCAGCGTCGGATCAGGTCGAGCTGGTCCTGATAATCGCGCGCCTGAATCAGCACGCGCGTCAGGTCGCTGCCTAGCATGGGCGCCGGCGGCGGGGCGTTGAAGAAGTCCTTCTGCAGGACCGCCTCCAGGCTCGAGGGCCGGCGGCTCAAATGGTCGGCCAGGCGCGGCGCCTCGCCCATGATCTCGGCGACCAGGCCCAACAGGTCGGGGTTGGAATAGAACAGCGAAAAGAGCTGCACGCCCGCGGGCAGGCGGCTCAGGAACTCGTCGAACTTCACGAAGGCCGCGGTCGGATTCGATGTCTTCGCCAGCGCATCCAGAAGGGCCGGCGTCAGCTCCGTCAGCAGCTCGCGCGCGCGCGTGCTCCGCATGGCGCGGTAGCGGCCGTGGTGCCAGCCGCGAATCAGGGACGACACGGTGGCCGCGTCCTCGAACCCGTAGGCCGCGATTGTCTTGAGCGTTTCGGGATCGTGGTCGGTGCCGGTGAAAACGAGATTGCCCGGCCCGCTGAGCGCGGGTGCCTCCTCGAACAGCTCGGCGTAGATCGCCTCGACCGCACTTAGTTTTCCCAACAAGGCGGCGGAAAACGAATCGGCGTCGTCGAAGCCCATGAAGCGCGCGAAGCGTTCCAGCCCTTTGGTGTCCCCCGGCAGGGTCTGGGTCTGCTCGTCGGCCACCATCTGGAGCCGGTGTTCGGTCTCGCGCAAAAACCGATAGGCGTCGATCAGCCGCTCGGTCTCCGAGGCTTCGACGCGGCCCAGTTCGGCCAGGGCGCGCAGCGTGTCGCAGGTGCCGGCCGTGCGCAGGCGCGGCTCGCGCCCGCCCCAGATCAGTTGCTGGGTTTGGGCGAACAGCTCGATTTCACGGATGCCTCCGCGCCCCAGCTTGACGTCGTGCCCCGCCACCGCGATGTCGCCCCCGCCGTGATGGGCGTTGATTTGCCGTTTGATGGAGTGAATGTCCTGGATGGCGGCGAAGTCCAGATGGCGGCGCCAGATGAACGGCTTCAGTTGGGACAAGAAGCGAGCGCCCGTATCCAGGTCGCCCGCGACGGCGCGCGCTTTGATGAAGGCCGCGCGTTCCCAGTTCTGGCCCAGGCTTTCGTAGTACATCTCCGCCGCCGCGATCGTGAGCGCGGGCGGGGTGGAGCCGGGATCGGGCCGTAGGCGCAGGTCGGTGCGGAAGACGTAGCCGTCGGCCGTTCGCTCGGCCATGTAACGGACAAGGTTGTGCGTCAGGCGGACGAACTGGCGTTGCAGGCCCGGCCGCTCATCGGGCGGAACCGCGTCGCCGTCGTAAAGGACAATCAGATCGATGTCGCTTGAGTAGTTGAGTTCGCGCGCTCCCAATTTGCCCATGCCCAGGACGATAAGCTTCGAGCGGCGGACCGGATCGCCGTCCGGAACGGATGCCAGAAGGCGGCGGCAGGTGAACTGCAAGGCCGCTTCGGCGAAGGCCGATAGGGCGCCTGTGACCTTTTCGAGACCCCATACCCCACCGATGTCGGCCAGCGCGACCAGGAGCGCGAGTTGCCGCTTCGCGGTCCGCAAGACCTGCATAGCGTCGGCGTCCGAACCGGCGGCGGGACCAGCCTGCAAACCGGCCAGAAGATTCGTGGCCGCGCGGTCGGGTCCATCGCTCAAAAGTCCGCGCACGAAAGCGATTTCACGCAGCAGGCTTTGGCTGAGATACGGGCTGTTGCCGAAGATGCCGTCCAGCCACGCGCGCCCGGTCGTGTCGTTGGCGACCGCCTCGGCGAAGCGGCGCGTCTCGGGATCACCCGCGCCCACCTCGCGCCACCGCTCCAACCCGACCGCGGCGCGCTCCGCATCTCCGGCTTTCGGAAGGCGTGCGGGGTCGGCTATAAGTCGATCGAACATGCTCGCTCGAGACGGTTTCTTGCACATTGGTCGAAGGCCCCTGGGGGATCAAGGGGCCGCCCTGCCGCCGGTCCTGGGCGCGCGGGACGACAGCCGCGCGTCACGGACCGGGCGCGGAGCGTGATCCGCCGCACCACGCGCATCGTTATCGAAATCATCGCCGCGATGGTCGGCGTCTTTCTGCTGACGGCAGGCTTTGCCGCCTGGCGGCTCACCTCCGGGCCCATCCCGCTCGATTTCCTGACGCCTTACGTCACCCAGGCGCTGTCCAGCGATTCGGTCCGCATCGAATTCCACAACACGGTTCTGGCTTGGCAAGGCTGGCGGCGCGCGGTCGAGGTCGAGGTGCGCGACGTGCATGTGCGCGGTGCGGATGGTGCCGTTCTGGCCTCGGCGCCCGAACTTGCCGTGCGCTTCAGCTTGCGCGCCCTTGCGTCGGGCCGCATCGAGCCCACCGCCCTCGACCTGCAGGGCGCCAAGGTCGCGGTCCAGCGCGACGCCGACGGCAACCTGATCTTCGGCATCGGCGAAGGACAAGGCGCGGCCGGCGGTCAACTGCCCAATCTCATGTCCGGTATTCTAGGGCCGCCTGATCCCGACAAGCGCTTCGGTTATCTGCGCCGCATCCAGATCAGCGAAGCGATCGTCACCGTTCAGGACGCCGGTAGCAACAAGTCGTGGAATGCCGAGATTACGGAGGCGGCCGTCACCCGGACGCGTTCGTCGGGCCTCGATTTCAGTCTCATCTTGGCCCTGGTGGCCGAAGGCAAAACGGCCCGATTCACCCTCGAGGGTACCGAGGATCAGGCCGCTGGCATGCTGCCAGTCGTCCTCAAGTTCAACGATGTCGATTTCGTCGCGCTGGGCACGGCCGTGCCGGAGCTGGCCGCTCTGCGCGACGTCGCCGTGCCGCTGCGTGGTCATGTCAATTTCAGCCTCGACCGCGAATGGACCGTCCACGATGCCGCATTCGAGATTAACGGCGGCCAAGGCAAGATCGCCATGGCCGGCATGGAAGGCGGCGGCATCGCGATTAAGAGCCTGGGCGCGCGCGGCAGCGCATCCGACGGCCTCACACGGCTCACCATTGCCGACCTGAACGTCCAATTGGACGGGCCGACCGTGTCGGCGTCCGCCATCGTGAACGACCCCTTGGGCGTCGGCGCCTTCGACCTCAAGGCGAGCATACGCGACGTAGCCTTCGGTAAGCTGAAGCATTATTGGCCGCCGCGCGTGGCCGAAGGCGGCCGCAAATGGATGTTGGCCAACATGACCGAAGGCGTTGGCCAAGAGGTCCAATTGGCCGCGTCCGGGCAGCTCAACCCGGCCGACGGCAAGGGAACCTCCGTCGGTTCGGTCAACGGTACGATCAAGGCCGATGGGCTGAGCGTCCGCTATATGCCGGAGATGCCGATCGTGCGCGGCATCGCGGCGACCGCGACGTTCAACCTCGGCGGCATGGACATTACGACTACAGGCGGAGCGGTCGATGGGCTGGCGCTGACCGTCCCCGAAGGCGTGATCAAGCTGTCGGGCTTCGATAAGAAAGTTCAATACGGCGACATCCGCATCAAGGTGATCGGACCCGTCGGCGATGCCCTGAAGCTGATCGACAATCCGCCGCTGAAGTACGCATCGAAGATGAACATCGATCCCGCGCAGGTCAGCGGCGAATCGTCCACGAAGCTGGTCATCAATCTGCCGCTGATCGACGACCTGCCGGTCGACAAGCTGAAGATCTCCGCCGATGCGACGTTGAAAGACGTCCACTGGCAGAATCTCATCATGGAGAAGACGCTCAGCAACGCGGATTTGCGGCTTCGCGTCAGTGAAACCGAGATGGATGCGGCGGGCGCTGGCCAGTTGGGCGGCGTGCCGGTCAAGTTCCATTGGCGCGAAAACTTCACGGCCACGTCGGGCGATACCAGCATTATCGAGTTCGCCGGCGCGCTTGACGATAAGGCGCGGAAGGAATTCGGGCTTGATCTGGGACCAGACATCAGCGGTCCGTTGGCTATCGATGCGACGGTGCACTTCCAGAGGGCGGGCAACCCGCGCGTGAACGCGACCATCGACTTCACCGCCATGAAGATCGATCTGGACGATCTCGGATGGAAAAAGGCGCCCGGCCAGCCGACCAAGGTTGTGGTTGCCGGTTTGATGGGGGCCGACCACCGCTTGAGCGACGTGGCGTTCGATGCCTCAGGCAGCGGGCTAACCGCACGCGGTCAACTGCGGATGGCGGGCGGCAAGTTCCAGCGCGTCGATTTCGAGCGCTTGGTCGCGGGGCGCAACGACCTTCAAGGCTTCGCCGAGGTTAAGGACGGCGGCTATGTCGTCCGCGCGAAAGGTGCCGCCATAGACGTCTCGGGCATGTTCAGTGCCGATGACGACACACCGCCGCCCACGGAACGAAAGCCCAAGGCCGAGCGCCCCAAGCCGGTGCCGCTCAACATCAAGATAACTGCCGACCGGATATGGCTTGGAGAAAAACGCTGGTTCGATACGGTCTCGGCGACTCTGCTGCGCGAGCCAGAGGGCTGGCGCACGGTCGAGGTCGAGGCCAAGGTCGGGCCGAACCTGAAGCATTTTGGCATCAATTACGGACAGAAGAAGTCGTATCGCGATCTGACCGTCTATTCGGACGATGCCGGCGAAACGCTGCGCATGCTGGGCGTGCTGGACAGTGCGATCGGCGGCACGCTTCAGGTGACGGGCGCCGAGGGGTCGGTCGAGGCGCCCTTGAAGGGCGAGATTCTGGTGGAGAATTTCCAGGTCCAGAATGCCCCCGTCCTGGCGCGTATCCTCTCGGCCGCGTCGCTCACCGGCATCCTGCAGTCGATGACCGGCAAGGGGCTGCAGTTCGATAAGCTTCGCGCCGACTACAGCATGCAGGATGAATTGATCGAGTTGCGAGACGGGCGGGCGCGCAGCGCCGACCTGGGCCTGACGGTCGAGGGCAAGGTCGACCTACTTCTGGAGACGCTGGACCTCAAGGGGCTGATCGTGCCCGCCTATACGATCAACAGCCTGTTGGCGAACATACCCATTCTGGGCCAGTTGTTCGGCGGTCCCGGCGGCGGGCTGTTCGCCGCCACCTATACGGTGCGCGGACCTCTCAACGATCCGGGCGTGGGGGTCAACCCGCTGTCGGTCTTGGCACCCGGTTTTCTGCGCTACATCTTCGCGATTTTCGATGGTCCGGGCGGGGTCAGCGATGCGCCGGTCACGCCGCCTCCGGATCTTGACGTCCGCTAGGCCGGCCGCACCAGCGCGTGGCGTTTCTTTCCGGCCGACAGCTTGATCGTGCCGTTGGTCAGATCGCTGCCCGTCACGGCGCGCGCCTCGTCCGTGATGGGCGCATCGTTCAAGCGGGCACCGCCGCTGCGGATCAGCCGCCGTGCCTCGCCTTTGCTGGCCGCTAGACCGGCTCGGGTGAGAAGGTCGAACGCCGGAATGCCGGCGGCGAGTTCCTGGCGCGCGACCTCGATGGTTGGCAACGCATCGCCCGCACCACCTTCCTCGAAGGTGCGGCGGGCGGTCTCTGCCGCGGCCAAAGCAGCGGCCTCGCCATGCACCAGCGCGGTGGCTTCATGCGCCAGGCGCTTCTTGGCTTCGTTCACGTCCGCGCCCTTCAAGGCTTCAAGCTTTTCGATCTCCGCGACCGGAAGGTCCGTGAACAGGCGCAGGAAGCGGCCGACGTCGCCGTCCTCGGTGTTGCGCCAGAACTGCCAGTAGTCGTAGGCCGGCAGAAGGTCGTCATTGAGCCACACCGCGCCCTGCGCGGTCTTGCCCATCTTGGCGCCGGACGCGGTGGTGATCAGCGGCGAGGTCAAGCCGTAGAGCTGGCGGTCGTCCACCCGTCGCCCCAGGTCGATGCCGCTGACGATATTGCCCCACTGGTCGGAGCCGCCCATTTGCAGCACGCAGGCATGACGCCGGGCCAGCTCCACGAAGTCATAGGCCTGCAGCACCATGTAGTTGAATTCGAGGAAGGTCAGCGGCTGCTCGCGTTCGAGGCGCAGGCGTACGCTATCCTGTGTCAGCATGCGGTTGACCGAGAAATGACGGCCGAAATCGCGCAGGAACGCGATATAGCCCAACCGGTCCAGCCAATCGGCGTTGTTGACCATGACCGCGTCGGTCGGGCCGTCGCCGAAGGTGAGGAACTTGTCGAACACGCGCCGGATGCCTTCCATGTTGCGCGCGATATCCTCGTCGGTCAGGAGCTTGCGTGCCTCGTCCTTGCCCGTCGGATCGCCGATCTTGGTCGTGCCGCCACCCAAAAGAACGATCGGCTTGTGGCCCGCCTTCTGCAGGCGGCGCAGCAGCATGATCTGGATCAGCGAGCCGACATGCAGGCTTGTGGCCGTGCAGTCGAAGCCGATATAGGCGACGATCCGCCCCTCGGCCATGGCCGCGTCCAGGCCCGCCGCGTCGGTGCATTGATGGATGAAGCCGCGGGCTTCAACCTCGCGCATAAAGCTCGAACGGAACACGGTCATGGCGGCAGGCATGCTAGGGTGGCTGAAGAGGCGGCGCGGATTTCGTGCGCGCTGGCCTGACTTAACATAGGCGTCGGGCGCGGTCACGCACCGGCGGAGGAAGACGGCATGGCGGACGGGTTATGGGCTCTGGGCTTGATGAGCGGCACCTCGCTCGACGGTGTCGACGCCGCCCTGGTCCGAACGGATGGTATCCGCGTGCTGGAATTTGGTCCCTTTCGCACCGAGCCCTACGAGCCCGCCTTTCGCGCGCGGTTGCGCGGCGTCCTGGGCGGCAAGGGCGATGTCGCCGGCGTCGAGCGCGATTTGACCGGAATTCACGTGGCGGCGGTCAAAGCGCTTCTGCGCGAAGCGGGCCGGGACAACGCCGACCTGATCGGCTTTCACGGCCATACCATCCTTCACGCGCCCGAGGCGCGGCGCACCTGGCAGATCGGCGACGGCGCGCTGTTGGCGCGCCAAACGGGAATCGACGTGGTCCACGATTTCCGTTCGGCCGACGTGGCGGCGGGCGGCGAGGGCGCACCCTTGGCGCCGGTCTATCACGCCGCGCTGGCCGGCGAACTGGAGCGCCCGCTGGCCGTGCTGAATATCGGCGGCGTCGCCAACGTGACCTGGATCGACGGTTCACCCTCCGAGCCCAGCTTGATCGCCTTCGACACCGGGCCTGGCAACGCGCTGATCGACGATTGGGTCCATCGTCACGACGGCCGTCTTTACGATGCGGACGGTGCCATGGCCGCGACGGGACGGATCGATGCGGACGTACTGGCGCGGCTGCTCGACCATGACTATTTCGTCCGGCGCCCGCCCAAGTCGCTCGATCGCGACGCCTTCTCCACGGCTCCGGTGGCGAAGTTGTCCGCCCCCGACGGAGCAGCCACGCTGACGGCATTCACAGCGCACGCCATCGCGCGCGCCGTCGCGCATTTCCCCGCGCCGCCGCGACGCTGGCTGGTCACGGGCGGCGGGCGGCATAACAAGACCCTGATGGAGGCGCTGGCGCGCGTCCTGCCGGGCACGGTCGAGCCGGTGGAAGCCGCGCGCTGGAACGGCGATGGGCTGGAGGCGCAGGCCTTCGCCTACCTGGCCGTGCGCAGCTTGCGCGGCCTGCCGCTCAGCTTTCCGGGAACGACCGGGGTCGGCCGGCCGACAACGGGTGGGGTGTTGCGCCGCGCGTGAAGCGTTACGAAGACGCGATGGCCAGCGGCTTACCGATGGCCTTGTCGAGGTAGTTGTCCACCTGCTCGACCAAGTCGTCGATCCGCCCGGTGAAGAAATGATCGGCCTTTTTCAGCAGGCGGTGGTCGATGGTGATGCCGCGCTGGTTGGACAGGCGGTCCACCAGCTTCTTGATCGATTCCGGAGGCACGACCTGGTCCTGGTCGCCGTTAACGATCAGGCCCGAGGTGGGGCACGGCGCCAGGAACCCGAAATCGTATAGGTTCGCGGGCGGCGCGACCGAGATGAAGCCGTTGATCTCCGGCCGCCGCATCAGAAGCTGCATGCCGATCCAGGCGCCGAAGGAAAAGCCCGCGATCCAGCAAGCCGACGCGTTGGGGTTATAGGTCTGGAGCCAATCCAGCGCGGACGCCGCGTCCGACAGCTCGCCCTCGCCGCGGGCGAAGCTGCCTTGTGACCGGCCAACGCCGCGGAAGTTAAAGCGCAGGACGGCGAAGCCGCGCCGCGCGAAGGCCTGGTAGAGGGCGTAGACCACCTTATTGTTCATGGTGCCGCCATGCTCCGGATGAGGATGGAGCAGAAGGGCGATGGGGGCGGTGGCGCTCTTTCCGATGTGGTAGCGGCCTTCGATGCGTCCTTCGGGGCCGGGGATGATCACTTCGGGCATTTCCGTCGCGAGCCTTTCAATTGATGGGCGGTCGCCGCCGGGAGGGCGCCCGTCCGATATCCGACCTGGCCGCTGAGACAATCCCTTCGAAAACTAGGGATTTCTGCGAAAAATCGGCGGCGAATTACTTGACCGGGCTAGTCGGGAAAATTATATCCCGGGCGCCAGTCGGGCACGCTTGGGCCGGGGGTCCAGGGCGCGGCGCTAATATCATTCGCAAGGTCATGATGTTCAAGGGGATTTTGGCGGATATCGACTCGATCAAGGCGCGCGACCCCGCGGTCCGCTCGCGCCTCGAGGTCTTGCTTTGCTATCCCGGCTATCACGCCGTGCTGATTCACCGGCTGGCCCATGCCTTGTGGGTGCGCCACTGGCGCTTGGGCGGCCGTTTTATATCCCACCTGGGCCGTTGGTTGACCGGCATCGAAATTCACCCGGGCGCCAAGGTCGGCCAGCGCCTCTTCATCGACCACGGCATGGGAACGGTGATCGGTGAAACCGCCGAGATCGGCGACGATGTCACCCTCTATCACGACGTGACCCTGGGCGGCACGGCGCCCTCGATCAATTCCGGCGCGCAGGTCGACCACAAGCGCCACCCGACCCTGGCCGACAACGTGATTGTCGGTTCGGGTGCCCAAATTCTGGGGCCCATTACGGTCGGGCGCTGCGCGCGCGTTGGCGCCAACGCCGTGGTGGTCAAGGATGTGCCGCCGAACGTGACGGTTACCGGCATTCCGGCCCGCATCCTGGAATCGCACCACCGGCGCGCCGAGACGGATTTCGTGGCCTATGGCACACCGGGCGCGGACGTGCCCGATCCCCTGGTCGCCGCCATCGAGGCGTTGCGCGCCGAAGTGGACGCGCTGAAAGGCCGGCTGGCGCAAGTCGAAAACGGTGACGGGCGGAGCGACGAGAGCGGCTCCGCGGTGGTGCGCCCTCTCGCGATGGGCGAGCGTACCGGACGGCAAGCATGAAACCCAAGACGGCGGCCTTCGGACGAGGCCGTGGCCACCAACAGGACGGCGGGACGGCCGAACGCAGAAAGACGGAGACAGGCCGATGAAACTCAGCACCAAAGGACGCTATGCCGTGATGGCCATGGTGGAATTGGCCAGCCGCGACGACGCCAAGCCGACCACGCTGGCCGAAATCGCCGAGCGTCAGGACATCTCGCTGTCCTATCTGGAGCAGCTTTTCGCCAAGCTGCGCCGGGCAGGCATCGTGCGCAGCGTGCGCGGTCCGGGTGGCGGCTATGTGCTGGCCTTCCCGCCGCGCGACACGCGCATTTCCGACATCATCATCGCGGTCGACGAGCCGGTGCAGGTCACGCGCTGCAAGCCGGGCTCGCCCAAGGGTTGCACGACCGACGGCAGCCGCTGCCTCACGCATGATTTGTGGGAAGAGCTGGGCCAGCAGATCCGTTTGTTCCTGGCCTCGGTCTCGCTGGAGGACGTTTGCCAGCGCCGTGTGCTGGGGCGCAGCGGCCAGCTCCATCGCGACGCGCTCGTGGCCAACAACAACGGTGCCGCGGCGGCGAATGCGGCTGAATGAAAATGATCTATCTCGACCATAACGCGACCGCGCCGGTGAAGCCGGCCGTCGCCGAGGCGGTTTCCGCGGCCCTCGGGGTTTGCGGCAATCCGTCGTCGGTCCACGGCGCCGGCCGCGCCGCGCGCCGCGTGGTCGAGGATGGGCGCGAGGCCGTTGCCGCGCTCGTGGGTGCGAAATCCGAACGGGTGGTCTTCACGGCCGGCGGCACGGAAGCCAATAACCTGGCGCTGCGCGGCAGCGGCCGGGCGCGAATCTTTGCCGGTGCGACCGAACATCCGTCGGTGTTGAAGGCCGCGGACGGCATCGAAACGATTCCGGTGCATCGCGACGGACGTCTCGATCTCGACGCGCTCGATACCCTATTGAAGGGGAAGGGCGCACCGGCGCTCGTCTCCGTCATGCTGGCCAATAACGAGACGGGCGTGATCCATCCTGTGGCGGATGCCGCCGCGATCGCGAAGCGCCATGGCGCGCTGCTTCATTGCGATGCGTCGCAGGCGCCGGGTCGGATCGCTTTCGACATGGCATCGCTCGGCGCCGATCTGCTGACGTTGTCGGCGCACAAGATCGGCGGGCCCATGGGGGCGGGCGCCTTGGTGCTCGGTCCTGGCATCGAGATCGAATCGCTCTCGCGGGGTGGTGGCCAAGAGCGCCGCCGTCGCGCGGGAACCGAGAATGTGCCGGCGATCGCCGGTTTCGGCGCGGCCGCCGCGCTGGCGAAAGACGATTTGAACGATGCGCTGCGCCTGGCGCACCTTCGTGACCTTCTGGAAACGCGCCTCGGCGCCGAGGGCGCGGTTGTGATCGGTGCCTCGGTCCAGCGTCTGCCGAACACGAGTTGCATCGCCATGCCAGATGTCGCCAGCGACACGCAGGTGATGGGTTTCGATCTGGCGGGCTTCGCGGTGTCGGCCGGATCCGCGTGCTCGTCGGGCAAGGTCGAGCCTTCGCACGTGCTGGCAGCGATGGGCGTGCCGCAGGCTGATGCGCGCGGAGCGATCCGCGTCAGCCTGGGCTGGTCGACGACGGACGCCGAGGTCGAAGCATTCATCGGAGCGTGGATCGCGCTCCGCCGCAGGCTGGGCGCGAACGCGTCCGCTGCCGCGGCTTAAGGTCAACGAGGACTCGGAAACATGGCGTCTTCCACGGTCGAAACCCTCCAGTCGGTCATCCAGCCGTACAAGCACGGCTTCGTGACCGAGATCGAGAACGAGCGCGCCCCGAAGGGCCTCAACGAGGACACGGTCCGCTTCATCTCGGCGAAGAAGGGCGAGCCGGAGTGGCTGCTGGAATGGCGCCTGAAGGCGTTCCGCTATTGGCGCGACCGGATGCTGCCCGAGGGCGAGCCCGCGTGGGCGCGCGTCAGCTATCCCAAGATCGATTTCCAGGACGCCTATTACTATTCCGCGCCCAAGACGAAGGTCGCGCCCAAGAGCCTGGACGAGGTCGATCCCGAGCTTCTGAAGACCTACGAGAAGCTGGGCATCCCGCTCAAGGAGCAGGAGCGCCTGCAGGGCATCGCGGTGGACGCGGTGTTCGACAGCGTCTCGGTCGCCACGACCTACAAGGCCAAGCTGGGCGAGATGGGCATCGTGTTCTGCTCGTTCTCCGAGGCCGTGAAGAGCCACCCCGAGCTGGTGCGCCAGTATCTCGGCAGCGTCGTGCCCTATTCGGACAATTTCTACGCCACGCTCAACTCGGCCGTCTTCAGCGACGGCTCGTTCGTCTACATCCCGCCGGGCGTGCGCTGTCCCATGGAGCTGTCGACCTATTTCCGCATCAACGCCGCGGAGACGGGCCAGTTCGAGCGCACGCTGATCATCGCGGACAAGGGCAGCTACGTCAGCTACCTGGAAGGCTGCACGGCGCCGATGCGCGACGAGAACCAGCTTCATGCCGCCGTGGTCGAGCTGGTCGCGCTCGACGATGCCACCATCAAGTATTCGACGGTGCAGAACTGGTACCCCGGCGACGAGAACGGCAAGGGCGGCATCTACAACTTCGTCACCAAGCGCGGCGCGTGCCGCGGCGCCAATTCCAAGATCTCCTGGACGCAGGTGGAGACGGGTTCCGCCATCACCTGGAAGTACCCGAGCTGCATCCTACAGGGCGACAACTCGGTCGGCGAGTTCTACTCGGTCGCGGTCACCAACAACCGCCAGCAGGCCGACACCGGCACCAAGATGATCCACATGGGCAAGAACACCCGCTCGACCATCGTGTCGAAGGGCATCTCCGCCGGTCACGGTCAGCAGACCTATCGCGGCTTGGTGCGCATTTCTCCCAAGGCCGAGGGCGCGCGCAACCACACGCAGTGCGACTCGCTTTTGATCGGCGACAAATGCGGCGCCCACACGGTGCCCTATGTCGAGGTGAAGAACCGCTCGGCCAAGGTCGAGCACGAGGCCACCACCTCGAAGATCAGCGAGGACCAGCTTTTCTATTGCCGCCAGCGCGGGCTTTCGCCGGAGGATGCGGTCTCCATGATCGTGAACGGCTTCTGCCGCGAGGTGTTGAAGGAACTGCCCATGGAATTCGCCGTCGAGGCGCAGAAGCTGCTCGGTATCAGCCTGGAAGGCAGTGTCGGCTGACGGTTCAAGAACGGATTTAGAAGGAAGTGCCCATGCTCGAGATCAAGAACCTCCATGTCGAGGTGGACGGCAAGGAGATCCTCCACGGGATCGACCTGTCCCTGGCCGCGGGCGAGGTGCACGCCGTGATGGGCCCGAACGGCTCAGGTAAGTCGACGCTCGCCTATGTGCTGGCCGGGCGCGACGGCTACGAGGTGACCAAGGGCGAGATCCTGTTCCAGGGTAAGGACCTGGCCGCGATGTCGCCGGAAGAGCGCGCGCGCGAGGGCGTGTTCCTGGGTTTCCAGTATCCGGTCGAGATTCCCGGCGTCAGCGGCTTGAGCTTCCTCAAGGCCGCCGTCAACGAGGTGCGCAAGCACCGCGGCATCAAGGAACTCGACGCCATGGAGTTCCTGAAATTCGTCCGCGCCAAACTGAAGATGCTGGAGATGGGCGACGATCTGTTGAAGCGGCCGATCAATGTCGGCTTTTCCGGCGGCGAGAAAAAGCGCGTCGAGGTTCTGCAGATGGCGGTCCTGGAACCGCGTCTCGCGATCATGGACGAGACCGATTCGGGCCTCGACATCGACGCGTTGAAGATCGTCTCCAGCGGCATCAACGCCCTGCGCGGGCTCGACCGCTCGATGCTCGTCATCACCCACTATCAGCGCCTGCTCGGCTATGTCGTGCCGGACAAGGTGCATATCCTCTCGGGCGGCCGGATCGTCCGCTCCGGCGGCAAGGAGCTGGCGCTGGAGCTGGAAGAGAAGGGCTATGCCGTGCTGGGGGCCGACGCGGCATGAGCGCCACCACCCACGCGCTGCATCTGGACCGGTTCGAGGCCGCCAAGGCCGGCCTGCCGGGCGATGCGCGCGCGCGCGCCGATGCGCTGACCCGCTACGCCAAGCTCGGCGTGCCGACGCCAAAGCTCGAGGCCTGGCATTTCACCAGCCTGAAGGCGCTGGACGACGCCGCGCTTGCGCCGTCGGACGCCAAGATCGCCGTCACGGCCGCAACCGTGACCGCCCATGCCCTGTCCACCAGCCACGCCCATCATCAGCTGGTCTTCGTCGACGGGCGCTTCCGCGCCGATCTCTCGCGCATTGGCACGCTGCCCAAGGGTGTGGTCCTGACGGGCTGGTCCGCGTCGAAGGTGCTGCCGAATGATCTGTTGGCGGAGGCCGCGGACGCCGGTGCCATGCGCGCGTTGAACGCCGCCTATGCCGCCGATGGCGCGATCCTCGACATACCCGGCGGTGTCGCGCTGGCGGCGCCAGTTCACCTGATCTTCCTCGGCGCGTCCGGCGCTGCCCATATGCGCAACCGGATTTCGCTGGGCGATGGCGCCTCGGCGACGGTCCTGGAAACCTATGCCGGGACGGGCCGCTATTGGACCAACGCGGTCACGGACGTTTCAATCGCTTCCACAGCGACGCTCAAGCATCTGAAGTTGCAGACCGAAGGCGGCGAAGCGTTCCATACGGCGGCCACCGCGGCCCATGTCGCGACCAAGGGCGTCTTCGACAGTTTCGTTCTGTCGCTTGGCGGCAAGCTGGCCCGCAACGAGATCGACGCCGTGCTGAAGGGCGAGGGCGGAAAGGTAAAGCTGGAGGGTGCCTATCTCGCGCGCGGCCGCCAGCATGTCGACAACACCACGACCATCGACCACGCGGCCGCCCATTGCGACAGCGAGGAGCGCTATCGCGGCGTGCTGGACGATCACGCCTACGCGGCGTTCCAGGGCCGCATCGTGGTGCGTCCCGATGCGCAGAAGACCAACGCGCACCAGCTCAACGAAAACCTGCTTCTCTCCGACCGGGCCGAAATCGGCTCGAAGCCGGAGTTGGAGATCCACGCCGACGACGTGAAGTGCGGTCATGGCGCGACGGCCGGCGAGATCGACGAACAGGCGCTGTTCTACCTGCGCGCGCGCGGCATCGGCCTGGAACAGGCGCGCGGCATGCTGATCGAGGCCTTCGTGTCCGAGATGATCGACGGCATCGCGGACGAAGCGATCCGCGACCGTTTCACGGCCGCAGTCGGCGATTGGCTTTACGACGCCCAGGGCGCGCGGAGGGCGGCATGAACGCGGCGGTTGCGGCGGCAAAGGCGAAGCGTCCCTTCGACGTCGCGCGCATCCGCGCCGATTTCCCGATCCTGTCGCGCACCATCTATGACAAGCCGCTGGTCTTTCTGGACAGCGCGGCCAGCGCCCAGAAGCCGCGCACGGTGATCGAGACCCTCTCGCGCACCTACGAGAACGAATACGCCAATATCCACCGCGGCGTGTACTACCTGTCGCAGAAGACGACCGATGCCTTCGAAGCGGCGCGGGAGACCGCGCGCCGCCTGTTGAACGCCCGCGAAGCGAAGGAAATCGTCTTCGTGCGCGGCGGCACCGAGGCCATCAATCTGGTGGCGCAGAGCTGGGGCCCGGCCAATCTCAAGGCCGGCGACGAGGTCGTGCTGACCGAGCTGGAGCATCACTCCAACATCATCCCCTGGCAGTTGCTGCGCGACCGCACGGGCATCGTCATTCGCGCGATTCCCGTGGACGAAACCGGCGCGCTGGACATCGACGCCTACGCCAAGATTCTGAATCCGCGCACCAAGCTGGTCGCGGTCACCCATTGCTCCAACGTCACGGGCACGGTGCCGCCGATCAAGGAAATCACCTGCATGGCGCATGCCCAGGGCGCGCTCGTGCTGGTCGATGGCTGCCAGTCCGCGCCGCGCCTGACTGTGGATGTGCAGGATTTGGATTGCGACTTCTATGTCGTCACCGGCCACAAGCTTTATGGCCCTTCGGGCACCGGCTTCCTCTACGGCAAGGGCGAGCTGCTGGATGCCATGCCGCCTTACCAGGGCGGCGGCGGCATGATCCGGCGCGTGACGTTCGAGAAGACCGAATACGCCGAGGTGCCGCACCGTTTCGAGGCTGGTACGCCCAACATCGCGGGCACCATCGGTCTGGCGGCGGCCATGGACTACGTCATGGATCTGGGGCTCGACGCCATCGAGCGCCACGAGGCCAAGGTCCTGGACTACGCGCACAAGCGCCTATCCGAGATCAACAGCGTGCGAATCGTCGGCACGGCGAAGGACAAGGCCAGCATCCTGTCCTTCAACATCGGCGAAGTGCATCCGCACGATGTCGGCACCATCCTCGATCGCGAGGGCGTGGCCGTGCGCGTCGGACACCATTGCGCCCAGCCGCTGATGGACAAGTTGGGCCTGGTCGCGACCGTGCGCGCCTCCTTCGGCGTCTACAACACGATGGAAGACGTGGACGCCCTGTGCGCCGCGGTCCAGAAGGTGCAGAGGTTCTTCGGCTGATGTCTGATCTGCGCGATCTGTACCAGGAAGTGATCGTCGACCACAGCAAGCGGCCGCGCAATTTCGGCAAGCCCGAGCCCGTGCATCAGCATGCCGACGGCAACAACCCACTATGCGGCGATACGGTCACGATTTACCTGACCGTCGAGGGCGGCAAGGTGAAGGATGTTTCCTTCGAGGGACGCGGCTGCGCGATTTCCATGGCCTCGGCCTCGCTGATGACCGAAGCGGTCAAGGGCAAGACCGTCGCCGAAGCGCGCGCTCTGTTCGAGCATTTCCACCGTCTCGTCACGGGCAAGGACGAGTTCCCCGACGACACGCTGGACAAGCTGGCCGTGTTCGAAGGCGTGCGTGATTACCCGGTGCGGGTCAAATGCGCGACCTTGCCGTGGCACACGATGGTGGCCGCCCTCGAATCCCGCGCCGAAGCCGTCTCGACCGAATAGGACGCCATGGACGCCAACGAACAGCCGACCGAGACACCCAAGCCCGAGACGGCGCCCGCCGCGGCGGATGACGCCGAGTGGGCCGAGGCGCGCCAGGGCGTGGCCGAAGGGCAGGAGCATCTAGCTGAGGGCGTCAAGGAAGTCATCCGCACCTGCTATGACCCCGAGATCCCGGTGAACATCTACGATCTGGGGCTGATCTACAGCGTGGGCGTGGATGCCAAGGGCAAGGTCTGGATCGACATGACTTTGACCGCGCCGGGCTGCCCTGTGGCGGGTACGCTGCCGGGCGAGGTGGAAGACCGGGTGAAAATGACCCCGGGCGTGATGGACGCCAAGGTCAACCTGGTCTGGGACCCGCCCTGGGACCAGAGCCGGATGAGCGAGGCGGCCAAGCTCGAGCTTGGATTGATCTGAGACTCCAAACGCTTATATTGAAGACCGAAGGAGCCCTCCATTGGCCGAACGACCCAAGGCAATCTCTTTGACGGATGCGGCGGCGGAACGCGTGCGCTTTCTGATGGCGCAGCGCAGCCAGCCTGCGTCGGGCCTGCGTCTGTCGGTCGAGAGCAAGGGCTGCTCGGGCCTCTCCTACAAGCTGGAATACGTCGACCAGAAGGCGCCCCACGACGAGACCGTCGAGGACAAGGGCGTCACCATCTTCATCGACCCCAAGGCGATCCTGTTCGTGCTCGGCACCGAGATGGACTACGCCGAGGACAAGTTCCACTCCGGCTTCGTGTTCAAGAACCCGATGGAAAAGGGTCGTTGCGGCTGCGGCGAGTCGTTCCACGTTTGATGCCGCCCGCGTTTGATCCCGAAGGGCGCGCCGCGCGCCCGGTGTAGCCCATGCCCAAGATCATCGTCATCCAACCCGATGGAACCCGGCGCGAACTGGATGCGCCCGTGGGCAAGTCACTGATGCAAATCGGCCGCGACGCGGGGCTCGACATCGAAGGCGCTTGCGACGGCGCCATGGCGTGCTCCACCTGCCACGTCTATGTCGAACCGGAGTGGGCGGGCAAGTTGCCAAAGATGGGCGAGGACGAGTCCGATATGCTCGACCTGGCGTTCGGCGTCACCGACCGCTCGCGCCTCGGCTGTCAGATCGTCATGACGGAAGAACTCGACGGTTTGACCGTCGCCTTGCCCAAGAACACGCGCAACGCGCTGTTGGGTTGATCAACGTCCGATCGTTCCCATGATCGGGTAGTCGCGCTCGTCGGCGTAGCACTTCGCGTACGCTTCCTGCCAACCGCTCTTGTAGTCGGCGTTCGCCTCGAACATGGACTCATCGCGGATCCATGCCGTCTGGGTGGTGGGTGCGTCCGCGTCGAAGCGCCCGTCATAGCAGCCGGCCGTGTAGCCGTTCTGGTAATCGGGCGAACCCGTCGGGATGCGGGAGCAGCTTGCCAGGATCAGCACGACCGCCAACCACGCGCCACTGCGCGTGAGCAGCCGTACGGCTATGTGCCGGTGTTGGACATCGAGGGATGTTCGAGCCATTTGCGATAGCAGGCGACGTATCCCTGGTACCAGCCTTCCTTGTAGTCGGGCTGGCCGGCGATGCGGGTTTCGTCGCGCATCCACGTCGTCTGACCCGTCTGCGCGCCCGGCGAATCGACGGCCGCGTCGTCGCAGCCGGCATGATAACCATCCTGGAAGTTGGGTGTGCCCGCCGGCGCCTGATGACATCCTGTCACTGCAAAGCCGAGCGCGAACCATAGGAATAGGCCGGAGCGTCTTACCCCTGGGCGTCTTAACCCCGGTTGTCCATCTCCGGATACTCCGTCGCGTCGCGATAGCACTTGGCGTAACCCTGCTGCCAACCGTTCTTATAGTCGGGTTTCGTGCGGTACAGCGTGTCGTCCCGCATGTATTCGACCTGGTCGGACGGCCCGCCCGCGTCGAACGTTCCGTCGCTGCAGCCCGCCGTATATCCTTCCTCGAACAGAAGCGAGCCAGGCGGCTGATGGGAACAGCCCGCGAGCAACGACAGCACCAAGCATGCGGTGCAAAGCTGCTTCCTCGTTACATTGTTTTGAGTGCGCACCGGTTCCCGCCCCGTTGGAAGGGGCGGGAGTGTCGATGCCAAGTGTTACCGAATTACGACAGCTCAGCGCTGGCCCATCATCGGCTGGTTTTCCTCGGACTGATAACAGGCGGCATAACCCTGCAGCCAACCCTCGTGGTATTCCTGGTTGTTGTTGAACTTGACCCTGTCCTTTACGAACACGTCTTCCATGCCGCGCCGGCCGGCGTCGCCGTAGCCGGAATCGCAGCCGTCGGAATAGCCCGCCTGGAAATCGGGTGGGCCGGGTGGAACATCGCCCGCGCCAGTGGTCTTGCACGCGGTCACCGACGCGCTCATGGCAAAAATCGCGCATGCAGCGGCCACCTGCCGGAGGCGGATCTTCATCGCTTGAGTCACTGTGTTTTCCTCGAGATGACGTTCAGAAGCGTTTGTACAAGCTGGCGGGCGTAACGGCCAGCACACTGAAAGCCGGCAGGCATGCTAGCGGATACCCATCATCGGCTGGCTGGCCTCGGACTGATAACAGGCGGCGTAACCCTGCAACCAACCCTCGTGGTACTGCTGGTTACCGTTGAACCTGGCGGTATTCTTAACAAACACGTCTTCCATGCCGCGCCGGCCCGCGTCGCCATAGCCCGAGACGCAGCCGTCGGAATATCCCGCCTGGAAGTCGGGTGAGCCAGGCGGAACCTCGCCGGAGCCCGTGGTCTTGCAGGAAGCCGTCAGCATCGTCATGGCGCAAAGGCCGCCCGCGATTGCGATATGGCGGACCATGTTCGACGGAAAAGCATTCATTTCGCGGCGCCCATGGTGGGAAAGTTCATCTGTTGATTATAGCATTCCAACTCACCCTGGACCCAGCCAGCGTGATACTCCTCATCGGACGAGAAGCGCGATTCGTTGCGGTAGAACAACGCTTCAAAGCCGGGTTTGGCGGCCAGGCCCCAACCCGACCAGCAGCCGTCGATATAGCCGCGCTGGAAAGCGTCCGAGCCGGGTGGTGGGATCGAGCCGACCGCCTCGCAGGCGGAGAGGAGCGCGGCCAAGGCGAAGGCGCCGATACGCCGCGCCGCGCGGCCTAACCCATCTGGGGCGAGCTCATCTGCTGCTGGTAGCAATCGGCCTGCCCTTCGTCCCAACCGCGCTTGTAGTCTGGATCGGATAAATACCGCCCATCGTCCTTGTAGTAGGCGTTCTCGAAGCTGGGTTTGCCCGCGACGCCCCATCCGGTCCAGCAGCCGTCGATATAGCCGGTCTTGAACGACGGCGAACCCGGCGGCGCCCAGGACGGCGCGCCGCGGCCGGTGTCGCACGCGGTCAGCGCCAGAAGACATATGAATGCGAAGCCGGCACGCCTGATCATCCAGAGCCCATGTCGCGGTTGCGGGTCGTGCGCTGGTCGACCGAGAAGCACTCGCCGTAGCCACGGCCCCAGCCCGCCTGATACTCGGCGTTGACCTTCATCTTCTCGTCCTCGACCCGCTCATTATAGCCGCGCACGCCGACATCCGCCCAGGCCGAGCGGCAGCCGTCCTTGTAGCCCGCCTGGAAGGCGGGCGTGCCGGGCGGCACGCTCATGTTGGTGCAGCCGGCGAGCGCAGCCGCGAGGGCAAAAGCCGCCAGGCGGCGCGAAAATCCCATGGTGCATCCCCTTCGGAAACCCGGGCCAGCCCGGGCGCGGCGCATCTTACGCACTTTCCCGGCGCCGCCAACGCCCGCTCGCTTGTCCTGGCGTGGCTTGCGTCTATAGTCCCCGCCATGAACGGCTTGGGCATCGACAAGGCGCCGGCTGCCACGCGGGTCGTGGTGGCCATGTCGGGTGGCGTGGACAGCGCCACCACGGCCGCGCTGCTCGTGGAGCAGGGCTACGAGGTGGTCGGCATCACCTTGCAGCTCTACGACCATGGGCAGGCAGTCGGGAAATCGCGCGCCTGCTGCGCGGGCCAAGATATCCATGACGCGCGGCGGGTGGCCGACGCGCTAGGCATTCCCCACTATGTGCTCGATTACGAGCGGCGCTTTCACGACGAGGTGATCGCGCCCTTCGCCGATGGTTATATCGCCGGGCAGACGCCGATTCCGTGCGTCTTGTGCAACCAGACGGTCAAGTTCCGCGACCTTCTGACGGCGGCGCGCGACCTCGATGCCGACGCGCTAGCCACCGGCCATTACGTGCGCCGCGCGGACGGCTCCGAAGGCGCCGAGTTGCACCGTGCGGCCGATGAGACACGCGATCAGAGCTACTTCCTGTTCCGCACCACGCGCGAGCAGCTCGCCTTCCTGCGTTTTCCCCTGGGCGGCCTGTCCAAGGACGAGACGCGCGCCCTGGCTCGGCGCTTCGCCCTGCCGGTGGCATCCAAGCCCGACAGCCAGGACATCTGCTTCGTGCCGGACGGCGACTATGCGCGGCTGGTCGCGAAGCTACGGCCGGGCGCCGCCGAACCCGGCGAGATCGTCGATCTTTCAGGGCGCGTGCTCGGCCGTCACGAGGGCATCATCCATTACACGATCGGCCAGCGGCGCGGGATCGGGCTGTCGTCGTCCGAACCGCTGTTCGTGGTGCGGCTCGAGCCTACGCGGCGGCGGGTGGTGGTCGGGCCGCGCGCGGCGCTGGGCCGCGACCGCGTGCGTCTCGGCGCGGTGAACTGGCTTGGCGCGCATGACGCGCCGCCCGAAGGCGCGCGGGTGCGGGTGAAGCTGCGCGCGACGGCGCCAGCGGCGGACGCCACGCTTCACCCGTTGCCGGGTGGCGGTGTCGACGTCGCGCTGGACGCGCCGCAGCAGGGCATCGCGCCGGGGCAGGCATGCGTCTTTTACGACGGCGACCGCGTCCTTGGCGGTGGCTGGATCCTGCGCGAGGAAGCGGCGCAGGCCGCCTGAGTCGCGGCGGAATGGCGGCTAGGGCCGCGATGCACTAGCATCGCCGATTGGGAGCCGTCCTAGAGGGGGCCATGCGATGGCGGACGATTCGGCGACAATGGCGCTGCTGGTGCGGCGTGTCGTTGCGCTTCTCATCATTCTTTCGCTTGTCGGCATCAGCCTATGGCTGATAAGGCCGTTCCTCAGCGCCATGGTCTGGGGCGCGATCATCGCGATCTCTCTCTACCCCTTGCAGAAGCACCTCTCATCTTGGCTGGGTGGGCGGCGGGTCATCCCGGCCATCGCGATCGCGTTGCTCATGGCCGGCGTGCTTCTCATCCCTCTCGTGATGCTGCTGATGACGGTGGGCGTGCAGGCGTCCCATCTTTTTCAGAACTCTCCGGCGCTCGAGCAGCTCGTCATTCCGGACGCACCGTCCTGGCTTGCTGAGATTCCGCTGGTCGGGCGGCGTTTTTCCCAGATCTGGCACGATGCGGCGGTCGACGTGCCCGGCACGATCGAGACGATCCGGCCGAAACTCCGGGCGGCCTTGCTCTGGTTCCTGTCCAGCACCGTCTCCTCGACGCTGCTCGTGCTCGAAGCCTTGTTGGCGATTGCGTTGGCCGCCACGTTCCTCATCACGGCGGAGCGGCTCGACCAGTTCTTCACGAAGCTCCTGCGCGCACTCGGCGCCCCGGAATCGGCGGGTATCCAAGCGCTGGTGGTGCGCACCGTCCGGGGCGTGGCGCAAGGGATCATCGGCACGGCGATCATCCAGGCCCAAGTGGCGTGGGTCGGCTTGGAGATCGCGGCCGCGCCGATCCCGGTCCTTTTGACGCTCCTGATCTTCATCAGCTGCACGGCCCAAGTGGGTGCATTGATCGTGGGCATTCCCGCCGCGGCCTGGATTTACTACCAGGGCGATCCGAGCTGGGCCGCGTTCCTTCTGGGCTGGATGATCTTCGTCAACGTGATCGATAATTTCCTCAAGCCGATCCTGATCGGCCGGGGGCTGCCCGTCCCCATTTGGGTCGTGTTCATCGGAGTCATCGGCGGACTGTTGGGTTTGGGGTTGGTGGGCCTGTTCATCGGTCCCGTGATCCTATCGGTCTCCTATATCCTGATGCTTCGCTGGATTGATCACACACCGAATGCCTGAGAATTTCGCCATGGAGCTCTTCTCCCTGCCGCTTCCCGTCATCTTCATCGGAAGCCTCGTGGCCATCCTGGGCGTGGGCGAGGCGGGTTATTGGATCGGCCGGCGCGCCGGTCCGAAAGGCCATGGCAACGTCTCGGTCATGGAGAGCGCGGCGCTCGGTCTTCTGGCGCTCATGATCGGTTTCACGTTCGCGATGGCGTTGGCGCGCTTCGATGAACGCCGCCAAGCCGTGGTGGAGGAGGCCAATGCCATCGGCACGGCTGCGTTGCGCGCGCGCCTTCTGCCGGCACCGCATGCCCACGATAGCATCGCTCTTTTTCGCGACTATGTGGAGGTTCGCCTGGCGTTGACGCGCAAGGTGGCGACGATGGAAGATTTGTGGGCGGGCATCGCCCGTTCGAGCGAGATTCAGGAACAGCTGTGGCAACAGGTCCGCGCTGTCGCGGCGAAGGATGCCGGCATGGTTCCAACGGGGCTGTACATCCAGGCCTTGAACGAAATGATCGACAATCAGGAAAAGCGGATCGCCGCGGTGATGAACCGCATACCACCCATCGTGCTTTTCGCGTTGTACGGCATCGCCGCGGTGTCGGCCGGCTTCACCGGATATGGCAGCGGTCTCGCCCGCGAGCGTTCGCGCCTGCCGCGCTGCGTGACCGGCATTGTGGTGGCCGGCGTGATTCTCTTGATCCAGGATCTCGACAGGCCAGGTGCCGGCTTTATCCGCGTCAGCCAGATGCCCATGATTCATGTCTCGGAGAGCCTGGCCGGATATAACGAGTAGCGGGGCTGCCCGGCGTTGACAGGGCGGAAGCCCGGCCCTATATGCGGGGCGCTTTCCGCACAAGTTGTGGGATTCTGGCGGCGTAGCTCAGCTGGTAGAGCAGAGGAATCATAATCCTTTGGTCGGGGGTTCGAGTCCCTCCGCCGCTACCATTACTTTTCCCCTTCCAGATCAAAGTAATGCAGGCGTGACACAGGTTTTTGGCGTTCTCGCGCGCCGTTCCCGGTGTCCGCGTTTCGTTCCTATTTTCCCTGAATTCCCCACGTTCCCCACGAAATCCGGCAAACGTTTGGCAAATGCTACGCCGCGAGGAACGCGGCCAGGTGCTTGGCCACGGTCGCATCGCCTTGCGGGTCGGCCCAGAGATGGCCGTAGGTGTCCATGGTGACCTGGATGGAGTCGTGGCCCAACATTTCCTGGACCTTCTTGGGTACGAGGCCCTGCGCGATGATCAACGCGGATGCGTAGAAATGCCGCATGGCGTAGACGGTATAGCGCAGGCTCCATAGTGTCTCGGTGCCGGCGCGCTGGTTCCGCGCGGCCGATCGCATCGAGGCGCGCAAGGGCTTGTCGAGCGGTATAGCCAGGCCGGCTGCCTGCATCAATGGTAGCCAGACGCGTGCGCGCAGGTTGCTCTGCGAATCGGGATGACCTTCCGAGGTCGGGAACACGAGCCCATGCTCGGACTTCGGGCAGACCTTGCGCCATGCCAGCAGTATCTCGACCAAGTCAGCTGGGAGCGGTACGTCGCGATAGCCCGCCGCGCTCTTGGGAGGGCCGAAATTGCCCCAGGCGTCAATCGCCCGCTCGACGCGGACGAAGGGCTGGTGGGCCTCGAGCGCGATATGCGACCAAGCTAGCGCCAGAGTTTCGCTGGGACGCAGGCCGGTGCGCGGCTGGAAGTTTACAAACACTTGTCCTCGGGTCGGTCGGGCGATTCCCGCGGCGTTCACTATCTCCAGTATCCCCCGCATTTCGGCCGGTGTCGGGATCTCCACCTTGCGTTTGTGACGTTCACCACGCTTGGTCTTGACTGGCGTGCCGGGGTTGGATTTGAGGTCACCCTGCAGGATGCAGTCGTTGAGCATCATGCGAAGGTCGGACATCACCTTGCCCACCATGGCGGGCGACAGGCCCTTGGCCTGCAGCGCCGCCTTGAACAGCACGCAGGCCGTTGTCGTCACCTCGGCCACGCGCAGCTCTCCAAACACGCGCTCCTCGCCATCCTTATCCAGTTTCACCCGCGCGAGTATGGCGTGGTTGTTCGCACGCTGGGCGTAGGTGGACCATGTCGAGCGGGCGCGGCCATCGGCCTCCACACGCTTGACCCAGCGGTTGTAAGCCTCGGCTACCCTAGGGCCCAGCACCGTCTCCGCCGCGACGGTTGCCTTGGCGTCTTGCTTGGTTTCTAGCCATGACTTAGCGGCTTGGCGCGAGGGGAAAAGCTTGCGGATACGCTTTTTTGACGCCTTGTCGATGCCAAGGTCGAGCATGAACCCACGCCGCTCCTGGCCTAGCTTCGTGGTCCAGCGGTGCGGACGAATGCGCATGATATGACGCTACCGCTGGCCAACTTCGGCGTCCAGCTCACGCTGCAAGAGGTAGGCAGCAAGGGCTGATTTCCGCGCGACCAGACCCACGCCGTCAAGATAGAAGATTGGGGCCTTGCCTCGTTCGCGCATCTTGTAGACCCGGCGGATGGCCTTTCCAATCGGCATTGCTTTATCCAAGCCGAGTTCTTTAGCGATTGCCTCGGGACCGTAGATGAGGTCGTCTCGCAACGGTATTGCTGAATGAATTCCATGGGATGCGATGAGCGCTGGCAAAAGCGGGGCGCTGCACATAGTCCTTATTCCTCTGATAAAAGTTGACGGCGGTGTAAAAGGCGCAGCCGGGAATGCGTTAATCGATTGAGAAAAGAGGCGGGAACCGGTGGCGCAGTGCGCCACCGGTTGGTTGCCCTCACTTACTAGTATCGTTCCTGTAGGACTCTTGTGCAGCGTGCCGCCATCGAAGGAGCAGGTCACTTTCACCTGCCTGCAGTGCGGCCATAAACCGGTCGGGGTGGATCTGCAACAATCGAGCGCCGTGCATGGTCTCTGCGAACATGCGGCTCTCACTTGGTCCGGCAATTACCATTGCTTTGATTAAAGTCGCTTCAGAGGTGACCCCGGCTGGTTGGTGGGACATTTGAATCCCACCCATGAGCAATCGGTAAGCCTGTCCGAGTGCAATTAGCTTTGCCTGGTCGAGTTTCGCTTGCCGCGCGTTCTCTCTTGCCCTCGCTTTCTCCGCAGCGTGAAGGCGGCAAGTGAGGTCCGACAACGTCAATAGCGTCGTATCATCCAATTGTGGAAAGTTCACAGATCCGAAAGAAGTTCTCACTCTCATGTAGCACCTCACCTTTATTGAGTTAAGGGTGCTGACATCTTCGTTCCAAGCGTTCGCGAAAGCGATTGATGGCTTTAAACAGGATTAAGTGAGAGGCATCAGGCGTAATGCTTGAGTGATAATTTTTAGCAAGTGGAGTTGAGTTGGAAGAAGTGGCGGCAGAGCACATGCGCAACGATTCCAGGTTTTATTCAGATGGTGTCACCTAGGGCGGTGGCACTCTCACTGCCTCAGCTATTTCGCTTACTCATTTTCTTTTCCGAGGAACGTCCGAAGCGGATGTTATGAAGCGATACGACAAGATTGCGATCCGTGCCAATTACCAGTCACTCGTTGAGTACCGGTATCACTCGCGATGCGAGCGAGGCTTATGAGTAATTATTATTTTACAATTCACGTTTTCACCTAAATTAAACCCTCTAGCTCGATACCGCGCGGTCTTGCGCCGGCATTTTCTTCTGCTCTTTCCATGAAATTGATTGGAAAACATGATGCTATTGAACGCGTCTTCATCCGTAGCGCACTTAAGGATGTAGCTAACTGCGCCCTGATCCGGTCCGGTTGATAGGCAGCACCCTCCGGAACGGATGACCTTTGTCCAGAATCGAAAATACTTCTTTGCCTGACGTAGAGGGGATTTATGACGGGCATGTCGAGGTAGTCGAAGCAAAATATGCAAATGTGCGTTGGTGTTCAGATGCTCAACTGCAGCGACTGCGAACACACAATTAGTCGCATCCTTATGCCAGTTATTTCCAATCAGCCATCTATCAACTTGAGCTAGCCACGCCTTGAATTTTCTCGAAACAGCATCCGCTGAGGACGATGTATTGAGGGTTAAGGTAAGGAACACGTGGAATCGACGTTTCTGCAGCCAGCCCTCTAACTCCTGCTTAAGCCGCTTGCGCTTCGCATAAGTGAGGGTGCTCATTTATCCCTCCTGGCAGCATCCGATACGGACGCGAATTGAATCGGCTCTGCACCCGCCCGAGGATCAACAGCACAAGCTCTCCTACTAACATCCGCATTGGAGCTAGTGTTGATATGGCGATTTTGTTGTTCGAAGATTTTAATATCCGCATAGGAGTACCGTACGGAACGACCAAACTTGTGGAACGCCGGGCCGTACCCGCATCGGCGCCATTTCCGAATGGTCTTGACGGACTGGTTTATATATTCTGCGACCTCAACATCCGTATAGTAACGTTGCTTAGGATTCAGTTCGCGCATATGCGCCTCCAGGTTTCATGTACCTGAGGACGCTTTACAAGTTGCGAAATTTGCAGCTGGCAGATCCGTAGCGGATGATCAGTTGTAGCTAGGGGCGAAGATGAGCACGTCGCAATCTGAACGAGCTACCAATGAGGTTAAGAAAGCAGAGCGACGAATCCTTGAGCTAATGGCAGAGATAGAGCAGGTACGCTCAGGAAAGAAAGGGATCAGAGGCAAAAGAGCCCGCCTCAATATGCAGCTCAGCATTGCCTATAAAATAGGCCGCCGCTCGAAATCGAAGGTGGACTGGAAAAGGGCATTCGCAAATATCTGCAAGCGGCAAAAAATCGGTTCTTCTCGTACACTCGCAGGTGCGTTTACTCGACTGGTTAAGCTAGTTTTTGCTGACGAAACTCCGACTTCTAGGATTCGATATGCGAAGGTTTTGTCCTTTGCTAATAGATCGAAGTGGAGTGATAAGCAGTTTCGTTCTGCTTTGGCGGACCACGGCCTAACCAAAATTGAACAAGACGAAATTAACCGAAAAAAAGTCGCTAAAAATCGTGGGCGATCAGATTGATTCCATCCGGTAATGCCAGTGCTTTAGCAATTCGTTCTGAGAGCTTCGGTTGCAAGCGATCTAATTGGCCCCAGATCGGGCGACACATAGCGGCTGGTCATGGATAACGTCACCGCTGCCTGGCCTAAGGATCTATGGCCGCGAACGGCGATCTTTGATCCTGCGATAAAGCTCTCCTAGCGATAAAAACCCCAATTACCGGAATTCCAGGAAAGCGGCCGGAAAGCAGAGTATGCACCGCTCGATAGTGTGTGCCGGCGGTTACGACATCGTCGACAATCGCGATCCGAAGAGGGGCAGGACTCGTGAGAGCCTCGTCGATCTCGTAGGCGGCCAGAAGCTCTTCCACTGATGGGCGATTACCAGATACGTGGGCGGCGTCCATGGAAGTGCGCTGCACGACGAGTTCGCGCACGTCAATGGGTGATGCAGGTATGGCCCTACAAATCTGACTAATTCGGTCGTCGTATTCCGGTGTGCCACGCGCCTTTGAAGGCGGCACGGGCACCAGGGTGGCTCCATCGAGCCATTCTCGGTTTAGCGCATGGCTGAGGTCGCGTGCGCACTTTTGAATTGCATCCAGCTTGTGTCGATACTCCGCAGGGCGATTTGCCCGCGTTGGCGACTTTTTTAAATTAGAAATCAGATTGTTCGTCTCACCAAAGAGATAATTCTGCCCCGAAGTGTACTCATACAAATAGTACACCTCGTCACTCGGCTGGAGCCGATAGTGATCGCTGATCGTGGTCTCATCAATCCGAAGAAGTCTAGGAGCCGAGGGCATCCCAAATGTCCGCGGAGGTCTTGACGCGGATCGCACCCTGCTCCGCAAACCGGTGTGGCCACGTTATGTCTGATCGGTGAAAACAAGAGTCGAGGATGAACAACTTGCGGCCTTGGTGAATCGCTGCCTTTGCCTGATGCAACGTTCCAGACGTCTCACTGGCTTCGACAATGATCGTTCCCTCCGTCAACGCGCTCATCGTGATGTTGCGCTCTGGGAAGAACAGCCGGTTTTGAGGTGGCTTCTGATTCCGATAGCGCAGAACTGGCACTTGTGAAATCAGCAAAAATTCTGAAGCGATGCGCTCCTGGAGGGCGCGGTTCTCTTTGGGATAAAAGTCGCCAAGTGGCGTCCCAATTACAGCAATCGTTCTACCGCCAGCGTCGAGAGCCGCAGTATGGGCAGCGGTATCGATGCCGGTTGCCAAGCCAGATACGACTGTGAAGTTTCGTTCGACGAGTTCGCGAGCTAGTCGTTGTGTCCGCGCAATTCCCTCTGTCGAGGCATTCCTAGTGCCTACGATTGCCAAGGAACGCAATTCCGTAAGTTCCCAGGCGCCCTGATAATACAGAAGTTCAACCGGGTACTTAGCGTCCCGAAGGCGAGGTGGGTAATCCCCGGCGTGGTGGACGCGGATTCCGAATCTGTGGACACCCTTAGACTTAAGAAGCGCTAGAACCTCACCGGCTCGCGCCTGCGCTACTGTAGAGGGCACAAAATCCGATGGAAGGGCTTCTGGGTCGACCGCGAAACGATCGGCAATTGTCTTAAAGGTCGCGCCGTGCTCTAGCCAAAGCGCTTCGTAGGCGCCAAGTTCAAGGCGAGGCGAAATAGGGGCTTTTGCCGGGCCAGTATTGGCTGCCGCGAGCAAATGCATCCGATCATCCCCCGTCGTCGTCATCCGAACGATACTCCGCTTCATTTCCGCAAACACGTGCTGTTTCAACGGCTGGGCCGTAATTTTTAACAAGAACAAATAGAGAACAATTTTATTTAATTAGAGGCCCAACACAACCGAATTTTTCAAAGTCAATTTCTGGAGAAATTTTGGCTATAAAATCATAAACTTTTGATATATTTGACATTTTTCACCTTCTATGTTAAGATTTACTTGCCACAGCTCTAACCAAGGAGGAGGCCATGGCCGGCAAGCAGGCCAAAATTCTCTCGCGCCGCCAGCTCGAGGCGGCTCTACAGGCGGTCAGGCGCGGCCGACACTCCGAGCGCGACCGCGTCATCGTTCTACTCTCTGCTAAGGCCGGTTTGCGGGCAGGGGAAATCGCCGCGTTGACCTGGTCGATGGTCCTGACGCCCACGCGCGAGCTCGCGACGGCGATCGAGCTCCAGGATCGGGCGGCCAAGAAGCGGTCGGGTCGAAGCATCCCGGTTCACCCCGATCTTCGCCGAGCTCTGCTTCAGCTGGCGCGCAAGACCGGCACGAAGGGCCACGTGGTCAAGTCCGAGCGAGGGCCGGCCATGACGGCCAACAGCGTCGTGAACTGGTTTAACGTCCTCTACCGCGGCCTTGGCTTTGTGGGGTGCTCATCCCACTCCGGGCGCCGCACCTTCATCACCCGAGCCGCTCGCCTGGTCGCCCGCACAGGGGGCAGCTTGCGGGATGTCCAAAAGCTGGCCGGCCATCGGTCGATCAGCCAGACTCAGGCGTATATCGATGCCGACGCCTTCGCCCAGCGCCGCCTCGTGGCACTGATCTAAGCATCCCTGCCGTCTAGCTGCTGCCGCTTCGGTAGCCCTTCACAAAACTTAGCCATCCATCACTCACGCGTCCGGACCGCCGCGGCCTTCGTGCTGACCGGCGCCCGTATCGGCGTGCTCAATCACATGCAGAAAGGGGATCAAATGCGCCAGATCTGGCAACTCGACGAAAACGGCTGCGGAATTGCCTGCATCGCCATGCTCGCCGGCATCGGCTATCGGCAGGCCAAGCGGGAACTCTATGCCGGCACCAGCCGCCGTACCTCGACCTTTACCGACACGCGCGATCTACGCCGTGTGCTCAAGAGATTCGGTTTCAAGACCTCCGGCCACTTGCGATCGCTCCGCGGCCGTCAGCTGATCGATCTCAGGTCTGACGCGATTCTGAAGGTCAACCCGAGGCCGGACGGGTCTTGGCACTGGGTAATCTGGGATGCCACCCGCAAACGCATTCTCGACCCGAAAGGACCCCGGCGGGGGCCGTACCGGTATAGCTCGTACCTCCTCGTCCAACCGGCCGGCCGATCGCGGCCGTAAAGCCCAAAAAGATCCCTTTAAGAGGGGTTTTGAAGGCTCAAAACGCGTCCTGGAGCGCTCCAGCGGACACGTTAACGGCGGCCACATACTGAGGCCGTGGCAGGCGATCTGGGCCTCATAGCGCTGCCTCGCTCCGCGCCGTTCGCGTTCACTCGACTCACCACCAATGCAGTCCGCCTCACGCCTGCGGGAAAAGCTCCGTGGGCACAACGCGCGCTGTCACCAACACAGGGAAAGGAGAACCACGTGACCGATTCGGAAGGTAAGGCCGAAACTTCGAAGGCACGCACTGTCGAGATCCAGAAGCTGAACGACATGCTGCGGCGCCATTGGGTTGGCGGGGAAATTGTCATCACCCGTGGCGTATCCGAGCTTGTGGGCGGAGCCCTCGTCGGGGATGTTCTCTACACGATGGCAAGCTATGACGACTTCTCGCCGGCAAACGATCCCCACGGCGAACACGACTTCGGTGTGTTCGAAGAACATGGCAACAAGTTCTTCTGGAAGATCGACTACTACAACCTATCGAAGGATGGGCATTCGCCTGACCCCGCCGACCCACACGTCACCTGCCGCGTGCTTACGCTGATGCTGGCGTCGGAGTACTGACGCGTTAACGGCTTTTGCGCCGACGTCTTTCGGGGAGCTTCAATAGCTCTGCTGGCTCGACTTTCAAGACCATAGCCAGCCTTCCAATGATTCGAAGGCTAGCGAAAAAGGTTCCCTTCTCGAGCTGGCTCAAATAGCTGCGGCTGACCTCAGCCTCATAGGCCAGATCGTCCTGGCTCAACCCTCGTTCACTTCGAAGGCGCCGTAAGTTGCGCGCAAACACATCCCGCAAATCCATGCCGGATGCGACCGCAACTGTTCAGCATAAACACCTCGATATATTGAACAAAAGGGAGAAAAAGTGGTGAAATACCTACTGTACCGGGTAAGGCTTAATTCGCTCCCACTGCTGGGATTTCTGTCTCGTGACTCCGGTCACAGCGCCTTACAAGCAGAGAGCGCCAAGCTTCATACGGTCAACAAAAGGGACTGTGTGGTGGCGCAATGTCGCATCCTATTGGTTGCAACTACGCTTCTTCTATCTTCCTGCGTTAGTCAGAACTTCGAGAATGTTGGAAGCGATCCGGAAGTTCAGAAGACTTGGAACGATGCTTACGTTTCTCTTCCGAACGGTACTCTCGGCTACATGAAATCTCCGCGCGTTCAAGCTGCCTTGGCGGCCAGCCAATCTTTCCCGGTTGTGATCTTTTTCCACGGGTGCGCTGGATTGTCGGGTAACAGCGTCAATGCTTTCGCTGAGAGCATGAACGCAGCGGGCTACATCTTCATTGCCCCCGATTCCATGGCTCGGGATTTTCGCCCGCAGGGATGCGCCGGAGGCAATTTCAGCTACACGGCCAAAGGCATCGACTGGGACACGATCAATCGGATGCGGATGGAGGAAATCTATTACACGATTTCCCAAGTTCGGAGTGCTCCGTGGTTCAAGTCGAATGACTTGTTCCTTTTCGGTCAAAGCGAAGGTGGATTGGCGGTCGCCGCCTATTCAGGCAGTGGGGTAAACGCTGAGGTTATCTCGGGATGGGGTTGCCCGAGCTACACGTTGGCGAATCGCGACTCGACGTTGATCGACCGCCCGGTAAAAGCACCGCCGTCCGTTCCGGTTCTCAACATCAAATCCAAAATGGACCATGTGGACACGCGTCCGAGCGATTGCGGTTCGTCGGTTTGGGGCCGTCCTGGCGGCAGCAAAGTCATCAATCCCCCGAACGGACATTGGTTCATGGACGATGCCAAATACCGTCAGGAAGTAATCAACTTCTTCGACCGGAACCGTCACCCCGACAGCTCCGAACCCGCAAAAGAATCTAACAAGTAGGACGAAGCAATGAATCGGCTGGTCGCTGTCGCTCTGATAGCCAGTTTAGGCTTTGGGTCCCAGGCTAACGCCAAGACCTCGGTTCAAGAAATTCTCTCGTCGCTCGATCAAAGAATCACCCAGATCGAAAAGGCCGACACTGCCAAGGCAGATCGAGAGCTAATCGCGACGCCAATACCGGATGATGTGCAAGGCTCCCAGCGTGTCGATCTTCTCCTTAAGAAGTCGCTCGCAGCCTGGCGACTCAATGACTATGCGAAACGTGAGGAGCTTCTGAATCAGGCCCTGGAGGTTGGTGGGCAATCCGGCACCGACATGGCAAACGTTTTTTGGCAATTGGCTTACACCCATGCCAATGGCGGGGACATGGTGCAGGCAGCCAAATATCGAAGCATGGCTGCTGATGCGCTTTCCCCATCGCTGTACGGGCGGAATATTCTCTGGCACTCGCGCGCCGCTGCATCCTGCGCTTTTGTCGGCGACTTCTCTTGTGCCCAGCGTCATTACGACAAAGCGAAGTTGATCCTCAACGGCCAACGTGGGACCCAATTGTATTCCACGTACCAAAACTTTTGGTGGGGTTATGTACATCGCGCCGAAGCGTTCATTCTGCAGTTCCAAGGAAAGAACGATGAGGCGGACAAAGCCTTCCTGAAGGCCATCGAGGCGATGAAAGAGGTCCTGCCGCTTGCCAAGTACGATAAGTCCGTCGGCGACGTCCCCGAAATGCTTGCCTCCATCGTCAGCGAGCGTGCCACGAATCTCTCGCTAATGAATAACCCTGTGGAAGCTGAAACCCTGGCTATTCAGGCGCTCTGGGAGTCACTCAATCGATCGCAGGAAGGGATAACGGCGATTATTTATCGAACAAGAGTATTGGCATCCGTCCTGATGGAGCAGCGACGCTATCTAGACACGAAGGAACTCACGAGTCGTCTACTCCAGATCTATGAACGGGCGGGTTACCCGGAAAACTCTTCTGACGTCACTGAAGCCGTCGCTCGTCTTGCTCGTGTATCCATTGCAGATGGCAACTGGGCCGAGGCGAGAAAGCTGTTTGATCGGATAGAGGGAAATTGGGCTACGGAGTCCGTGGCGATCCTTCGCACGGAGATCAATGCTGATCCCACGGTTGCTATGGTGCATCTGAAAACTGGTGACCGGCCCGGCGCGCGGCAGATTGCCAAAAAAGCCGCTGAGACTCTTTCAGAACGGCTCGGCCCCAAGCACTATGAGACGGCCCTGGCTCGATCGGTTCAGGCTTTGACGTTAGAGGAAGAGCAAGCAAGGACCGTCTTCGCTGAAACGATTCCAATCTTGCTGTCTCCCTCTCGACAATCGAACGACGACACCACTGGGCGCGCCTCTCAGGACTTGCTTCGGAAGCTGGTTTTAGAGGAATACCTGCAGACGGCATCACCGGATGGTGCGTTTCGAGTAGCTGAAGCTCTGCGAGCACGATCGGTCCAATCCTCCATCGCCTTGTCGACGATCCGAAGCGAGGTCAGTTCGGAGTTGGCCACACTCATCCGCCAAGAACAGGATGCTGAAAAGCAGATTGCGACCTTGAATGGGCTGTTGCTCAACGCAGTTTCTGGCAAGGACGCTAAGGTCGCAGAAGAGCTTCGTATAAGGATAGATAAACTCCGCGATCAACGTGGCGACCTGGCTTCGCGCTTAGAGAAGCAGTTTCCCAGCTATGCGGAAATGCTGCGTCCCAAAGCTATCAGCATGGAAGAGATCCAGGCGCTCTTACGCCCGGACGAGGCGATGGTCGCGGTCTATCTGGGAACTGAGCGCAGTTTCGTTTGGGCAGTCCCTAAGTCGGGAGCGCCCAATTTTGCAGCGGTGCCGTTGTCAGCCAAGCAGGTCGCCGACCAGGTGGCAGCGTTGCGAAGCGCACTCGACCCCAACGTGTCCCGAGTTAGTGATTTACCAGCCTTTGATGTTGGGGGTGCTTATCGCCTGTACCAGGCCATTCTCGGGCCGGTCGAAGCGGGCTGGAAAGACGCTCGAAACCTGGTCGTCGTGACGAATGGTGCGCTGGGCTATTTTCCGTTTGGGTTATTCCCGACGCAAACCGGAATGCCGGCCAAGGCAAATGAGATTTTTGCCGAGTACCGCAAGGTGCCGTGGCTGGCCAGAACTCATACGGTGACTATGGTTCCTTCTATGTCGGCGTTTAAGGCGCTACGGACGCTCAAGCCAGCTAACCGACCTCGACCTTTCGCGGGCTTCGGCGACCCTGCATTCCAAGTGGTTGGAAAGACTGAAGCCAGTGTACAAGCGCCAATCGTGGTGGCTGATAGCACGCCTGTGTCGGGCGATTATCCGTTGCTCCTCCGATCGGTGTCGACGTCAGGCAACCTGCTACCGCCTTTGCCAGATACGCGGGAGGAGATTTTATCCATCGCGAAAGTGCTCAATGCTGATACGTCGCGCGATGTGTTTTTGGGTACCGACGCGTCGCTAGCCAAGGTCAAGGCTACGCCGCTCTCAGATTATCGGGTCGTGGAATTCGCTACCCATGGTCTGACGGCCGGAGAACTCGGGCTGGCTCAGCCGGCACTAGCGTTGAGTGGCGGAGAGTTCCTGACCGTTAACGATATCCTTCAGCTTAAACTGAACGCTGATTGGGTTGTGCTTTCGGCGTGCAATACGGCGGCAGCAGGCGAGCAGGGGGCTGAGGCGATTTCCGGCCTCGGCAGCGCATTCTTCTATTCCGGTGCCAAATCCTTACTAGTGACTAACTGGCCGGTCCAATCGGCTTCCGCTGCCAAGCTCACGACCGAACTGTTTCGGCTCCAAGCTGACCAGCCCTCAATTACCCGAGCTGAGGCCCTTCGGCAGGCGATGCTGCAAATACTCGACACGGGAACGGAAACCGATGCCGCGGGCAAAATGCTGTTTACCTATGCACACCCCCTATTTTGGGCGCCGTTTTCCCTTGTGGGAGATGGAAACAATTGAGTTCGGGAGACCAGCGCGATGAAAGCCCGAAGAGCTGTCTCGCTATTATGTGCTCTGATCACTGTGGGAGCGGTGGTGCCCGGCAAGGCCGCTGATCTCGTTGTCGTGGCCTCCAATGCCCCCGTCCTTTCGGCCGGGCAGATCATCGATTCCAGGGCCACGGTTGATCTTCAACCTGGCATGCGGGTTACGTTTATCGCGGGCGACGGAAAGTCTTTAACACGAGCTGGTCCATATAATGGGATCATTTGGGATGAGGCTATGTCGGGCGACCGCGCACTGTTGCAATCGCTCGTTACACTGGTTTCTGGACAGAGTAGGAACAGAAGTACGCTGGCTGCCATGCGACAGCCAAGCGTGAGTGAACCAAGTGATCCGTGGCTGATTAACGTAGAGCGCACTGGTGATTATTGCGTTGCCGCTTCAATGCAACCCGTGCTCTGGCGCGCGACTGCCAACAGCAGCGCGACGTTATTGTTATCGAGCACAATGAGAGAGGGCAAAGCGACTGTCGAGTGGCCGACAGGCGTCGCCACAGCTGCATGGCCATCGAGCTTAGTGCTTATCGATGGCGAAGCCTATTTTGCGCAGCCTGAGCGTTCACCTACAGCGCGGCGGCTGGTCATCCATGTTGTACCTTCCCTCGCGACAGATGCGCATAGAGCGGTATGGATGGCGGGCATAGGATGCCTCGAACAGGCGCGGCTGCTTCTGAAAGCCGCGTCGAACTGAGTGTGAAAGAGGCGATTCACACTGACTGGGGGTCAAGGGGGCGTGGGTTCAAATCCCGCCGGTTCGACCGATTAAAACGAGGGGTTGGGCGGAATGGCCTAGCGCCGTTTTCTTTGTGGGTAGCGTCGAGGGTAGCACGCGCCAGCCTTGGTTTTGGGGCCAATGCCTCTATCCGAGCAGTTTTAACTTCTCAGCGAGCTCGGGAGCTATCAGGGTGCCCAGGTTGGCCATTATTGCTGAAACGTCCGGCCAAGCTTTGGCGGCCCTAAAATCTCCGCTTATCTGTGTCAGGGCACTTGTCAGGATTTCTATGTCCAGTGTCCCGGCTTCCGCCTCTTCGTAGAGCCAATTGCACACGATCAGAACCCTCGTCCGAGCATTTGCATGACCATGTGCAGGACAACTTCTTAAAGCGCTCTGGTATTGGGCGCGGCCCGCCGCAATATCCCCTGTCCGCATGGCAAGTAGGCCCCGCGTTGCCTCAAGCGTGCATTGCATCGTCGTATCGCTAAACGATTTAGGAAGCCCGCTAAGAATCTCGGCCGCTACCTCTGTAGCGCCTAATCTCGCCAAGGAAACCGCGCGGTTGTTTAAAAGCGTTACGTCTTTTGGGTTAGCTATCAAACCGTCATCTACGATCTTCAGTGACCGCTCATAGTCATGAAAAATCGCTGAGGTTACGAACGAACCCCATACCGCGGGCCTGGTGGAAAAGGGTTCATCTTGCGCCCACTGCTGCGACTCGCTAACGACATTCTCCCATTCAGAGTCCTCAAACGCCTTGAGAGCGCGCGCTTCAAAACCCTGTGGCTCGCGCAGGAGGTTGTTATTCATCGCCACGACCGTGGGATGCGCTCTCCAAATCCACATTGCTTGCGCGATTACATTGTCGTTCGGCTCTTTTAAGCTCGTCTTAATTAACGATCTCGCCTCGCGTGGCGCTCCATCCTTCATAATTTCAGTCCCAACCGAGCCGGCGAGCTCTGTTATGAAGGCGGGATAATCTTCCAAATCTCTAAGTAGCCTCCGGCCCCGATTAAAATTCGGGGATGTAACGTCTCGCATAGATGCGACGGCGATTTCAGCGCTTAAGACCCATGGGTCATGTTTAACGAGATCAGAACGCCTCAAAATTTCGTGTGCCCGCTTCAACTCGTTAACCTTTACAAAGAGTCGTGAGGCAACACGCAGGACGTATCTGTTGTCCTTTGCCAGCGCAAGCGCAGACTCCATGGCGCTGATCGCTTTGTCTCGTTGACCTATTGATAGGTATTGCAGCGACAAGTCAGTCCAAAGAAGAGGATTCCTTGGTCCCTCACGCAGGCTTGTTCGCATCCTGCGAATCAGGATCGCGGCGTGCTGAGACCGATCGATTTCTCCTAGGTTAAGTTCCGGTTCAATCGACGGCTTCAAGTCCGGCCTCATAAAGCCAGACGCAAGGGTACGCACTGCTGCAGTGGCGAACTTATTCTGGACTAGAAAACTGGCTGCAACCAGCGCTTCGCTATTCCGCGGCGCAGCGACAATCGCCTCCTCAAGCAAATCGATAGCTGTCTCAATCGACTTATCTTCGCGCCATTGCTTGACTTTTTCTTCTAACGTAAGCGACTCAACTGGTGACTCAACTGAAGCACGCGGGTCGCTGACGAGCTCTGCGCTTCGGCGCGTCTTTGAGAATCTTCTCCATCTTGGAATTAGCCGCCGCCGTTCTTCGGCGGGAGGAAACGACATTCTATTACAACTTTCCGACGCGCGCGGTTTCGGCCAACAGGTTAAAAAGAGAAACGTATCGCTGTAAATTAAACGGGTTGCTCATCTTGTCCTTCGGATGCCCCCTAAGGGCAGGGTCAGGGTCGCAGAGTTGGCGGATAGCGGCCATCAATTCGGTGAAGATCTTCTTGCGCCGTTCGGACTTCGGATCCGGCTCAACTATGTCTTTATGGAGAGTTTGGCCCACGCGCTGCATCACGCGCTCAAATGCCTCTCGAACCATCGGCAAAACTTTCGAATACTCATCTGTCCAGTACGGTGCGCCCGGTGGCGCACCAATCCGCCAGCGATGCGCAGGATTCAGTTCGTCTTTTAGCCATGGGTTGACCGAGGTACCGATAAAGAAAAATACGATCAGGCATCCAATGTTATATAGGTCCGCTCCCCATCTGCGACGATCCCAGTCAGTTGAATAGTCGCCATATAAAAGCTCTGGCGCGGCGTAAGTCATGTCACCGGGCACTGCAAGCGATGTTAACTTTTTTGGTGCCTCCTTGTTCTTAGCTACAGCACGGCCTACGTCTGCAACCTTGGCCTTACCATCGGAGAAGTGCAGTACATTCGATGGCTTGAAATCTTGATGAGCAATTAACTTTGTGTGGAGCTGCTGCATCCCATTGATCGCGTGATGCAGAATTTGAAACGTTCCAACCAACGTTTTCCGACGCTCTACGCTGGCTTGCGAGCGAGCATCCCCCTCAGCCAATTCAAAAATGAGATAAAAAACTGGCACCGGAAGCGCACCATGGATGGTTGCGCCTTGGATCGTGCCGTCGCTAATTGCGGTCACAACGCGATCGAGCTTTTTGCACTCTTCGAGTAACTCTCTTTCAAAGAGATACATTTCCGTCGCGGCTCGCAATTCCTGCGCGGGATCAGCCTGGGCCGCCATGGCTTTCGTAATATCAATTGCCTTCAGAAATCCTTCGTCACCTTTTGCATTTCTAGCTTTATATCCCACGGAAAAATGTCCGCCCGTTGAACCGGGCGGTCGCGGCAATCGCTCGACTACCTTCCATCCACCGTCCAGTGTCAGGCCAAGTAGCATCTCTGCAGGTGGGCGCAATTTTGCCTCCCTATCGGGCAATGTGGGTGAATCCCATCTCTGACTTCGCCTGAAGTGAGGGTTGCCGACACAAGATATTGCGAGTCCCCCACATTTGGCACGATATATAGGTGGCTGGCGTGCGTCAAACTTATGTTCTATATTTGTTCTTTATGTGCCTACTGGAAGCGTTGCTTCGAGCTCAAGCCTCTAATTGCGCTTCGCTCTATGTAGAGAAGGAAACCGGGGATGACGTCCGCTTTTGGGCCAAATCCATTTGCCACCGGCATGCTGGCGGCATTGGCCGCCCAGATTGCAAACAAACCGCGGTCACCATCCGAATGGTCTCAGCGATTCAGCCATTGGGCAAAGTCGGAAAGCGATACCGAGGCAACAGCCATAGAGCGCGCCGAACGGCAGGTTCGGCGGGCGCTGGACCAATGTGCGTTCCTTGCGGATAAGCCGTGGAAGATCATTCCACAGGGCAGCTACCGAAATAACACCAACGTGCGTAATGACAGCGACGTAGACCTCTGTGTATGCCTCACTGAGCTGATCTACGTCGATGGCCCGAGCGGGGATGTACCCACCCTTGAGGAGGTCGGACTTTTTCCGTCGCCTATTCGCTTCCTAGATCTGAAGGCTCATGTCGACGCGGCACTTGCAGGTGCGTTGGGCCGCACGAACGTGACCGCAGGCGAAAAGGCTATCCACGTAAACAAGGAAAACGACGACAAAATTAGCGTCGATGTGGTGCCGGCGTTTACCTATCGCCTTTATGGCCCGCGAGAGAAGCGCGGCACCCCGACCGTTGGGATTGCGTTTGACACCACTCCAAGGGTCGGGGCGTCAAAGCGCATCAACAATTTTCCTGACCAGCACTATCAAAATGGAGCGGCAAAAAATATCGCAACGGCTCGACGCTTCAAGCGCGTCGTTCGCATCATTAAGCTGCTCCGAAACCATATGGCCGACAACCCCGAATGTCTGCCCGCGATGCGTTCGTGCGCCAGCGGGACGCCATCATTCCTGATCGAGTCCCTTGTATACAATTGTCCGGAGAGCTTGTTCGTTGAAGACTTGTACGCGGCGACAGTTTATGTGCTGCAGCATCTCGCGAACGAGCTGGCGGCGCCGGGCGGCAATAGCTTGCTGAATTTGCCAAACCGTACCTGGTGGCGCGAAGTGAACGGGGTGAAATATCTGTTTTTGGGTACCGAGCAGCCGTGGAGCGAAGCCAAGGCGCTGGAGTTCGTGCTCGCTGCGATAGCCTATATGGATATCTGATGCACTCGCTGATCCCGCGCAGCTTAAAGTTCCTGCTCGTATGCGGCCTTGCGTGGGTCATCATTTGGCTCAACGCGCACCTGTTCGATAACCCGGTGACCATTGGAACGCTGGCGACTATCGTCGAATTTCTGGTCATGGGGTTGCTGGCACTTTCTTGGCCATGGATCGCGCAGCGTAAATGGCGAGCACTGCCTAAATGGTTGCAGATAGATTTATCCGGGACTTGGACGGGCACAATTGTAGCGGTGCGACCGCTTGAAGGCGGTGCGCTTAAAACTATCGAGAAGCCAGCAACCGCCAAGATCGTTCAAAGCTGGAGCCAGATTCGAATCGACATCCACACCGATGAAATGGTGGGGGAAAGCGTCAACGCGATGGTGGCATATAGGGCACCGGCCGATTTGGAAATTCTCTACATGTACCAAACCGAGCCGCGGAGCCACGTAAGCGGGCAGAATCCGCCGCAGAACCTTGGGTGCGCGAAAGCGCGTGTCGACCTAGATCAACCCGATACGATCCATATCAACTATAGCAATGAGCGCGGGCGGGGCGACATAACACTTCGTCGATCGGGGCCGCCGCCGTCCGATCACCTCACTCCTTTGGTTCGTCGGCTTTTCCACCGATAACTACACCTCTAAGCCAGCCTGGTTTATGGGGGTCGACTCCATCTTGGCGGAAGAATGCCGCATAGTCAGCGCGAGCCCCTCGCGCGAAATCGTCGCTAGCTTCTGCCGCGGAGACTGGCAAACATATCCGACAATCTATTTGGAGGAATTAGCCCCGCTTCTTCCATGTAATGGAAAAGCATCGGCGGTAGTTGTGGCTCAAACTGAGTGTGAAAGCAGTGATTTACACCGAGTGAGTGTCGGCTGTTGCTATTGAAGCCTTTCGCCTACCGACGGCGCATCGCGTTGCAACTCATCTATAGCGCGTAAGATTCTGAGCCAGACGTTTCGGCCAGGCAAATCGCCTCTGACGACCATTTTGTCCGCCATCATCGCCGCCTCGAGTGGCGCCGCAGCTCCATGCTGTTTGAGGAGCGCACGAGCCGCTCGATAGATATCTAGATCAGGGGGCACGTTCAAAGTAACGCCTGCGTGATCACGATCCCGGAATAGCTGTTAGTTCGGCAGGTACCGAACCGATTTATCGCGGCGCGCCTCCCAGTTCTCCTTGTACTTGGAGGCGAGCCCCGCATCATGAAGGACTAAAAGATTCTCCGCGTTGCGATCCTGTGCGCTTTTAGTGAAATTAAACGACCCTGTAATGACAATCGTGTCGTCTACTATCATGACCTTGTTATGCGCGATCGCGACCTTGTCGTCGATCCAAGTGGAAATGCCGGCGTTCACCAGGAAACGGGCGGAACTATACCGCTCGGTTCGTTGGCTTTTATCAAGGATCGCTTTGACATCGACGCCCCTATTTTGCGCTGCAACAAGGGCTTGGGCGATGGGCGCTGACGTGAAACTATAGGCTTGGACAAGAATCTGTTGTTGTGCATTGCCGATTACAGCAACAATAATCCCTGTACAGTCTTCGCCAGGTGTAAAGCAAACTTCGCTATCATTGGCGAATGCTGTCGTAGCACACGCTAAAAGTATGGCGAATAGGACCGCGCTAGAGTTGCGTATTCCATAAGAAGCTAATCGATAAATCGTCGCTGACACCAACCGGGGGGTGGGTATGAAGCGTCTTATCGTAGTCCTGTTTATTGTCTTTGGCTTCATAGCATCGTCGCCTCTTGCCTCTGCCAAAAGCTCTGGTGGAAGTCGCACGTATTATGGCGGAGGCAAGCATACAACGAGTCACGGCGGGAACTATCAGGGCGGTAAAGGGTCATCGCATAAAGGTGGCACCTACAAGAACGCCAACACCGGGAATCACTACGGCAAGCATAAGCCGTAGCGACGAAAATGCAGATCAGAGGAATCTATAGATACAGCGTTCTTATTGGCGGTGTTGCAGTTGTCTTTGCGAGCGTCGCCGCTTTTGCCGCTTCCGATCTCACCGACGCTCAAGTTCGCCAAAAGGTTATTCAGGAATCGATAGCCTCTTATAGCGGCTCATGCCCATGTCCTTACAACGTGGCGCGCAATGGCTCTCGATGTGGAGGCCGCAGTGCGTATAGCAAACCGGGTGGTGCATCACCGCTCTGTTATCCCGAGAACGTTTCCGACGCGATGGTTCAACAGTGGAGAAAGCGCAACGCGCGATAGTCTAACTAGAAGGAGGGGAAGATGCCGGAGTACTGCGTAAATCGGCAGGCGCAAAACAATGGCGATCACGAAGTTCATCGCCTCGACACCTGCACTCGTTTGCCTTTGCCTCACAACCGCCTCGCACTCGGCAAGCATTCTAGCTGCCATACCGCAGTACTAGAGGCCAAGAGGCATTACTCCACCGCCAATGGCTGTGCATGGTGCTCGCCGGAATGCAACACGGGGTGATTAGCGTGCGCTAAGCAACTCACGCGTGCATTCCCAGTCCTTGTTTCCTTTAGCTTCTTTCGGGAGAAACGCTCATGGCGAACGTCAGGGTCACGTGTATCAACAAGAAAGATCGCTCAAATACTCACGAGGGAATTACGCACTTAGGTGGTGCGACGTGGCGGTGGACTCGGCAGGAGGTCATCCAATCGATCGAAGCTGGTACAAACACTTTTTTCACGTATGAGGATAATAAAAGGGCAAACATAGCGGTCGTCGATGGCCCTACCGGGAAGTACGTTCGGACCCATGCCGATGGTAAGTGGACGGACAATCTCCTGGCGCTAAAGGAATGTTCATAAGCCGAGGGTCCTGGGCTGGCTCGGGATATGGAAGCCGCAGTGAAACGCAATTTCGCAGCGTAAAAACGTGAGCGCAGAGAATGCCAATATTTGAGGACCTGCTTCCTGTAAGGCAAAGTTTCTTCCTGCGGTTGCTAGGCCGGTTGCCGGCTTCGAATGCCCTTGTCGAAGTAAACAACCTGCTCGCGAAAGCTCAGCAGTTTCGTGACATTTCTAGCGATCAGATACGTTCCATCGAGGAGAAGTATAAGCTCTCTTTTCCCAGAAAGTTTGCTGAAGCCAGCCTAGCGCTCTACCGCCAAGCAGCACAGCACTTAGCCGCGGACGAAGTCATCACGCCTGATGAAAAGCTAGAGCTCAAACATCTGGCCGATCTTCTGTCGTTGCCTGCAGAAGTATCTGACCCCCTTAATCTCCAAGCCGCAGAAGCGGTATTCGCAGAGCGAGTTAAGGCTGACTTTGACGCTGGCAAAATCGATGAAAAAACCCGTGAACGATTGAATAAGATTGCCGAGGCCCTTGGACTCTCCGAAGAACAAGAACAGAGTGTCTTAGCGCGAGTGCTGGCATCGTGGATGAGTGATTGGATCACGACAGCACTATCGGATAAGCGTTGGTCGCCTGCGGAACAAGAGCGCCTCGATTTCATCTTAAGGTCTCTGAATGCGAACCCTCAAGTTGAAGGCCAAACAAAACATTTAATCGAGAAATTTGGTCAATACTGGCGATATGAGAACGCGCCACTTACGCCCATAGAAGGGCTAGAGATTCGCCTTCAGAAAAATGAAGCGTGTTGCTGGTTCGAATCTGTAGACCTTTACCAGACACGGACTGTGACGAAAACGGTGAGGTATGCGGGCCCGTCGGTGTCCTTTCGGATCTGTAAGGGTGTCTATTACAGAGCTGGCTCGTACGATCTAGAGAGAATTACGCACGACGAGCAGCGCCACATATCGTCTGGCACGCTCTATCTCACGAATAAGCGAATTATCTATGTGAGTGAGAAGGGCACAAAAACGATCAGACTGAGCAACGTCCTTTCCGCAGTTCCATATAGCAACGCGATCGAAATTCAGCCTAGCAGCGGCAAACCGCTGATGTTCTTTGCATCGGATGATGCGGAGAAACGTTCCATACTGTTTTCCAGAATGCTTCAGGAGCTGGAATGATTGCTAATTTGAATCTGACATTCAGGAGCTGATATGGACACGCCATGGTTTCATCTCGCGCCCTGGGCAGCTCTCCTGCTGGCAATTTTCCTGTTCCTAGTAGCGGTTCTTTGGTTTTTGCTGCCGTTTGCCGTGTTCGGAATTAAGGGGCGTTTGAACAACTTGATCGAGCGGCAAGATCAAATAATTCGTGAGTTGAGACAAATGCGAGTCGCCGAAAATAAGGATGAAGGCAACCGCAGGCCACAGCTTTCTGAAGACCCGTGATACGGGTTAGCGAAAGCACTTGATGCAAAAGGCATCGACAGCGATTGAGTTCAAACTCAGTGTGAAAGTCAGCTTATACACTGAGTACGCGTGTAGTCCCGGCTAGCAACGCGCGCGCTGCGCCGGCCCGCGACGGAGCATCTAATGGATTCCTGGCTGTGTATGCGGGTCTACTTGCGTCGAAGCTACGAGACCTACAAGGGCGAGTCTTAGTGTACCGACCGCGGCGAGCCAGATCGCCGCGCGCGCTAGGGCTTAGCGCGTTCGCTTGCCAGAATTTTTCTTCCAGTTCGGCCGCGCCGACATTTCCAGGATAAAACGGTCGGAGCGGGCCGTGGTTCGGCCGGCCAGGAGCGGCTGGCCCGAACTGCTGCGGGCGGCGTAATCGATGCCAAGCAGCGGATAGCCGTTCGGCACGTTTAGCCGTTCGGCCATCTTGTCGTCCGCGGTCATTCCTTCGATCCGGTAGTCCCAATGGTCGAGCGAAATCCCGTGGCTGGCCAGCGACTCGGCAATGAAATGCCCACGTAGGTCGGGCAACAGCTTGTCGGCCAGCTTGCGTGGCAGCCACATCACATCGAAGGTAACCGGCTCGTTATCGGCCAGCGTGATGCGCTCGACCCGATACAGCATCTCGCCCTCGGTAACCAGATCGACCGGGACAGGCTCTTGGTCAGATTGCACAACCGTTACGCCGATCTCGCGCACGCTGGGTTCGACGCCGGCGCGGCGCATTTCTTGATCAATGGGCACAATCTGGCTGGTGCCGAGCGAACGCACGATGCGCCGCTTGTTGGCGACGAACGCCCCTAAACCTTGGCGACTGGTCAGAAGCCCTTCGAGAACCAGGTCGCGGATGACCCGGCGGACGGTGATCGAGCTGACGCCGAACTCCTCGACCATCGCCGCCATGCTCGGCAGTTGTGCGCCCGGCGCATAGACGCCGTCTGCGATCCGCTGGCGTAGCTGCTGCGTGATCGCCTTGTATAGAAAGCCAGGCGAAGGGAGGGAGCGGGGCTTTGCGACCGGCGTTTTCTTCTGTTTCACGGCAACTCTCTAACACCGGACAGGGATACCGTCCTGGGGCGGTATTCCCGCGACGCTTGACAGCGCCGGATTTTCGTCAGCATGATATACCTTGTATATAAAGTAAAGAAATGCCTGCGTCGCAGCAGATATATGCGCCTCGGGTGGACATAAACAAACCTTGGGGGAGTGCCATGAAACAATCCGTTGTGTTGCTGGGTGCCGCCACCGTCGCGCTAGGTCTGCTGGCTTTTGCGGGCGCCGCCTCGGCCCAAAGCCTTCCGGCCGATATCAAGCAGGCCGGCGAAATCCGTATCGGTTCGCAAGCCAATTTTCCGCCGGTCGAATTCTACAAGGAAGGCACCAAGGACATCGAAGGCTTTAGCCGCGATTTGTTGATGGAAGTGGCCAAGCGCCTAGGCGTTAAGGCGCGCTATGTTGAAGGCGAGTACACGGGTCTGATCCCCGGCATTCAGGCCGGGCGCTGGGACATGTCGTCCGGCGGCATGACCGATCAGCCCGAGCGCGAGAAGGTGGTCGATTTCGTCAACTATTTCGCCTCCGGCGGCTCGATCCTGATGCGGGCCGGCGATTCCAAAGGACGCAAGACGATCGATGAGATGTGCGGCACCAATGCGGCCGTGCTTCAGGGTAGCGCGCCCTTTATCGCCGCCGCCGAAAAGGCGTCGGAGAAGTGCGTGGCAGCGGGCAAACCGGCGATCAATCTGCTGAAGCTGACCAGTTCTCCAGACGCCAAGCAGCAGCTCGACATCGCCCGCGCCGATGCCTACCTGACCGACTATGTTTCCGCGTCCTATTTGATGCGATTGCAGCCGGGCAAATATGGAATCGTCGGCGGCGATTACACCTTCACCACTTGGTACTTTTCCTGGGCGTTCCCCAAGACGGGCACGCAACTACGCGACACCGTGCAGGCCACCTTGCAGGGCATGTTGAACGACGGAACCTACGCCGCGATCCTCAAGAATTGGAGCGTCGAGGGTGGAGCGTTGAAGAAAATCACGGTGAATATAGCGACGCAGCAGTAAGCGCTGGGCCGCGGACAGCGTCATGTCGCGCTACGCGAACGTCGATTGGAGCCGCGTGGTCCGCCGACGTGCGGGCGAGCCGGGGGCTTGGCGCTCCTGGCTTGCCGGTGCGTTGACGGTCGTCTTCCTGCTTTGGGTCGGCCTGTCGCTGGTAAGGTCGGGCATCCTTGAGCCCGGGATCGTTTTTAAGTTCCTGACCGCCAAGACGATTCTAGAGGGGGCGTGGCATACGCTTCTGCTGGCGACCGTGTCGCAGATCGTCGGCATGGTCATCGGCATCGCCGCCGCCGTGCTGCGCGCTAATGGAAGCACAGTGACCCGCGCGGGCGTGGTGATCTACGCCTGGCTTTTCCGCGGCACCCCGCTCCTGGTCCAACTCCTGTTCTGGTTCAACGCCATTCCGGCCGCATTTCCGCGCATCGTGATCGGCGTGCCGTTCACGGACACCGTGGTGCTGAACATGCCGACGACGACGGTGATGGCGCCGTTCTTCGCCGCGCTGATCGGTCTGGCGCTGAACGAGGGCGCCTATATGTCCGAGATCGTGCGCTCGGGTATGGCTGCAGTGGCCGGCGGCCAACGCGATGCGGCGCGCGCCATCGGCATGACCCACGCGCAGATCACCCGGCGCATCGTTCTGCCGCAGGCGTTGCGGATCGTCATTCCGGCTGCCGGCAACCAATACATCTTGATGCTGAAGTCGACTTCGCTGGCTTACGTCATCACCTATGCCGAGCTGGTGCGCGCGGCGACGGACATCTATTCGACCAACTTCCGCGTCATGGAACTCTTGGTCGTCGCCAGCTTCTGGTACTTGGTGATGACATCGATCGCCAGTCTGGCGCAATCGGCCTTGGAACGACGAACGGGGACGGCCCATGTCCCGTGAGGCGGCGGAAAAGGTGGTCTGCACGGCCGTGCGGAAGACCTTCGGCGCTACCGTGGCGCTGGACGGGGTCTCGCTGACCGTTCGCGCGGGCGAGACGGTGGCGCTGATAGGGCCGTCGGGTTCCGGCAAGTCGACCCTTCTGCGCTGTATCAACCATCTGGAAGAGATCGACGGCGGAGCGATCTTGGTGGACGGCGATTTGGTCGGCTACGAACTGGCCGACGGCCGCTTGCGCAACCTGCCCGATCGCGAGGTCAGCCGGCGACGAGCCCGCATCGGCATGGTCTTCCAAGCTTTCAACCTGTTCCCGCATTTCACAGCTCTGGGGAACGTGATGGAAGGGCCGGTGCAGGTCCTGAAGCAGCCCAAGGAGCAGGCCCGCCGGCGCGCCGAGGCGTTGCTCGCGGCCATGGGGCTAGGCGAGAAGTTCGATTCTTATCCGCAGCAGCTTTCGGGCGGCCAGCAGCAGCGCGTGGCGATCGCGCGCTCGTTGGCCATGGACCCCTCGGTCATCCTGTTCGACGAACCGACCTCAGCGCTCGACCCGGAACTGGTGGGCGAGGTGCTGCAGGTCATGGGGCGGCTCGCGAAGGAGGGGCGCACGATGATCGTCGCGACCCACGAACTGGGCTTCGCGCGCGACGTGGCCGATCGCATCGTCTTCATGGACCGCGGACGCATCGTTGAGGAAGGCAAGCCGCACGACGTGCTGGCCAACCCGAGCCACGAGCGCACGCGCGCCTTCCTGGCCCGGCTTCTGACCGAATCCCAATCCCCGCAACACGGAGTATCTGCATGAAGACCGAACAATGGGGCGCCTATTACACCGGCGCGCCGACACCCTTCGATTTCGATGGCGCGCTGGACAAGAAGGCGCTGGCCGCACAACTGCGCTATTTCATCGACAGCGGTGTCTCCGGAATTCTCATGAACGGCTTCACCGGAGAGTGGTTTTCCATGACCCGGGAAGAACGCCGGCAAGCTCTCGACGTCGCCGTGCAGACGGCGGCGGGCGAGGTGCCGGTTGTGGCTTTCGTGGGTTCGACCTCCCTGCGCGAGACGCTCGAACTGATCGACGATGCCAAAAAGGGTAAGGCTGATGCGGTCGGCATCACGCCGGCCAGCGGCGCGAACCACGATCCCAAGGGCATCATCGCTTGTTATGAACAATGGTGCGCGCGGTCCAAGCTGCCCGTCATGCTCTACAACTTGCCCAGCGAGATCGCTAATAACCTGACGCTGGAAGTCATCGAGAAGCTGGCCGTGCTGCCCAACGTGGTGGCGATGAAAGACGTGCCCAGCGAACTGAACCAATCGATTCGCACGGCCGTCGGCTTGGGCGGAAAGAAACTGCGTTTGTTCGGCTCCTACATGGACCGGGTTGGCATCCGCCTGATCCATGAGCTCAAAGTAGCGCATGGCTATCTGGGCTCAGGCATGTTGTTCGGTCAGTGGATGGCCGAGTTCTTCCGCAAACTCGACAAGAACGACGTGAAGGGCGCGACGGAGATCTGCGACAAGGTGGCCGCCTTCAACGCACGGCTGTTTGGGTCGGGCTACGGCCACTATTGGGCATTGGTGAAGCTGGTGACCGACATTCAAGCCGGCACGCGCACCACGGCAAGGCTGCCCATCGTCACCATCACCGACAAGAAGGTCGAATCCGGGGTGCGCGCCCTATTGGCCGAGTTCGGCGTGAATCACAAATCCTAAGTCTGAATGAGGAAATGACCATGACGACGACAGGCGGTCTAAAGGGCCGGAAAGCTCTTTTGCGCAGCTACCACGCTCCGTTTGACATCGTCGAGGAGGCAGTGCCGGATCCGGAGCTCGGCGCGATCGTTCTAAAGGTCGTGCAAGCGGGCATCTGCGGTTCGGATTTGCACCATTGGCGCGGCGATCACGAAGGCGACCTGGGGCCGCTGCCGTGCGGAGGTAAGGCGATCGGCCACGAAGGCTTCGGGATCGTGGCGCGCTTGGGCAAAGGGGTTACCACTGATTTCGCCGGTAATCCGATTCGCGAAGGATCGCGCATTGTGCATGCGGCCGTGTTTCACTGCGGACAGTGCCGCATGTGCAAAGCGGGGGACACCAACCAGTGCCGCGCGCTGAAGGGGCTGCGGCCGCATGACCAGTTTCCGTTCCACACCGGCTTCTTCGCCGACTATTACTATCTGCCGCCCAACCATCCGGTCTTTGTCGTACCCGACGACCTGTCGGACAATGCGCTGACGCTGGTCAACTGCGCCTTGGGCGCAACGGCCGAGGGACTGATTCGCGCGGGCGTTAAACAGGGTGACACGGTCGGCATCATCGGGGCGGGCGGCCTCGGCCTTTGTGCTTCGGCTTTTGCGCGCGATCTCGGCGCTACGAACGTGGTGATGTTGGACCTGCATGAGGAACGTCTGTCCGCAGCGAGGACATTCGGTTCGACCTTGACGCTTAACGCCGGGAAGACCAGTGCGGCGGAACGTAAAGATGCAGTGGACGCCATCACCGACGGTTATGGCTGCGATGTAATCGTCGAAGTCGCAGGTGTCTCGAAGGTCATCAGCGAAGCGATCACGCTGATCCGGAACGGCGGTACGGTGATGACGATGGGGTGTGTCGTCGGCAATCAGCCCGCAGCGGTGGACCTTTCCAAGATGCTGCGTGGCAAGAAGCTGATCGGCCACGGCATGTACCGGCCATCGACCTTGCCCGTGGTGCTCGACTTTCTGTCGCGGCGAAAAAATGATTTTCCCATGGAGCAGTTGGTCTCCAAGTCCTTCGCATTGGAGGACATCAGCAAGGCGTTCCAATCTGCCGAATGGCTCGGGACGACGCCTGCGCCTTCTCGGGTGGCGGTGCGCACGGCTGGGGGACCAGTCAGGGGCTAACTTTTCTCCGGTAACAGGGAAATTTACAGGGAAAAATTGTTTTCGGTGCTCTGGTTCGAACAGCCGCGCGCGAAATGCCCACTGTTTCGCACGATTTCTTCGCAAATGGCCTGTTTTTCGAGGCAGCTTTGCAGGGCCAATAACAGGGAAATTAAACGCCAAAACAGGGATTTTGGACGTCTGAAGTGAAGCTAAAGGCGCCGGAAATCCTTGAGAACGCGACGTGCAGCATTATGACCGGGGGCGCCAGTTACGCCGCTGCCCGGGTGCGTACCCGATCCACACAGATAGAGGTTCTTGATGGGCGTCCTGTACTGGGCAGCATCGGGATGTGGACGCATGTTCCAGAGCTGGTCCGGGTCCAGCCGCCCATGATGGATGTCGCCACGCGTGAGCCCATATTCCTGCTCCAGATCCAAGGGCGTTATCACCTGGCGCCCGACGATCAGGTCCTTGAGGCCAGGGATGAAGCGCTCCACCCAGGCCAAAATGCGGTCGCCGGTCTCCTCTCGTAGGTCGTTCCACGATTTCCCGTCGGCCAGATCGTAGGGAAAATACTTGCAAGCCAAGCTAGCCACATGCTGGCCGGGGGGTGCCAGTGTGTCGTCGAGAACCGACGGAATCAGCATCTGGACGGTGGCGGGGTTGGCGATCTTGCCACCAATGGCGCTGCGGAAGCTTTCGTCGATGCCTTGCCAGGAATCGACCAGGTTTACGACGGACTGGTGCCGCGCGCTTTCAATGCCCGGCTTGTCGCCCTTGAAGCAAGGCAATCCCTTCAGCGCCAGGTTGATCTTGAAGCTGGCCGTGCCCATCCGATAGGTACGGAAATCAGCGGCGAAGTCTGGAGACAGATGCTCTTCGCCAACGAGGCCCAGGAACGTGCGTTTGGGATCGGTATTAGCGGCAATGATTTTTGCGAAGAGTTCCGAGCCATCCTCCAGCCGCACGCCAACCGCCTTACCATTATCGACTAGGATCTTGGCAACGCCGGAGCCAGTGCGGATTTCGCAGCCGTGCTCCCGAGCGAAGGCCGCCATGGCCTGAGTGATCGCGCCCATGCCGCCTTTGGCGATGCCCCAGGGCCGCTTGTGGCCCGCCAATACGCCCACACGCAGCAGCGATAGGGCGGACGCAGGCGCATCCAGGCTGGAATAGTTGCCGATCACGATGTTAGAGGCGTGATACAGGCGGACCGCGTCGCTGGTGAACCAACGCTCGATCAACTGCTTCGCCGATCCGACCATCATACGGATCAGCATCTGACGCGCCTCGGCACTGGTACGCCGCATGTCTAGGCCGAACTGCAGCACACCTGTGGAGTCGGAGGCGCGTATCCCTCCGAGAGGGGGTGGCTCACGCAGCCATTGTCCGCGCGCCACTGCGGCTGCCTCCGCGATCAGACCTCGAAAGCGCTGCAATGCTTCGAAGTCGCTGTTGGAATATTGGGCGATGGCCTGCTGTTGCTGTTCAGAGTCGCCTGTCAGAAGCAACTCCCGCCCATCTGTGCAAACCATCATCGTTCCGTTCATGGGGATGACGGAAAAACCGTGTTTTTCGAGCTCGAGGTCGGCGATGACTTGCGGATGCAGGAGGCTGCAAACATAGGAAAGGGTGGAGACGCGAAAGCCCGGGCAGATTTCACCGGTGACAGATGCGCCGCCCACGATGGGTCTGCGCTCCAGAACAATGGTGCGAAGTCCCGCTTTGGCCAGGTAGCCAGCGGTCGTTAGGCCATTATGGCCGCCCCCAACGACGATCGCATCGAATCGCTCGCTTGCCATTTGAGACCTCGTGTCCAGCTTAAGCGACGCGTCGTTTCAAATCCTTGATGACGCGCTGCGCCGCGTTGTGGCCCGGCCCTGCATTGACCGCGCCGCCGGGATGCCCGCCGGCGCCGCAGAGATATAGAGACTTGATCGGCGTGCGGTAGCGCGCGGCCTTGGGGTGAGGCCGCAGACTGAAGATCTGATCGATCTCATGACGGCCATGGAACACGTCGCCGTCCGTCAGGCCGAAGATACGCTCCAGGTCGACGGGCGACATGACCTGCCGGGCAACCGTGATGCGCCGCAGATTAGGGATGTGCCGCTCGATCTTGCCAATGATGTGATCGGCGACCTGTTCCTTGATGTCGTCCCAGTTGCGCCCGCCGGAGGGCTGATAGGGATAGTATTTGCAGAGCAGGCTCATGACGTGGTGCCCCGGCGCCGCAAGGCTGTCGTCCAGTGCGGAGGGGATCTGGATCACCACATATGGTTCGTCGGACATCTCGCCTTCAAGTGCGGCGTGAAAATTTTTCTCGATCGTAGCGATGTCGGGCACCATATGGGCAATAGAGCCGCGCGCATGCTCGGCGTCCTTGCCGGTCAGCTTGGCAAACTCGGGCGTGCCGTTAAGCGCTAAGTTCATGCGCACCGCCGCCGTGCCCATGCGGAAATGCTCGATGTGGGAGGCAAAGGCCGGCTCCAAATACTCCGTCCCCACCAGCTTGAGGAAAGTGCGCTTGGGGTCAGTGTTGGCCAGTACCACCCGTGCGGTGATTTCCTCGCCCGACTCAAGGCGCACGCCAGTGGCGCGGCCATTGTGGACGATGATTCGTTCGACTGGGGCCGAAATGCGGATCTCGGCACCGTGTTCCACGGCGGCCGCGGCGATCGCTTTGCTGACTGAGCCCATGCCGCCCTTGGCCACGCCCCATTTGTAGCGGACGCCGTTTAACTCGCCCAAGACGTTCATAAAAAACGGAATCGCAGAGCCCGGCGAATGCACGCTCATGAAGTTTCCCGCGACGCAGTGCACGGAATAGATCTGCCGGATCACGTCGCTTTCGAACCAGCGCGACATGAGGTCGTATCCACTGAGCGTAAACATCTGGGTGAGGAATAGGCGGTCTTCGACAGAGAGCTTGCGCAGTTTCCCCGCTGTCCTTAGCGCGCTGAACGCGGCCTCCCATCCGCCCGCCAAGTCCGGGGGCTCGCGTAGCCATTGGTCGCGCACTACTTCTCCAACGCGGATCAGCTGTTCACGGAACCGCTTCATGTTGTCGTAGTCTCGGTTCGAGAACTGCCCGACCATGGCCTGATCGCGTGCCTCGTCACCCGTGAACAGGACCGCGCGCCCGTCGCTCAGAAGTTCTAGTGAGCCTTTGTAGGGGATGCCCTGCAATCCATGCCGCTCCAAGTCCAGATCCTTCACGATCTCGGAGCGCATTAGGCCGAGGGAATAGGACGCGATGGAATTGCGATAACCGGGATGGAACTCTTCGGACACCGCGGCGCCGCCGACGATATGGCGGCGCTCGAGGACCAGCGTCTTGAAGCCGGCTTTACCGAGATAAGCTGCTGCCGTCAGGCCGTTGTGGCCGCCACCGACGACGATCGCATCATATTGATTAGCCATGCGAGACCCCCGAGCCCATCCAATTGACCTCTTTCACTACTAACGCGATCTCTGATCCGGCCGCTAATGCCCACGTCCAAATCATCGGTCCAAATGTCCAAAATCGCGCTATTGAGTGTCCAATAGGTGCCCGACTATTCCGGCAACGCTCTTTTAAAGAGCATGGCCGCCGCGATGCGGCGATGGGATGGGGAGGCACTAATGAAAAAGTCGAAGAATTCAGGCAGCGACGCTAAGGAGACAGCGTCTGCGGCCACCAGGATTTATGCCCAACCGCGCGACATCAGCCGACGTCACTTCAATGCGGCGCTTCTTGGAAGCGCTGCTCTTGCTGCCAGTGCCGCGAGCTTCGGTGGGCTGAAGCAGGCCAAGGCCGCACCGCAACGCGGCGGCAACCTGCGTGTGGCCTCCCACACTCAGAGCACGAACGATACGTTCAATTCCGCGAAGTACGTCTTCAGCAACGACTACTTCCGCGGCACGTGCTTCTACAACGCCCTGATGGTGTTGGATGAGAAGGGGCAGGCTCAGCCCGATCTGGCTGAAGCGATGCCGGAAAGCAACGCCACGGCCACGCGCTGGACCTTCAAGCTCAAGAAGGGCGTGACATTCCACGACGGCTCTCCTGTGACCACGGCAGACGTCGCTTATTCGATCATGCGCCACAAGGAGGAGAGTGTTGGCTCTTCGGCCAAAGCGTTGGCTCAGAACATCGCGTCCGTGAAGGGCGATGGTCCCAGCACTGTGGTCATCGAGCTGGTTTCCGCCGACGTCGACTTCCCCATCATGATGGGCTTGTTCCAGTTCATCATCGTGAAGGACGGCACGACGGATTTCTCCAAAGCCAACGGCACCGGTCCCTTCAAGCTTAAGGAATTCCAGCCTGGCGTCCGCACCGTGGGCGTGCGGAACGAGAACTACTTCAAGAGCGGCCGACCGTATGTGGATTCATTCGAGCTGTTCTCGATCCTGGATCACACGGCGCGCGCGAACGCACTCCTCTCCGGCGATGCCGATATGATCATGGAGTTGCGTGGCGCCGCCATCGACGAGGTGCAGAAGTCGTCGGTAGCGAAGGTCTTCACCACCCCGTGTCCGCGTTATACGGCCTTTCAGAGTGCAATCGATCTGCCGCCGGGCAGCAATCAGGACCTGCGGTTGGCCATGGCCTACATGATCGACCGCAAGCGTTATCTCGAAACAGTGCTGAAGGGACGCGGCTTGATCGCCAACGATCAGCCGATCATGTCCACGAGTCCGCTCTATAATTCCGCCCTGCCGCAGCGCGAATTCGACCTTGATAAGGCAAAGTACCACCTGGGCAAGTCGGGCATCGGCAACAGCAAAGTTGAGCTGCATATCACCGACGCCTCGCCTTTCAGCGTTGACCTTGGGCAGATCCTGGCGCGCGGCGCCAGCCAGGCGGGGCTCAACCTGGACCTGCGCCGTGATCCGCCGGATAGCTACTGGAACACGGTCCCGGGCAAACAGCCGTTCTTTGCCAACACGCTCAACCCGCGTCCGACTTATAACCAACTCTTGGGCTTGACCTGGAAGACGGGCGTGCCCTGGAACTTCTCCCATTATTCGACGCCGGAAATGGACTCCCTGATCGACAAGTCCCGCGCGACCACCGATGTCGCCCAGCGCAAGCAAATGTACGACCGGATGCAGCAATTGATCTATGAGACCGGTCTGCTGATTCTGCCGGCGTTCATGAGCTACGTGGACGGCATCTCCAATAAGGTGCAGGGGTTGACGCCGGTGCCGGTCGGCAACCTGGGCGGCTTCAACTTCGCCGATAAGGTCTGGTTCGAAGGGTAAAGGCCTCTCGTGTGTGGGGTCAGCTCGCTACAATGCGGGCCGGCCCCACCACTGAGTCCTATTCGCGTGGTCAGATTCATCATCAACCGATTGGCCATCTCCGCGGCGATCCTGTGGGTCGTGTCGTTGCTGGTTTTCATTGGTTGCGAAGTTCTTCCCGGTGACGTCGCGCAGGTTTCATTGGGCCAGTTTGCCACTGAGGAAAGCGTACGCGCCTTGCGCAAGGAATTCGGTTTAGACCGGCCTGCGCCCGAACGTTACATGGACTGGCTGTCGGGGATGGTCCAAGGCGATTGGGGCCGTTCCATCACGACCCGTGTGCCGGTTTCCCAGCTTCTTAAGGAGCGCTTGGAGAACACGGCGCTTCTAGCCGGCATCACGACGGCCATCGCTGTCCCGCTGGCTCTGATATTGGGCCTCCTGATGTCTCTGGGCTCGGGCGGCATGTTCGACCGCGTGGCCTCGGTGATTCTTTTGGGCCTTTCGGCGACGCCTGAATTCTTGATCGGCACGGTCGCAGTGCTGGTCATGTCCGTAAATCTTGGCCTTCTTCCCGCGGTCGCCTATATCGCGCCGAGCCATGGCTTCGAACAGGTAGCGCGTGCCTTGATCCTACCGGTCGGAACGCTGGTCCTAGTGGTGATGGCTCAAATCGCACGCATGACCCGCGCGACGATCACAAACCTGCTCGACTCACCGTTCATCGAGATGGCCACGCTTAAGGGTGTGCCGCGGTGGCGGGTCATCTTTATCCACGCTTTGATCAACGTGGTTGGGCCGATCGCCAATGTGGTGGCGCTGAACGTGGCTTATCTGGTCAGTGGCGTCGTCGTGGTGGAGACGATCTTCGCCTATCCGGGCATGGCACGCCTGATGGTCGACGCTGTTTCGGCCCGGGATCTGCCGGTTGTCCAAGCCTGCGCCATGCTGTTCTGTCTGGCCTATGTCGGGCTGATCCTGGCTGCGGATCTTCTTGCCATCATCTTCAACCCGCGTATGTCCTCGGGCGTCGCGGTGCCGAGGGCGCGGGAGTGAGCGCCGCGACTGCACCCGCTGCGTCGCCGCGCCGCAGAGGCCGCTGTCTGGCGATCGGCGCGGCCGTCATCATTGCTCTGTGGTCGATAGTCGGGCTTTTCGCGCCACTTCTCATGCCCAACGATCCGGCCGAGTTCGTGTCGACCGATTCCTTCGGCTTGCCCAGCACCGAGGCGCTTTTGGGCACCGACTATCTGGGCCGCGACCTTCTCTCGCGCCTGATCGACGCGGCGCGCATCACCCTGGCCATGGGCTTGGCCGCGACGATTCTGGCCCATGCTATCGGCGGCACGTTGGGATTGCTGGCGGCGATCCGGGGCGGTTGGCTCGACACCGTGCTCAGCCGCATCGTGGATGTCCTATTGTCCCTGCCGAAGATCATCGTCGGACTGGTGGTTGTGGCAGCTCTGGGCTCGTCGGTCGTGGTTCTAATCGGCGTGGCCGGTATCGTCTATGCCGCCGGCGTGTTCCGTATCACGCGGGCCCTCGGTGGCGACGTGGCCGTGCTCGACTACGTGCGCGCGGCCCGCGCGCGGGGCGAGGGAGTGGGCTGGCTTCTGTTCGCCGAGGTGTTGCCCAATGTCGTTTGGCCGCTGGCCGCGGATTTCGCCATCCGCCTGGGCTTCGCGATCCTGTTCATGAGCAGCCTTAGCTTCTTGGGCCTCGGTATCCAGCCGCCCAAGGCCGATTGGGGCGGTTTGGTGCGCGAGAATCTCTCCGGTCTAGCATCCGGCTCCTTAGCGCCGATCTTTCCGGCGTTGGCCATCGCGTCGGTTACTATTTCGCTCAATCTTCTCGTCGACATTCTTGGCGACCGGCGCGGCAAGGAGCCGGTTTCGCGATGAGCCGCCCGCTGGTCTTGGACATCAAGGATTTGGTGATCGCCCCGGTGGCGGGCGGGCGCAATGTGGTCGACCACATTTCCCTGTCCGTAAGGCAGGGCGAGATTGTCGCTCTGATTGGCGAATCAGGCTCGGGCAAAACGACGCTGTCCTTGGCGGCGCTCGGACATATCCGTCCCGGCCTCGCCGTGCGCGGCGGGCATGTGGGCTTCGGCGACACGGACATGCTGGCGACCGGCGGTGGCATGCTGCGCGATCTGCGCGGACGGCGTGTGACCTATGTGGCGCAGAGCGCGGCGGCGGCCTTCAATGCCCGGATGCGGCTCGACACTCAGGTAACCGAGCCCGCTCGCGTTCACCACACACGCCCGGCCCAGGATGCATTGGCGCGCGCCCGGCTTTTGTATAGGCGGCTTAACCTACCCAATCCCGACCGGATCGGCACGCGCTATCCCCACGAGGTTTCGGGAGGCCAGCTTCAGCGCTTCATGGCTGCCATGGGCCTGCTAGAAGAGCCGGCTTTGGTGGTCTTCGACGAGCCCACCAGCGCGCTCGACGTCACCACCCAGGTCGAGGTGCTGCAGGCTTTCAAGGGTGCAGTGCGTAACGGCAAGACATCCGCCTTGTTCGTCAGCCACGATCTGGCCGTGGTGGCGCAGATGGCAGACCGCATCCTGGTGCTGCGCGGAGGCAGGCTGGTGGAGCAGGGCAGCGTTGAGGAAATCCTCCATGCGCCCAAAGAAGACTACACGCGCGAGCTGATCGGGGCCTGCAAACGCTGGATGAAAGGCGAAACCTCGAAGCCAACCGCGCCGCCTCCTGGCGCCCCCGTGCTGGAGGTCAAAGGCATCACCGCCGGCTTTGGCGCACGCGGAGCCGATGGATTGCCTGCCGTCGTCGCAGTCCGCGACGCGAGCTTCTCGGTTCATCGGGGCGAGGTGGTCGCTGTAATCGGGGAATCGGGCTCTGGGAAGACGACGTTGGCGCATGTCATCGCGGGCTTGCACGCGCCCGCCGCGGGGCGAATCGATGTCGACGGCACGGCCCTGGCGGCGACCGTCGCGCAGCGAAGTCGGGAAGAGCGGCGGCGCGTCCAGATGGTCTTCCAGATGGCCGACACGGCACTCAATCCGCGTCATACGGTCGAGCGTATCCTGGGTCGCGTTCTGACCTATTTCTGGGGCATGCGCGGCGCCGCGCGAGATGCGCGTATCAAGGACCTGCTAGACCTTGTGCGCTTGCCGCCCCATTACGCGCAGCGGCGCTCGACCCAGCTTTCTGGAGGTGAGAAGCAGCGTGTGAACCTGGCCCGCGCGCTTGCCGCGAAACCAGATGTTCTGGTTTGTGACGAAATCACATCGGCACTCGACACGGTCGTGGCCAGCGCCATGTTGCGGCTGGTCGACGATCTGCGCGGACGGTTGGGAATGGCGGTCGTCTTTATCAGTCACGATCTGGCGACCGTGGCCACGCTAGCTGGCCGCATTCTGGTGATGCGACATGGCGAAGTAGTCGAGCAAGGCTTCGCGGGGACAGTTCTGTCTCGTCCCACCCACGCTTATACCCGCCTTCTGGTCGATTCCGTGCCGGAGCTACGCGTCGGCTGGCTGGAAGAGGCCGCCCAACGAAACGCCGCCGCCATCGCCGCCTTAGGCAGTTCACAAGGAGACATCCGGTCGAAATGAATGCTTCCGTCCCCAATCGCGACCCGCTGCTCCAGCCGTTCAAGCTCAAGCATCTCACCCTAAAGAACCGGGTAATGAGCACCAGCCACGCCATCAGCTATGGCGAGGATTTCAAACCGAAAGAGCGCTACCAGCTCTATCACGAGGAAAAGGCTAAGGGCGGCATCGCGCTGACCATGTTCGGTGGTTCTTCGAACGTGGCGGCCGATTCGGCTTCCGTCTTCGGCCAATTGCATGTCGGCAGCGACGACGTGATTCCGCATTTCCGGCAGTTTGCCGAACGCATCCATCGCCATGGTGCGGCCGTGATGTGCCAGATATCCCACCTGGGCGGGCGGACCCATTGGCGGGCCGACCACTGGCTGCCGGTGGTGGCGCCGTCCCACTATCGCGAGCCTGCGCATCGCGCGATTGCCAAGGAAATGGACCGTTACGACATCGAGCGCATCGTGAAGGCTTATGGGCAGGCCGCGCGCCGTTGCAAGGAAGGCGGCCTCGACGGCGTCGAGATCCTGGGACACGGCCATCTGATCGGCCAATTCTGGTCGCCCATGGTCAACAAGCGCACCGACGAGTTCGGCGGCTCACTGGAGAATCGCTGCCGCTTCGGCGTCATGGTGATGGAGGAAATCCGCCGGCAGGTGGGCGACGATTACATCGTTGGCTTCCGCACCGCGATCGGTGAGGGCTTCGAAGGCGGTATCAGTGACGACGAGTGCCTGGAAATGGCGCATCTTTATGAGCGCACGGGCACGCTGGATTTCCTGAACCTCAATTTCGGACGCATGGATACGACTCTGGGCCTGGCCAGCTATATGCCGGGTATGCAGATCGGGCTGGCACCGCATCTGCGCCAGGTCGGCGAATTCAAGAAGCACGTGAAGCTGCCCGTCTTCCATGCTTGCCGGATCACGGACATGGCGACCGCCCGCCACGCGGTGCGTGACGGGTTGGTGGATATGATTGGCATGACGCGCGCGCATATTGCCGATCCCCACATCGTCAAGAAGATCGAACAAGGCGAAGAAGAGCGTATCCGGCCTTGCGTTGGGGCCACCTATTGCTCGTGGCAGCGCCGCTGCATCCATAATCCGGCCATCGGCCGCGAAGCCTCGCTGCCGCATGCGATCGAGCCTGCGCCGGTACGCAAGAAGGTCGTGGTGGTGGGGGCCGGTCCGGGCGGGCTAGAGGCCGCTCGCGTATCGGCCGCTCGCGGCCATTCGGTCACGGTGTTCGAGGCTACGGATAAGCCGGGTGGGCAGCTTCGCCTGGCCGTGCGCGTTCCCTCGCGACGGGATCTGGTTGGCATCATCGACTGGCGCGTGGCGGAGACCGAACGGATGGGCGTCCGCTTCCGCTACAATACGTTGGCCGATGAGGATGCAGTCCTAGCGGAGAATCCCGACTATGTCGTCATCGCGACGGGTGGAGTACCCGACCGGCTGGACCGGATGCCTGGCGCCGACCTATGCAAGACCGTGTGGAATGTTTTGGAAGACCCGCGCCCGTTGGCGGGCACAGTGCTGCTGTTCGACGGCACCGGCACGATCAACGCCACGAGTTGCGCCGAAAAGCTCATGGCGGATGGTGCGAAGCTGATCTATGTCACCGCCGACAATTATGGGGCACAGGAGACCAGCCACCTGGATCGGCCATTCCTGCTCCGTCGGCTTTATCAGGGCAACGCCGCCATCGTGCCGGACCGCCGCCTGATCGGGGTTGCGCGCCAGGGTAACCAGCTCGTCGCCACGTTGATCAACGAACTGACGGATACGACCGAAACCATGACCTGCGACAGCGTGGTGCTCGAAAATGGCACCATGCCCGTGGCGGAGGTCTATGACGGGCTTAAGGGCCTTTCGCGCAACGGCGGCGTGACCGACGTGGATGCGTTGGCCGAAGGTCGGCCTCAAGACTATACCGTCGACCCGTCGGCGCTCTTTGCCCTACACCGCATCGGCGACGCCGTGGCTTCTCGCGATGTTCATGCCGCGATCCTGGATGCGCTGCGCCTATGCAAGGACTTTTGAGCTGGCCGGTGCTGTTCTCTCGGCTGCGGCGCGTATAGTATTGGAAAGTTAGGATCAAGCGTTTCCAGGTGTGACCGTCTGCAACACGGCCCTTTTGGCCGTTGGAGAGCCGATCGCCGTGTATCGCGTCGCATTCCTGCTGTTGCCGGAGTTCTCGTTGCTGAGTGTCGTTTCGGCGATCGAAACACTCCGGGTCACCAATTCCGTTCACGATACCCCGCCATTTGGATGGACGCTCGTTCACGACACAGTCCCCTCGGTTCCATCGAGCAACGGCATCCCGCTCACTGCCGAGGTGCATCTGGGCGATCTTGACGATTTTGATGCGCTTCTGGTTTGCGGTAGTTTCAAACCTCACAAGTATGAGAACCGGGACACGCAAAAGCTTCTGCGGCGGTTCGCCCGTTTCGGAAAATGTTTGGGCGCTATGGAGACGGGCGTCTATCACCTGGCCCGCGCCGGCCTCATGACAGGGCATCCGGCGACGGCCCATTTTAATAGCCTTCCGCTCTATTCGCAGTTATTCCCGGATGTGCGGTTCGAGAAGAAGATCTACACGTTCTCCGAGAACCGGATGACCTGCGCGGGTGGGATTAGCTCTGTCGACATGATGTTGCGGTTAGTCGGCACGCGACTGGGTCGCGATGTCGCTACGCGCGTGGCTAGCATGATCGCTTTTCCGTATCTACGGGATCCGAGCGAGCCGCAGTACGACTTGTTCACTTCGGTCCACAATAAGCTTCCGCAGACGGTGCGTGATGCGTGCAGCATCATGGAGCAGACAATCAACGCGCCGGTCGAGATCGCAGACCTGGCGGCTCGTCTCTGTGTCTCGCGACGACATTTGGATCGGCTGTTTCGACTGTCTTTTTCGGCGACAGCCGCAAATCACTACCGGATGATCCGCCTTGCGCGCGCGCGAAAGCTTCTGAAATCCACGACTATGGATCTGGGCAGCATCAGCGAAGCCTGCGGATTCAGCAGTTACTCGCAATTTTCCCAGAACTACCGAAAGATTTTCCGCATCGCACCGGCGAACGACCGCCGCGGACTACAACCGCCTCTGCGCGACCCTGGCGTTCTTTCGCCGCTTTATGATCTACACCCGTTCCAGAATCCATTAGATCCGCAGAAGATGCTGTAAGCGCCAAATAACTATCGATAATAAATTCATATCGTCGATAGCGTGCACCCGTAATTCGACAAAATCATAATGTCATTGTCATTTTTCGTATGGGGAAGGACTGGCTGCACGAGCCCTCATTTTGGCGACGCTTTGGAGGCAAAGTAGTGCCTTACTAGTCGTTAGCCGCAAGAGAGGATGGATGTAGCTGATAACCGGGGTACGGTTACAGTGGGTAGTAACTATAAAATTCCCGCAGGAGACATCGGCGAAGCAATGGTCTTATTCATCACGGCGAATTTTCACGGACCGATCGCGGTTTTCTCAATCGTCGTAACATTTTTCTATGGCGCGATTTTCTCAGCCCTTAGCTATCCGCCGCCCTGGTTTTGGATCCTAATCGTGACGGCGCTGGCGTGGTATCTGACCAATCTGCGTTTGGCGGTGTTTTCGCTGATCGGCCTATGGCGCCCACAGTATTTTCTGACGTCTCCAAAAAAATGAAAATCTCGAAAGAAGAGGTATTCGGCCCCTTTTTGGTTATTCAAAAAGCGCGTGATGAGGCCGACGCGATCGATATTGCAAATGACACGTCCTACGGTCTGGTGGGTGGAGTATTCACACGCGATGTGGAACGAGCAATGTCCACTGCAAAGCGTATGCGGGTCGGACAAGTCTTCATAAACGAATGGTATGCAGGTGGAGTTGAGACGCCTTTTGGTAGTTATGGACAATCTGGATATGGTCGCGAGAAGGGGCGCGATGCACTACTGAACTATGTTCAGATAAAAAGCGTCGCGTTTGCGCTATCAAATATGTGACGGACGGGCGACCAGCTAATTCAGGGACCGAGTGCTTTCCCGATCCTCGCATTTTTCGCATTTCACACTGAGTAGCGCGCCGATCTTGTCGGCTGGCGTATAGACCAGTTCAATCGGTTCATGCGGTGGTCGGTGGAGAGAAGAAGCCAAAGCCGGTGTCGTACCCCGACACCGGCTGGTCGCCTATTTGTTGAGCTGGCTCTTGTAGGCTACTTGACCAGCATCCCGGCAACGACGGAATAAGCCATAGTCACCTGCCTCTAGTCCGGCCAAAAACTGGTCGGGGTGGATCTTCAACAATCTAGCGCCGTGCAGGGCCTCGGCGAAAATGCGGCTCTCACTAGGTCCGGGGACCACAATTGCTTTAACCAAAGCGGCTTCAAGGGTAACCCCGGCTGGTTGGCGGTCCATTAGTATCCCACACATAAGCAGGCGGTAGGCATGTCCGAGTGCAACCATCTTCGACCGAATAAATTTGGCGTTTCGTGCGTCCCGTCTCGTTCTCGCTTTCTCCGCCGTGCGAATGCGGTCCGTGAGATCCAACAGTGATAATGAGGTTATCTCTTCCTTCTTGGGAAGGATTACGAATCCGAATGAAGTTTCCACTCTCATTGAGCACCTCGCCTATGTTGAGTTAAGGGGCTCACATCTTCGTTCCAAGCTTTCGTGAAAACGACTAATGGCTTTAAGCAGGATCAATAGAGAGCCATCAGGCGCAATACCTCGGATGCGCATCATTGGATGAGTGGCTAGCGGTCCACGACCAGACCGATTTCAAGTTTCCTCTTGATGGCATCAGGTAGCACAGAAACTCGCAGTTTCTCAGCAAGTCGCTTATTCACATATCTATTGGTAGAAGGTCCGCAGCGGATGTTGTTAAGCGATACGACAAGATTGCGATCCGTGCCAATTACCAGTCACTCGTTGAGTACCGGTATCACTCGCGATGCGAGCGAGGCTTATGAGTAATTATTATTTTACAATTCACGTTTTCACCTAAATTAAACCCTCTAGCTCGATACCGCGCGGTCTTGCGCCGGCATTTTCTTCTGCTCTTTCCATGAAATTGATTGGAAAACATGATGCTATTGAACGCGTCTTCATCCGTAGCGCACTTAAGGATGTAGCTAACTGCGCCCTGATCCGGTCCGGTTGATAGGCAGCACCCTCCGGAACGGATGACCTTTGTCCAGAATCGAAAATACTTCTTTGCCTGACGTAGAGGGGATTTATGACGGGCATGTCGAGGTAGTCGAAGCAAAATATGCAAATGTGCGTTGGTGTTCAGATGCTCAACTGCAGCGACTGCGAACACACAATTAGTCGCATCCTTATGCCAGTTATTTCCAATCAGCCATCTATCAACTTGAGCTAGCCACGCCTTGAATTTTCTCGAAACAGCATCCGCTGAGGACGATGTATTGAGGGTTAAGGTAAGGAACACGTGGAATCGACGTTTCTGCAGCCAGCCCTCTAACTCCTGCTTAAGCCGCTTGCGCTTCGCATAAGTGAGGGTGCTCATTTATCCCTCCTGGCAGCATCCGATACGGACGCGAATTGAATCGGCTCTGCACCCGCCCGAGGATCAACAGCACAAGCTCTCCTACTAACATCCGCATTGGAGCTAGTGTTGATATGGCGATTTTGTTGTTCGAAGATTTTAATATCCGCATAGGAGTACCGTACGGAACGACCAAACTTGTGGAACGCCGGGCCGTACCCGCATCGGCGCCATTTCCGAATGGTCTTGACGGACTGGTTTATATATTCTGCGACCTCAACATCCGTATAGTAACGTTGCTTAGGATTCAGTTCGCGCATATGCGCCTCCAGGTTTCATGTACCTGAGGACGCTTTACAAGTTGCGAAATTTGCAGCTGGCAGATCCGTAGCGGATGATCAGTTGTAGCTAGGGGCGAAGATGAGCACGTCGCAATCTGAACGAGCTACCAATGAGGTTAAGAAAGCAGAGCGACGAATCCTTGAGCTAATGGCAGAGATAGAGCAGGTACGCTCAGGAAAGAAAGGGATCAGAGGCAAAAGAGCCCGCCTCAATATGCAGCTCAGCATTGCCTATAAAATAGGCCGCCGCTCGAAATCGAAGGTGGACTGGAAAAGGGCATTCGCAAATATCTGCAAGCGGCAAAAAATCGGTTCTTCTCGTACACTCGCAGGTGCGTTTACTCGACTGGTTAAGCTAGTTTTTGCTGACGAAACTCCGACTTCTAGGATTCGATATGCGAAGGTTTTGTCCTTTGCTAATAGATCGAAGTGGAGTGATAAGCAGTTTCGTTCTGCTTTGGCGGACCACGGCCTAACCAAAATTGAACAAGACGAAATTAACCGAAAAAAAGTCGCTAAAAATCGTGGGCGATCAGATTGATTCCATCCGGTAATGCCAGTGCTTTAGCAATTCGTTCTGAGAGCTTCGGTTGCAAGCGATCTAATTGGCCCCAGATCGGGCGACACATAGCGGCTGGTCATGGATAACGTCACCGCTGCCTGGCCTAAGGATCTATGGCCGCGAACGGCGATCTTTGATCCTGCGATAAAGCTCTCCTAGCGATAAAAACCCCAATTACCGGAATTCCAGGAAAGCGGCCGGAAAGCAGAGTATGCACCGCTCGATAGTGTGTGCCGGCGGTTACGACATCGTCGACAATCGCGATCCGAAGAGGGGCAGGACTCGTGAGAGCCTCGTCGATCTCGTAGGCGGCCAGAAGCTCTTCCACTGATGGGCGATTACCAGATACGTGGGCGGCGTCCATGGAAGTGCGCTGCACGACGAGTTCGCGCACGTCAATGGGTGATGCAGGTATGGCCCTACAAATCTGACTAATTCGGTCGTCGTATTCCGGTGTGCCACGCGCCTTTGAAGGCGGCACGGGCACCAGGGTGGCTCCATCGAGCCATTCTCGGTTTAGCGCATGGCTGAGGTCGCGTGCGCACTTTTGAATTGCATCCAGCTTGTGTCGATACTCCGCAGGGCGATTTGCCCGCGTTGGCGACTTTTTTAAATTAGAAATCAGATTGTTCGTCTCACCAAAGAGATAATTCTGCCCCGAAGTGTACTCATACAAATAGTACACCTCGTCACTCGGCTGGAGCCGATAGTGATCGCTGATCGTGGTCTCATCAATCCGAAGAAGTCTAGGAGCCGAGGGCATCCCAAATGTCCGCGGAGGTCTTGACGCGGATCGCACCCTGCTCCGCAAACCGGTGTGGCCACGTTATGTCTGATCGGTGAAAACAAGAGTCGAGGATGAACAACTTGCGGCCTTGGTGAATCGCTGCCTTTGCCTGATGCAACGTTCCAGACGTCTCACTGGCTTCGACAATGATCGTTCCCTCCGTCAACGCGCTCATCGTGATGTTGCGCTCTGGGAAGAACAGCCGGTTTTGAGGTGGCTTCTGATTCCGATAGCGCAGAACTGGCACTTGTGAAATCAGCAAAAATTCTGAAGCGATGCGCTCCTGGAGGGCGCGGTTCTCTTTGGGATAAAAGTCGCCAAGTGGCGTCCCAATTACAGCAATCGTTCTACCGCCAGCGTCGAGAGCCGCAGTATGGGCAGCGGTATCGATGCCGGTTGCCAAGCCAGATACGACTGTGAAGTTTCGTTCGACGAGTTCGCGAGCTAGTCGTTGTGTCCGCGCAATTCCCTCTGTCGAGGCATTCCTAGTGCCTACGATTGCCAAGGAACGCAATTCCGTAAGTTCCCAGGCGCCCTGATAATACAGAAGTTCAACCGGGTACTTAGCGTCCCGAAGGCGAGGTGGGTAATCCCCGGCGTGGTGGACGCGGATTCCGAATCTGTGGACACCCTTAGACTTAAGAAGCGCTAGAACCTCACCGGCTCGCGCCTGCGCTACTGTAGAGGGCACAAAATCCGATGGAAGGGCTTCTGGGTCGACCGCGAAACGATCGGCAATTGTCTTAAAGGTCGCGCCGTGCTCTAGCCAAAGCGCTTCGTAGGCGCCAAGTTCAAGGCGAGGCGAAATAGGGGCTTTTGCCGGGCCAGTATTTGCTGCCGCAAGCAAACGCATCCGATCCTCTCCCCCTGTCGTCATGGCAACGATACTCCGGTTCGCGATCCGTCAACACCTCTCGCTCAACGCGGCGATGGCCATTTTAGTTAAGAACAAATAGAGAACAATCCTTTTTTCTTAGCACCCGCCAAAAGGGGCTTAGTTGTCGGATTTTGCAAAGTCGATATCTCGGATATTTGAGCCTTCTCAAACATAAGTATTTGATAAAATTGACAATTTAGCCTTTTCATGCTATTCTACCGTTGTGCAAACACTCAATAAAAAAGAGGCATAAATGGCAGGCAAGCAAGCCAAAGTATTATCGCGCCGCCAAGTCGTGGCGGCCTTAAACGAGGTCAGGCACGGCCGACACCCTGACCGTGATCGCGTCATCATTCTTCTGTCAGCGAAAGCCGGTCTTAGAGCCGGGGAGATCGCCAAGCTGACCTGGCCAATGCTTCTCACGGCCACTCACGAGATCGCTCGAACCATCGAGCTCCAGGATCGGGCAGCCAAGAAGAAATCCGGCCGGAGCATTCCGTTGCATCCGGAACTGCGCCGGGCGCTGGTCAGGCTGACGCGCGTCTCGAGCATGGTTGGGCACGTTGTCAAGTCGGAGCGTGGGCCGGCCATGACGCCGAACAGCATCGTGAACTGGTTCAACACCCTCTACCGGCGCCTGGGCTTCGAAGGGTGCTCATCTCACTCCGGGCGCCGGACCTTCATCACCCGCGCGGCCCGGCTCGTGGCCCGGACGGGCGGCAGCCTTCGTGACGTTCAGAAGCTCGCCGGCCACCGCTCCATCATGCAGACCCAGACCTACATCGACGCCGACGCGTTCGCCCAGCGCCGGCTAGTCTCGCTGATCTAGCGCTTACCCCTGCCATTCGGCGGGGCTCGCCCGCTACCGCTCAGGTAGCCCTCTAC
>JBFXED010000005.1:0-128553 GCA_050180485.1 Alphaproteobacteria bacterium | reverse complement strand
GCTCCTGCTGTTCCAAATTGGCCAGCCAGACGAAGGGGACGGCGAAGCAGTAGAAGTTGTTCTTGGCCAGGCGCGGGTCTCGCACGCCGCCTGTGGGCCGGCCGCGCGTGCAGGTCATGGAGACATATGCATCGTCGAGGCCGGTCAGGGCGACGCATTTGTGCAGCGTCTTTTCCAGCTCGTCCTTGTCGAAGGGAAGCTGCATGCGCAGCTTGGCGACACCTTTGAGGAAACGGTCGAGATGCTTTTCCAAACGGAAGAAGCGTCCCTTCCAGACATGGGCCACGTCATAGGTGCAGTCCGAGCGGATCATGCCCCAGTCGAGGATCGAGATCTTGGCGTCGGCGATGGGGACGTATTCGCCGTTCATGTAAGCCGCGCCGTTGCTGAAATCGGGTGCCGTCTTGGTCTGTTCGGTGGCCATGTCGTTTCCTCCCGCAAGCTCGCCCGAAACCGGTGAAAATCGGTCGAAGAGTGGGGCTGTTCGGGCCGGACGGTCAAGTTGCGCTCCCGTCCCGATGGAGGGGCGGCCAAGGCCCGGCTATGCTGCGCCGCGAAGGAGTGCCCATGGCCGCTACATACCGATCGCACGATGTGCTGCTGACGACCGAAGAAATGGCGCGCGCCGACCGGGCCGCGATCGAATCCGGCGTGTCCGGCGAGACGCTGATGGAGAACGCGGGCGCGGCCGTCGCGCGCGAGATCGCCTTGCGCTGGTCCGCTCGGCCGACGGTCGTGCTCTGCGGGCCGGGCAACAACGGCGGCGACGGCTATGTGGCGGCGCGGCACCTGTCGCGGATGGGATGGCCGGTGACGGTGGCAGCCTCCGTTCCGCTGGACCGGATGAAAGGCGATGCCAGCTGCCATGCCGCGCTGTGGAACGGGAAGACGGTTCCAATCGCGCCGGAAGTGGTCGATGGCAAGGCGCTGGTGGTGGACGCGCTGTTCGGGGCAGGGCTGGCGCGCGCCCTCGAAGGTGCGCTGGCGGCGACCCTCAAAGCCGCGTTGGAGCGCGGCATGACCATCGTGGGCGTGGACGTTCCCAGCGGCGTCGACGGGAACAGCGGCGCCGTCCTGGGGTTTGCTCCGCAATGCCATCTGACTGTCACATTTTTCCGCAAGAAACCTGGCCATCTCCTTCTTCCCGGGCGGATTTTGGCGGGTGAGGTTCTGTTGGCGGATATTGGCATTCCGGACTCGGTCCTCGATGGGATCGCGCCGCGCCTGTGGCGGAACGGTCCCGCGCTTTGGGCCCTGCCGCGTCCCACGCTCGCGGATCACAAATACGCCCGCGGCCACGCCGTTATCCTGGGCGGGGCGCGCATGACGGGCGCGTCGCGGCTTGCGGCACGGGCTGCCCTGCGCGCCGGCGCGGGGCTCGTGACCATCGCCGCGCCAGACGAGGCCTTCGCGATTTATGCCGTGGGCGAGCCGGGAACTCTGGTCGAGCGTCGAGAGGGGCCGGAGCAGTTCGAAGCTGCTATCGCCGATCCAAGGCGCAATGCGGTGCTGGTTGGACCGGGGGCGAGTGTGGGGATGAACACGCGCGCGGCCGCCATCGCCGCTTTGCGCGCCAAGAAGAACGTCGTGCTTGACGCGGACGCCATCACATCGTTCGCCGACGACCCCGGCGCGCTTTTCGCGCGCATTGCCTCGCCATGCCTGCTGACGCCGCATGAGGGCGAGTTCGCGCGGCTGCTCAATGTCTCCGGCGATAAAGTTGCCCGAGCCCGCGCGGCGGCGGCCCAAAGCGGTGCTGCGATTCTTCTCAAAGGTGCCGATACGGTGATCGCGGCGCCGGATGGGCGAGCGTTGATCAATGCCAACGCGCCCGCCGACTTGGCGACCGCTGGGGCCGGCGACGTGCTGGCGGGTTTTGCCCTGGCCTTGATGGCCCAAGGGATGGATGCGTTCGAAGCGGGCGCGGCCGCCGCGTGGCTGCATGGCGAGGTTGGGGCCGTTGCCGGTCCCGGCCTGATCGCGGAGGATTTGCCCGAAGCCTTGCCGGGGGTTTACCGGCGCATGTTCTCGACGGACATTCCATGAGTGAAATGCGTTCCGCGGCGTCAGCCTTTGTCGAAAAGGCGCTGGGCCGGTTGAAGAACGCCTGGCGGGACGTGGCCGGATCATCGGCCATCGGCGCCTTGCCCGTGCGTCCGTTGCGACCGGATCTGCCTGCCGAGGATGCACAGCGGGTGCGCGAGCAAATGCGGGCGTGCCTGGAGGCCACGGGAGGCGAGGTGTCCGCCCGGGTCCGCGCCGCGGAATTGGGGCGCAGCTATCTGTCGCTCAACGCGATCGGCCGGGGGCGCTTTCTTCGTCTCCTTGCCGAGGATTTCGATACCGACAGCCAGGCTGTCGATACCGCCATTGGCCGTGTGCAGGCCGCACGCGATCCCGAGGCGCGGCGGAAGGCGGAGCAGGGGCTGCGCCGCGCGCTGGATGCGCCGCGCCTGCGCCTTTTGACTCAATTCAATGCCTTGAGCGAAGGCGTGAAGTTTTTAGTCGACATGCGCGCCGAGCTTTTGCAGCTTCAGCGCGTCGAACGCGATTCGACGCTTGCGGCGCTCGACGTGGACCTGCGGGGGCTTTTGGCGTCCTGGTTCGATATCGGCTTTCTCGAGTTGCGCCGGATCACGTGGTCGTCGCCCGCGGCGCTCTTGGAGAAGCTGGCGGCCTACGAGGCCGTTCACGCGATCCAAAGTTGGCAAGATTTGAAACACCGGCTGGATTCCGACCGGCGCTGTTTCGCCTTCTTCCATCCGCGTATGCCGGACGAGCCGCTGATCTTCGTCGAAGTGGCGTTGGTCAACGGCTTGGCGGGCGACGTTCGCGTGCTGCTGGACGAAACCTTGCCCTCGGCGGACGCACGCCGTGCCGACACGGCGATCTTTTATTCGATCTCGAACGCACAGGCTGGCCTGGCCGGTATCAGCTTCGGCAATTTTCTGATCAAGCGCGTCGTCGATCAACTGCGTGTCGAATTCCCCCAGCTCCGTATTTTCTCAACCTTGTCTCCGATCCCGGGCTTCCGCCGCTGGCTCGATGGCGCGGGCGAAGGGGCGCTGGCGATCTTCGGTGCCGCCGATTGGGCGGCGCTCCACGCTCTGCCGGCGCGTGTCGACGACGTTCAAGGGCTCCGCGCGCTTCTGGCCACACCGGATTGGCAGGACGATTCGCGCATCGCGGGTGCCCTCAAGGGGCCACTTACCCGGCTCTGTGCCCAGTATCTATTGGAGGCGCGGAGTCCGCGCGGTGGCGCGCTCGACCGGGTGGCGCATTTCCATCTGTCGAACGGCGCGCGTGTCGAGCGGATCAATTGGATGGGTGACCGTTCGCCAAAAGGCATCAAGGATTCGGCCGCCATGATGGTCAACTATCTGTACGATCTGGCGGACATCGAGACCAATCACGAGGCTTATACGACCCATGGCCAGATCGCCGCTTCGCCCGCGGTCCTGGCGCTGCTCCGATCGGAACGTGTTGGAACTTAAGGGCTTTTACCCATTCCTTAGGTCGCTCGCCGATCTTGTTGCGGATTTTGAGGATATCGTTATAAATATCCGTATTGGTTCGATTTATTTGGTTTCGCTGCGGTTATAGGGGAACGCGGCATGGCACCTATCTCCCGTCAAATGAGCAGCTTGCTTTTCAAGCGCGGCGAACAGCTTGAGTACATCAAGCGCGGTTCGCAGTTCCGCCGCGTGTTGACCGACCGTACGGTCGAGACCGCTGAAGTAATGTCGGTGCACACCGACCAGCTCGGCATTCCCCATGTCCGCTACAAGGTCGACTTCCTGCGTCCGAACCGGCAGCGCTATGTCGAAGGGACGCGCGTGCTTGCCGCCCGCTCGTTCTTCGACCTGTATCAAGAACGCGTCGGCGCCTAAGGCCCGGTTCGCCCGATTTTCTCGATTGCCATCGTCTTTGAAGCCGCTCGCTCGGGGCGCTAGGCTCGTCCTCCATCGTCGGAGGGCGGGATGAACGATCTGTTCGCGGAACTTGGGCTTCGCCGGGTCATTAACGGCACTGGCTATGCGACCGTTCTTGGCGCGAGCCCCGTCAGCGACGAGGTCATCGCGGCCGTCGCGGGAATCCTGACTCAGAATGTCGAGATGATCGACCTTCAGCGCGCGGCGTCGGAGGCCATTGCGACGGCCACGGGTGCGGAGGCGGGGTGCGTCACGGCGTGCGCGGCATCCGGCATCGCGGTCGGCATCGCGGCCACCATCACCGGTGACGACTTGGCGCATATCGAAGCGCTTCCGGACGGCGCCGGGATGAAGAACGAGGTGGTCATCCAGAAGGCGCATTGCATCGACTACAGCGGCAATATCACCCAGATGATCCGTATCGCGGGCGCCAAGCCGGTGGAGATCGGCTCGGTGAACGGCGCCGGCACCTATCATCTGGAAGGCGCCATCGGCCCCAACACGGCGGCCGGTTTGTTCGTCGTTTCCGCCCAGGCGCCGCAAGGAAGCTTCATCGGTCTCACGGACTTCGTGCGCGTTTGTCACGCCGAGGGCGTGCCGGTGATTGTCGACGCCGCGACGGACTACGATTTGCGGCCGTTCGTCGAAGCAGGCGCGGACCTAGTGATCTGGAGCGGCCACAAGCGGCTGGGAGGGCTGACCGCAGGCGTCGTTGCCGGCAAGCGCGATCTGGTGCGCGCCGCCTATATGCAAGAGCGCGGCATCGGCCGCGCCATGAAGGTCGGCAAGGAAGGCGTGGTCGGCGTGATCGCCGCGTTGAAGCGCATGGGCAGCGAGGATCAGGCTGCCCGCTCTGCGCGGGAGACCGCGCGCATCCGCATGGCCGTGGAGAAGCTCTCCAAGCTGTCGGGATTTTCCACCGAGGCCGCGCCGGACCCGACCGGCAAGGCGCTGCATCGCGCGCGCATCCGCATCGATGCGGCGAAGGCGGGCATTTCCGCCCATGCGATCAGCCAGCGCTTGGCCGCGGGCGATCCGACCATCAAACTGGACGACTACGAAGCGGGCCTGGGCATCCTGGTCATCGAACCGACCTGCCTTTCGGATAAGGACATGGAGACGATCTGTGCCCGTATCGCCGAGATCGTGAAGGCACCAGGGCAGGGCGCTCTGGAGCCGCCCAAGGATAGTTTGGACGACCGCCGTAACCGCGCGCTGCTGGCTTGGCCTCGCCGCCGCGCAGGCCGCTGAGGACGGAAATCATGGCAGACGCCATTCCCCTTCGCCGTGCACGCCGCACGCCGCACGCCGACTCGATCCGCACCTTGCGGGAGTTGGAGCGGAAGGTCCTGTGGCTGTCGAGCTGGACCATTCATCATGCCAATCATCTGCGCGCTAGCCGCGACGGCTTGAAAGTGGGCGGTCATCAGGCGTCCAGCGCCTCCGTCGTGACGCTACTGACCGCGCTGTTCTTCCACGCCATGCGTTCCGAAGACCGCATTGCGGTGAAGCCCCACGCCAGCCCCGTTTTTCACGCCATACAGTATCTGCTGGGTAACCAGAGCCGCGAGAACCTGATCAACTTCCGCGCCCTTGGTGGCGCGCAGTCCTACCCCTCGCGCACCAAGGACGCGGACGACGTGGATTTCTCCACCGGCTCCGTCGGCCTTGGCGTGGCGGCGACGCTGTTCGGCTCGCTGGTGCAGGACTATGTTCGTTTGCACGGATTCTCCGACCGGCCGGCGGGCCGCATGGTCGCCATCATGGGCGACGCCGAGTTGGATGAAGGCAACATCTACGAGGCGCTGCTCGAAGGGTGGAAGCACGACGTCCGCAATCTATGGTGGATCGTCGACTACAATCGGCAGAGCCTGGACAGTGTCGTCTCCGACCATCTATTCCAGAAGATCAAGGACTTCTTCCATGCCGTGGGCTGGAAGGTGGTCATGCTCAAATACGGCAAGCGGCTGGAAGCCGCCTTCGCGCGGCCGGGCGGCGAGGCGCTGCGGCGCTGGATCGACGAGTGCTCGAACGATCTCTATTCCGCACTGACCTATAAAGGCGGCAAGGCATGGCGCGAGCATCTGAGTGCCGATCTGGGCAACACGCGCTTCGGCCGTCAATTGCTGGATGAGCATGACGACGATCAGCTCCATGCGCTGATGACAAATCTGGCTGGTCACGACATGGAGGCCGTGGTCGAGGCGTTCGATGCCGTCGACTCCGATGTGCCGCATTGTTTCATTGCCTACACTGTGAAGGGCTTCGGCCTGCCGTTCGCGGGCCACAAGGACAATCATGCGGGACTGATGAACCTGGAGCAGATGGCGCGGCTGAAGAGCGCCATGGGCATCGCCGACGGCGCGGAGTGGGACCGCTTCGCCGGCCTGTCGCTGCCGGTCGAGACGCTGGAGGGATTCCTCAAGGAGACGCCGTTTGCCCAGCGCGCACAGAAGCGCGTGGTCGACGCCATTCCTGTTCCGGCCGAGTTCCCTGTGCCCGAGGGCGCGCGCCAATCGACGCAGGAGGCCTTTGGCCGCATCCTCAACGAGTTGGGCAAGGGTGATTCGGCGCTCGCTTCGCGCATCGTGACGACTTCGCCCGACGTCACCGTTTCGACCAACCTGGGCGGGTGGGTGAATCAGCGCGCGATCTTCAACCGCGCCGACCGCGCCGACGTTTTCCGTGACGAAAAAGTCATTTCGGCGCAGCGCTGGGCCATGCACCGCGAAGGCCAACACATGGAGCTGGGCATCGCGGAGAACAACCTGTTCCTCATGCTGGCAGCGCTGGGCCTGTCGTCGTCGCTGTTCGACGCGCGTCTGCTGCCCGTCGGCACGGTCTACGATCCGTTCATAGCGCGCGGTCTCGATGCGCTGAACTATGCGTGCTATCAGGACGCGCGCTTCATGCTGGTGGCGACGCCGTCTGGCATCACGCTGGCGCCGGAAGGCGGCGCGCATCAGTCGATCGTCCAGCCCTTGATTGGCATGGGTCAACCGGGGCTGACGTCCTACGAGCCCGCTTATGCGGACGAGCTGGCGGCCATCATGGCGTGGTCGTTCCGGCATATGCAGGCGGAGAAGGGCGGCTCGGTCTATCTGCGCCTGTCGACCCGACCGCTCGAACAGGTCAAGCGGCAGCCCGATTCTGCCTGGCGAGAAGCCGTTGTGACGGGCGGCTACTGGGCCATCCCGCCAGCGCCGGGTAGCGAAATCGCCATCGCCTATTGCGGTGCGGTTGCGCCCGAGGTGCTGGCTGCCCATGCGCAGATTGCCGAGGATGTGCCAGGCACCGGATTGCTGGCGGTCACGTCGCCCGACCGGCTCCACGCGGATTGGCTTGAGGCACAGCGGGCAGGCCGAGGCCGCAGCCATGCCGAACGTTTGCTGGGCGCTCTTGGCTCAGGGGCGGGGATCATCACCGTTCTGGACGGTCATCCAGCGACGCTATCTTGGCTCGGCGCCGTTGGGCGGCATCGGGTTCGTGCTCTGGGCGTCGAGAAGTTCGGCCAGTCGGGGGACATCCCCGATCTTTACCGGACCTATGGCATCGACACCGACGCCATCGTCGACGCGGCCGCCGGTCTTCTGCTCGGCTAGCGAGGCAACGGCTCGCGGTTGGCGCGTTCCAGCACGCGCCGCACCATGCCCCAAAAGGCGGTCCAGTTGCCGGTCAGCCCGGCCAGGCGCACGGCCTGCCAGGTGCGATAGCGGCGGATGCGCAGATTGGGCTGACCGAGCAGGAAGAGCGCGAGCGCGCGAGCCGGATGGCTGACCTTCCGCCGCGTGTGGTCGTTGTGCATGATCTCGAAGTCTTCGAACGAGCAGGGCGCGAGCTTGAGCGCGCCTGCCGTGGAAGCGTCCTGCAGCAATTGTACGCCGACCTGCGTGCGGGCGACCGCCACATTCACGCCGGGCGCTTCCCGGAAGATGCGTTTGCCGTTCTCAATCACCCAGCCGTCGGGAACGGCCACGTCGGCCTGCTCGCCAATGGCATCGGGGCAGATCTTGCAGCGGAACTGGAGATCATAGGTCCAGGGTTTGCCTTTTTCGTACCAAGTTTCCTCATAGCTCATGTCGAAGACGCGGCCATCCTTGGCCGCGACGCGAGTGGGACCGGGCCAGCCTTCCCCGCGCCAGCGGAACAGTGCGATGTCCTTACGGGGCACGCCGTGAAAGGCAGCGATCTTCTCCGCTGTCTGAAGGTTTGCTTCGCCGCCGCAGAAGATGGTGAGGAGGTAGGGGATCTGACCGGACACCCGAGGGTCGACGCGCCCCAATGCGCGAATCGCGGCCACGTCGCACGGCTTGCCGATCACCGCGAAGCGGGTGCCCTCATCCAGAAGGCGCATGACATGCCGCAGGGGTGACGAGGTGGCGTAACGTGATTGGGCGCCAGACACGACGTCCTTTGCGGTACGGCTGACCAGCGAATCCGTCGTGATCGGGTCAGACGTCGAGGCGCGCACATGGACGATGGCCTCGACCTTGCCGCTGTCGAGTAGATAGGCGCCCAATGCGGTCAACGTGCCGCCGGCGGCGGCCTTGTGACGCACGGCGTCGTCCGCGGCCCAGCTTCGCTGGAGACTGAGCAGTGGCCCCCATTTGGGGTGCATAGGCTGCCCCTTTGGCGCATCAGGGCCGGTAACGCCGGCACCCGGGCAGACGGCCAGGATGCGGCCGAGCAGGGCGGGCTCGAACTTCGTCTTCACCCGAGGGCGCAGATGGCCGGTGGGGGAAACGACCATCTCCACATGATCCCGGCCGGCCATGCTTTCGCACAGGCCGCAGCTCGTACAAAGCCCGTAGCGGACGACCGTTTCCAAATCGCGAGCTTCGGACACGAGCGGACCTCTGGGAAATAAGGAGGGCGGGGCGGCCGTCCGGTTGCGCGGCCATTTCCTATGATATAGAGAAACGGCCCTGTTCCGAGCGGGATTTCGTCGTGGCCCGACCGACCCAAATGCGGGCGTGGTGGAATTGGTAGACACGCAGGATTTAGGTTCCTGTGACCTTGCGTCGTGGGGGTTCAAGTCCCTCCGCCCGCACCACCCGATCGGAACAGCGCCTGCGAACGCGATGCGGCAGGCGTATTCCCTTAACGTGCGGAGATTGCCATGCAGGTGACCGAGACCCTGTCCGAAGGGCTGAAGCGCGGTTTCAAGATCGTGCTGCCGGCCAAGGACATCGATCGTAAGGTCGAGGACAAGCTGCGGGAATATGGCGCCTCCGCGCGCATCCCCGGTTTCCGGCCCGGCAAGGCGCCGCTATCGCTTCTGAAGACTCGTTTCGGCGAAGCCATGCGCGGCGAGGTTCTGCAGGAGGCCGTGAACGAAGGCTCCCATCAGGCCATCCACGAGCGCGGTCTGCGCCCCGCGATCCAGCCTAAGATCGACATCACCTCGGCCGATGCTGGCGCCGACCTCGCGTTCACCATCGAGGTCGAGGTTCTGCCCGAGATCACGCCGATGGACTTTAAGTCGATCGAGCTTGAGCGGTTGGAAATCCAGGTTCTGGACAAGGACATCGACGAGGAAGTGGCGCGCCGTGCCGAGATGGTGAAGCGCACCGAGCCGGTTAAGGAGCCGCGCCCTGCCAAGTCCGGCGACGTCGTCGTCATCGATTTCGAGGGCAAGGTCGATGACAAGCCGCTCCCAGGCGGCAAGGGCGATGGGTTTTACCTGGAACTGGGCAGCAACCGCTTCATTCCCGGCTTCGAGGATCAGTTGGTCGGCGCCTCGGCGGGCGAGAAGCGCGTCGTGAATGTCAAATTTCCGGACGAGTACCAGAACAAGGAAATTCAGGGCAAGGACGCGATCTTCGACGTCACCGTGAAGGAAGTGCGCGAGCCGGTCGCGGTCGCGATCGATGACGAGTTGGCCAAGCAGTTCGGTTTGGAGAATCTGGCCGCGCTGAAGGCGTCGGTGAAGAGCGAGTTGGAGAATGGCTACAACACCGTCGCGCGCTCGCGCGCCAAGCGTCTGTTGTTCGACAAGCTGTCCGACGGACACGACTTCCCGTTGCCGCCGGGCATGGTGGACGCGGAGTTCGAGGGCATCTGGCGTCAGGTCCAGGAAGACAAGGCGCAGGGCCGTCTCGATGCCGAGGACGCCAAGAAGAGCGAGGACGACCTCAAGGCCGACTACCGCAAGATCGCGGAGCGCCGAATCCGGCTCGGCCTCCTTTTGTCCGACCTGGGTCGCAAGAACAATATCTCCGTCACGCCGGAGGAAACCAACCGGGCGCTCATCGCCGAGGCGCGTCGCCATCCGGGCAACGAGCGGCAGGTGATGGAGTTCTACAGCCGGAACCAGGCCGCGGCCGAAGCGCTGCGCGCGCCCATCCTCGAGGACAAGGTCGTTGACTACATTCTCGAATTGGCCAAGGTGACGAAGAAGCCGATGACCACCGACGCGTTCAAGTCGATGGTCGAGGCGGAGGCCGCCGCGGCCGGAGCCGCCGGGGCCAGTGCGACGACGGCTGAGAACGAGCCGGCGGACGGCGAGAAGGCGAAGAAGCCCGCCAAGCGCGCGGCCAAGAAGACCAAGGGCTAAGAAGCCGATCGAGGCGAGGGAAAGCGGACATGAACGAGATCACCGCCAACATGCTGGTTCCCATGGTCGTCGAACAGACGAACCGTGGCGAGCGCGCCTACGACATCTATTCCCGGCTTCTCAAGGAACGCATCATCTTCATGACCGGGCCGGTCAACGATGCTGTCTCGACCCTGATTTGCGCCCAGCTCCTGTTCCTGGAATCGGAAAATCCGACCAAGGACATTTCGTTCTACATCAACTCGCCGGGCGGCGTGGTCAGTTCGGGGCTCGCTATCTACGACACGATGCAATACATCCGCCCGCCGGTGATGACCCTGTGTATCGGCCAAGCTGCCTCCATGGGCGCGCTTCTCCTGACCGCCGGCGCGCCGGGCAAGCGCTTCGCTCTGCCGAATTCCCGCATCATGGTCCACCAGCCCTCGGGCGGCTTCCAGGGCCAAGCCACGGACATTGAGATTCATGCCCGCGAGATTCTCACCCTGCGCGCTCGCTTGAACGAGATCTTCGTCAAGCACACGGGGCAGGACGTGGCCGCGATCGAGGAGGCCATGGAGCGCGACCGATTCCTGTCGCCCGACGAAGCCAAGACATTCGGTATCGTCGACCAGGTGGTGAGCGAGCGCCCGGCGGCGCTGGAGCAGGCGGCCGAAGAGGCCAAGAAGACCTGATCTCGTCCGGGGCCTCGGGCGTACTTATATATTCGTGGCGGGCCTCCCTCGGCCCGTGCTGGAACCAGCCCGGCCCCCATTTTGCATCCTAGACCTTACGGTATAGGCTTGTGCGGTGGCGGCCCCCATGCGTAAATGGATGGGTTTAGGACCGGCAGAACTACTATATCTAGTCGGGGCGTAGGATGAACAAGGCTAGCGGCGGCGATTCGAAGAACACGCTTTACTGCTCCTTCTGCGGCAAGAGCCAGCATGAGGTGCGGAAGCTTATCGCCGGCCCCACGGTGTTTATCTGCGACGAGTGCGTCGAGCTCTGCATGGACATCATCCGTGAAGAGCACAAGACGACGTTCGTGAAGTCGCGCGACGGCGTGCCGACCCCGCGCGAGATCTGCAAGGTCCTGGACGACTATGTGATCGGCCAAGGCCACGCCAAGCGCGTGCTGTCGGTGGCCGTCCACAATCACTACAAGCGTCTGGCCCATGGCCAGAAGGCCAGCGACGTCGAACTGGCCAAATCGAACATCCTGCTGGTCGGCCCAACGGGCTGCGGTAAGACGCTCCTGGCCCAGACGCTCGCGCGCATCATTGACGTGCCGTTCACCATGGCCGACGCCACGACGTTGACCGAGGCGGGTTATGTCGGCGAAGACGTCGAGAACATCATCCTGAAACTGCTGCAGGCGGCTGACTACAACGTCGAGCGCGCCCAGCGCGGCATCGTCTATATCGACGAGGTCGATAAGATCTCGCGCAAATCCGATAACCCCTCGATCACCCGCGACGTGTCAGGCGAGGGCGTGCAGCAGGCCCTGTTGAAGATCATGGAAGGCACGATCGCCTCCGTGCCGCCCCAGGGTGGCCGCAAGCATCCGCAGCAGGAATTCCTGCAGGTCGACACGACCAACATCCTGTTCATCTGCGGCGGCGCTTTCTCCGGCCTGGAGAAGATCATCGCCGGGCGTGGGCGGGGCACTTCGATCGGTTTCGGCGCCGACGTGCGCGGTCCGGACGAGCGCGGCACGGGCGAGATCTTGCGCGACGTGGAGCCCGAGGACCTGCTCAAGTTCGGCCTGATCCCGGAATTCATCGGCCGTCTGCCGGTCATCGCCACCCTGGAGGATTTGAACCAGCAGGCCCTGGTCGACATCCTGACCAAGCCCAAGAACGCCCTGGTCAAGCAGTACCAGCGTCTGTTCGAGATGGAAGGTGTCAAGCTGGCTTTCACGGAAGACGCGCTCCAGGCCGTGGCGCGCAAGGCGATCGCGCGTAAGACCGGCGCGCGCGGCCTGCGCTCGATCCTGGAGAATATCCTGCTGGAATCGATGTTCGACCTGCCCGCCTACGAGGGCGTGGAGGAGGTCGTCCTTAACCGAGAGGTCGTCGAGGGGCGGATCAAGCCCCTGCAGATCTATGCCGATCGTGTCGGGGACGTCGGCACCAGCGCTTGAGGACCGCCCCTTGATCCGCAAGGGCCGCGGGACCACCTAAGTTAAAGTTCTGCGGTGGGGTTTCCCCGCCGTTCCGGCCGGCGCCAGCCGGTCTCAAGCCGAGGTGATATACGTTGCAGATCGCGAGTGGCGGCCTCTATCCGGTGCTCCCCCTCAGGGACATCGTGGTCTTTCCCCACATGATTGTTCCGCTCTTCGTCGGGCGCGAGAAGTCCGTGCGCGCCCTCGAAGACGTGATGAAGGACGATAAGCAGATCCTCTTGGTGACGCAGAAGAACGCGGCGCAGGACGATCCGACGCCGGCCGACATCTATTCCGTTGGTACGATCGGCACGGTGCTTCAGCTCCTCAAGTTACCCGATGGGACGGTGAAGGTCCTGGTCGAGGGTTCCAAGCGCGCGCGCATCCTGCGCTATGCCGAGAACACCGATTTCTTCCAGGCATATGCCGAGCCGGTCGATGAAAAGGAAGGCGACAACCGCGAGATCGAGGCGCTGGGCCGCTCCGTCGTGAGCCAGTTCGAGCAATACGTGAAGCTCAACCGCAAGATTCCGCCCGAGGTCCTGGTGTCGGTCAACCAGATCGACAATCCGTCCAAGCTGGCGGACACGGTTTCCTCGCACCTGACGCTCAAGATCGGCGAGAAGCAGGAACTGCTCGAAGCCCTCTCCGCGCAGGAACGGCTGGAGAAGATCTATGCCTTCATGGAAGGCGAGATCGGCGTGCTGCAGGTGGAAAAGCGCATCCGGAACCGCGTGAAGCGGCAGATGGAGAAGACGCAGCGCGAGTATTATTTGAACGAGCAGCTCAAGGCGATTCAGAAAGAGTTGGGCGAGGGCGAGGACGGCAAGGACGAAGTCGCCGAGATCGAAGAGCGGATCAAGAAGACGAAGTTCTCGAAAGAGGCGCGCGAGAAGGCCATGGCGGAGGTCAAGAAGCTCCGCAGCATGAGCCCGATGTCGGCCGAGGCAACCGTCGTCCGGAACTACCTTGACTGGATGCTCAGTATTCCGTGGGGTAAGCGCACGCGCGTGAAGCGCGACCTGAAGCTCGCGGAGAAGATCCTCAACGACGACCATTTCGGTCTTGAGAAGGTCAAGGAGCGGATCGTCGAGTACCTTGCCGTGCAGCTTCGCACGCGCAAGGTGAAAGGCCCGATCCTGTGCCTCGTCGGCCCGCCCGGTGTCGGTAAGACCTCGCTCGGCAAGTCGATCGCCCGTTCCACAGGGCGCAACTTCGTGCGTATGTCGCTTGGCGGTGTGCGTGACGAGGCGGAGGTGCGCGGCCACCGTCGCACCTACATTGGTTCGATGCCCGGCAAGATCATCCAGGGCATGAAGAAGGCGAAGTCGTCCAATCCGCTGTTCTTGCTCGACGAGATCGACAAGCTCGGCCAGGACTGGCGCGGAGACCCGTCTTCGGCGCTGTTGGAGGTGTTGGATCCCGAACAGAACGGAACATTCCAGGATCACTACTTGGAGGTCGAATACGACCTGTCCGATGTGATGTTCGTGACCACCGCGAACACGCTGCGCATGCCGCAGCCGCTCCTGGACCGCATGGAGATCATTCGCATCCCCGGCTACACCGAGGATGAGAAGATCGAGATCTCCAAGCGTCACCTGCTGCCCAAGGTGCTGGAGGCGCATGGCTTGAAGAAGGGCGAACTGAACGTCAGCGACAGTGCGTTGACCGATCTGATTCGCTTCTACACGCGGGAGGCTGGCGTCCGTAACTTGGAACGCGAGCTCGCGAACGTGGCGCGTAAGGCCGTGAAGGAGATCGTTGGCAAGAAGTCGCCGAAGGTCCACGTCACCAACCGCAACCTGGCGAAGTTCGCCGGCGTGCAGCGGTTCCGTTATGGCGCGGTCGAGGCCGAGGATCTGGTGGGCGTATCCACCGGCTTGGCTTGGACCGAGGTCGGCGGCGAGTTGCTGTCCATCGAGGCGGTCATCCTTCCCGGCAAGGGCAAGATGACCATCACGGGCAAACTGGGCGATGTGATGCAGGAATCCGTGCAGGCCGCGAACAGCTACGTTCGCGCGCGCAGCCCGGCCTTCGGTATCAAGCCGACCCTGTTCGACCGCAAGGATATCCACATCCACGTGCCGGAAGGGGCGACGCCGAAGGATGGTCCGTCCGCAGGCGTGGCCATGATCACCGCGATCGTTTCGGTGCTGGCGGGTCTGCCCGTCCGCAAGGACGTCGCCATGACGGGCGAGATCACGCTGCGCGGCCGCGTCCTTCCCATCGGCGGCCTCAAGGAAAAGCTTCTGGCCGCGCTTCGGGGCGGTATCCGCAAGGTCCTGATTCCGAAGGACAACGAGAAGGATCTGGCGGACATTCCGGACAACGTGAAGAAGGGTCTGGAGATTGTGCCGGTGACCAACGTGGACGAGGTTCTGCTCCACGCCCTGGCGTCGCCGCTGCGTCCGATCGAGTGGAACGACGAGCAGAATGCGCTCTCGCCGGCTCAGCCCCCCGCGGGCGATGTCGGCGGTGTCGTTACGCACTGATCCCGTAAGCTCATCGAGCATCGAAAACCCGCGAGAAACTTAGGTTTCTCGCGGGTCTTTCATTGACGGCGGTTGCCGTTCGATTTACAAGAATCGAGCGGGGGACTCGCAATGCTCGTGGTTCACTTTCCTCTCAGACCCAAAGGGGGGCGTTGATGAACAAAAATGAGCTAATCGCCGCCGTCGCCAAGAAGGCGTCGATGTCCAAGTCCGAAGCGACCAAGTGCGTGGATACCGTGATCGACTGTGTGACCACGTCGCTCAAGAAGGGTAACGAGGTTCGCCTGGTTGGCTTCGGTACGTTCAGTGTCGCCCATCGCAAGGCATCCATGGGCCGCAATCCGCGGACCGGCGCCCAAATCAAAATTCCCGCGTCCAAGCAACCGAAATTCAAGGCCGGCAAGGCCCTGAAGTCCGCGGTCAACTGACCGGCAGAAGCCAATCCAGCGCGCCGGCCGTTCCGAGCAACGGCCGGCGTGATTGTTTTCGGACCATGACACTTCGGCTAGATTGCGTCCCCTCGGGCGATTAGCTCAGCTGGTAGAGCGCCTGCTTTACACGCAGGATGTCGGAGGTTCGAACCCTTCATCGCCCACCATTCTGGCTTTTCTGTAGGTCTTGAGCCGGCCCCTTCCAGCGTGAGGCTGCGCTTGCAGACCGCGCGGGATGACCTTTGGCCGAGGACGCACTAGATTGCATACACTGCTGTTCGATCAGCGTCTGGATGGGCCATTCGTCTCGGGCTTCCTTGACTAACATTGGGCCCTAAAGTAGAGGACATTGCCTTCGCGCAGCGGGGGTGTAGCTCAGTTGGTTAGAGCGCCGGCCTGTCACGCCGGAGGCCGCGGGTTCGAGTCCCGTCACTCCCGCCATTTTCTCTCGCGAGGCTTCCCTTGGACCTGACGCCTGATCGGATCAGGCAGCTCCTCGGCCTGGAACCGCATCCCACTTGCGGGTTCGTGGCGTTGACCTACCGCTCGCGCCTGTCCATTCCGCGCTCCGCCTTGCCGGCTCCCTACGAGGACGCTCGCCCCTATGCCACGGCGCTCTATTTTCTGGTTACGCCCGAGGCGCCGGTACGCCTTCATCGCATCCGCGCGGAGCAGCTTTACCATCACCATTTGGGTGGCGCGTTGGACGTGCTGATGCTGCATGCCGACGGAACGGGGCAGGTGGCCACCATCGGAGGCGATCTGGAGGCCGGTATGCGGCCGCAATTGCTGATTCCAGGTGGGACATTTCACGCAGCGCGATTGCAGGGCGCTGCCCCGTGGGCTCTTCTTGGCAGCACCGAATGGCCGGGCATCGAGCCGGCCGACGTGGAAGCGGGAGACGTCGCCACACTGACGCGCAGCCATCCCGAATTCGCCGCCCAGATCCGCACTTTCGTGCCCTGAACATCAACCGTTTCGTCACCGTGAACGTGCCATGAATCGCGGCCCATTTCCCTTGCGGCGATAGGGGCGCCGGTGTAAACGAAGGGCGCCTTTGTGCGAACGCAAAAAAGGCGGGAAATCCGCGCTTTAGCCCCTGTGGACGGCAGGGGACGGGACCCAATGGAAGCGATGCTGACCGAGTACCTGCCGATCTTGATCTTCCTCGGTATCGCCGTGGGCGTGGCCGGGGCTGCGATCGGTGCGTCCTATATCGTGGCCAAGCAGCGGCCCGACTCCGAAAAAGTCTCCGCTTACGAGTGCGGTTTCGAGGCGTTCGGCGACGCGCGCGCCCGCTTCGACGTACGATTCTACCTGGTTGCTATCCTCTTCATCATCTTCGACCTCGAAGTCGCTTTCCTGTTCCCCTGGGCCATCACCCTGGGTGAGATCGGCCTGTTCGGCTTCTGGTCGATGGTCGTCTTCCTGGGCGTGCTGACGATCGGCTTCATCTACGAGTGGAAGAAGGGGGCGCTGGAATGGGAGTGACGGCATCCGGTCTGGCCGTTCCCCCGGGCTCCGCGCAGGACCAGATCCTGGCGCGCGCGACCGCCGAGGTCGCCGAGAAGGGCTTCATCGTCGCCAATCTGGACAAGCTCGTGAACTGGGCGCGCACGGGTTCGCTCTGGCCGATGACCTTCGGCCTTGCCTGCTGCGCCGTCGAGATGATGCACACGGCCGCGGCGCGCTATGACCTGGACCGTTTCGGCGTCGTCTTCCGCCCGAGCCCGCGCCAGTCCGACGTCATGATCGTGGCCGGTACGCTGTGCAATAAAATGGCTCCGGCGCTCCGCAAGGTTTACGACCAGATGGCCGAGCCGCGCTGGGTCATCTCGATGGGTTCGTGCGCCAACGGCGGCGGCTACTATCACTATTCCTATTCCGTGGTCCGCGGTTGCGACCGCGTCGTGCCTGTCGACGTCTACGTGCCGGGCTGCCCGCCCACGGCGGAGGCGCTTCTTTACGGCGTCTTGCAGCTGCAGAAGAAGATCCGCCGCACCGGAACCATCGCGCGCTGAACGACGCCGGATATGTCTGAGCCACAGGCAAGCATGAGCGAAGCGCTGCGCGAACTTGGCGAGTTAATTCAAGCCTCGTTGCCGAACGACGTGTCCGGCGCCCGCATCGCCCATGGCGAACTGATGATCAACGCGCGGCGTGAGTCGATCCTACGGGTGCTGACCTTCCTGCGTGACGACAGCAATTGCCAGTTCAAGGTCTTGGTCGACATTTGCGGTGTGGATTACCCCTCGCGGCCCGAGCGTTTCGAGGTTGTCTACAATTTGCTCAGCTTGCGTCATAACCAGCGCGTGCGGGTGAAAGTCGCGGCCGGCGAGGACACGCCGGTGCCGTCAGTCACGGGTGTCTTCAGCTCCGCCGGCTGGTACGAGCGCGAGACCTGGGACCTCTATGGCATCTTTTTCTCCGATCACCCGGACTTGCGACGCCTTCTGACCGACTACGGGTTCGAAGGGCATCCGCTGCGCAAGGATTTCCCGCTCACGGGCTATGTCGAGGTGCGCTACGACGACGAGCAGAAGCGCGTCGTGTACGAGCCCGTGAAGCTGGTGCAGGAATTCCGTTCGTTCGACTTCCTCTCGCCCTGGGAAGGGATGACCTTGCCCGGCGATGAAAAGGCGAAGAGCTGATCATGGCGGAAGTCCAGATTCAGAACTTCACCATGAATTTCGGGCCGCAGCATCCCGCGGCCCATGGCGTGCTGCGCCTGGTTGTGGAGATGGACGGAGAAGTGATCGAGCGCGCCGATCCGCACATCGGCCTGCTGCATCGCGGCACCGAGAAGCTGATTGAGTACAAGACCTATCTGCAAGCCGTGCCCTATTTCGACCGGCTCGACTATGTCGCGCCGATGAATCAGGAGCATGCTTATGCGCTGGCGGTCGAGAAGCTCCTCGGTCTCGAGGTGCCGCGGCGTGGCCAGTTCATTCGCGTTCTCTACGCGGAAATCTCGCGCGTTTTGAATCACCTTTTGAACGTGCCGGCTTTTGCCATGGACGTCGGCGCGATGACGCCGTTCCTTTGGGCGTTCGAGCAGCGCGAAATGCTGATGGAGTTCTACGAGCGTGTCTCGGGCGCGCGGCTCCATGCGGCCTATTTCCGCCCCGGCGGTGTCGCGTTCGACATGCCCGCGGGCCTGGCCGACGACATCTATAAGTGGGCCGATCAGTTCCCGAAGATGATCGACGACATGGAGTCGTTGCTCAACGACAACCGCATCTTCAAGCAGCGCTCGGTCGATATCGGCGTCATCACGGCAGAGCAGGCGATGGACTGGGGCCTGTCGGGCCCGATGCTGCGCGGCTCGGGCGTGCCGTGGGATTTGCGCAAGGCGCAGCCCTACGACGTCTATGAGGAAATGGATTTCGACATTCCGATCGGCAAGAACGGCGACTGTTACGACCGTTATCTGCTGCGCGTGCTGGAGATGCGCGAGAGCCTGAAGATCATCCGCCAAGCGCTGGACAAGATGCCTTCGGGTCCCGTGAAGGTGGACGACCGCAAGATCGCGCCGCCGCCGCGCGCGGAGATGAAGCGCTCGATGGAAGCACTGATCCACCACTTCAAGCTCTATACCGAGGGGTATCACGTGCCGGCGGGCGAGACCTACACGGCCGTCGAAGCGCCCAAGGGCGAGTTCGGCGTCTACCTGGTTTCCGACGGCACGAACAAGCCCTATCGCTGCAAGATCCGCGCGCCGGGATTCGCCTTCCTGCAAGCCACGGATTTCATGTCCAAGGGACATATGCTGGCCGATCTGGTCGCCATCGTCGGTTCCATGGACGTCGTTTTCGGCGAGATCGACCGATGAGCGCTCAGGCCGAACCCGCAACCTTCGCCTTCACGCCCGAGTATCGCGCGCGCGCCGACAAGATCATTGCGCGCTATCCGAAGGGGCGGCAGCAGAGCGCGCTTCTGCCGTTGCTCGATCTGGCTCAGCGCCAGGCCGGTTGGATTCCACGCGCGGCCATCGAACATATCGCCGAGATCCTTGAGATCGCGCCGATCCGCGTCGAGGAAGTGGTCAGCTTCTACACCATGTTCCATGGCAAGCCCGTAGGTAAACACGTGGTCTGGCTGTGCACGACCACTCCGTGCTGGCTGTGCGGCAGCGACGACATTGTCGCGCGCTGCAAGCAGGTTCTGGGAATCGAGATCGGTGAGACGACGCCGGATGGAATGTTCACGCTGATGGAAGCCGAGTGCCTCGGTGCCTGCGTGAACGCTCCGATGATCCAGATCGATGACGATTATTTCGAGGACCTGACTCCGGATTCGGTGCAGGCCGTCCTCGAGGCCTATAAGCGCGGCGAGACGCCCAAGCCCGGCCCGCAGTCGGGCCGCTTTACCTCCGAGCCCGCGGGCGGGGCCACGACCCTCAAGTCGCGTCCGGCGACACGGTGACGGCGATGCTCGACGATAAAGACCGCATCTTCACCAATCTCTACGGCTTCGAGGACTGGACCTTGCCCGGCGCGCGCAGCCGCGGCGATTGGGACGGCACCAAGGACATCCTGGCCAAAGGCCGCGACTGGATCATCGATCAGATGAAGAAGTCGGGCCTGCGCGGTCGCGGCGGCGCAGGCTTTCCGACCGGCGTGAAATGGTCATTCATGCCCAAGCAGTCCGACGGGCGGCCGCATTTCCTGGTCATCAATGCGGACGAAAGCGAACCCGGCACCTGCAAAGACCGGGAGATCATGCGCCACGATCCGCACAAACTGGTCGAGGGCGCGCTCATCGCCGGTTTCGCGATGGGAGCCAACACTTGCTACATCTATATCCGCGGCGAGTTCTTCCGCGAGGCCGAGCGCCTGGATGCGGCGGTTGCCCAGGCCTATGAGGCCGGGCTGATCGGCAAGAATGCCTGCGGCTCGGGCTGGGACTACGACATCACCGTCCATCGCGGCGCGGGCGCCTATATTTGCGGCGAAGAGACGGGCTTGCTGGAAAGTCTGGAAGGCAAGAAAGGCCAGCCGCGCCTGAAGCCGCCGTTCCCGGCGGCTGCGGGTCTCTATGGCTGCCCGACCACCATCAATAATGTCGAAAGCATCGCGGTCGCGCCGACCATCCTGCGCCGCGGCCCCGAATGGTTCTCCGGCCTCGGCCGTCCGAACAACGTAGGCACCAAGCTCTTCTGCATCGCCGGCCATGTGAACAAGCCGTGCAATGTGGAAGAGGTGATGGGCATCCCGATGCGCGAGCTGATCGAGAAGCACGCGGGCGGTGTGCGCGGCGGCTGGGACAATCTGCTGGCGGTCATCCCAGGCGGTGCGTCGGTTCCGCTGCTGCCCAAGGACATCTGCGACACGATGCTGATGGACTTCGACAGTCTGCGCGAGAAGAAGAGCGGCCTCGGCACGGCCGCCGTCATTGTGATGGACAAGTCGACCGACGTGATCAAAGCGATCGCGCGCCTGTCCAAGTTTTACATGCACGAGAGCTGCGGCCAGTGCACACCATGCCGCGAAGGCACCGGCTGGCTGTGGCGCATGATGGAGCGCATGGTGAAGGGCGAGGCCGAACTGGAAGAGATCGATCTGCTGGAGCAGGTCACCTACCAGATCGAAGGTCACACGATTTGCGCATTGGGCGACGCGGCGGCGTGGCCCGTTCAAGGTCTCATCCGTCATTTCCGGCCGGAAATGGAGCGCCGCATTGTCGCGCGCAAACAGGCCGGCGTGGCGCGCGCGGCATAGGGCGGGAAACATGCCGAAGCTCAAAGTAGACGGCGTCGAAGTCGAGGTTCCACCCGGCACGACCATCCTGCAGGCGGCCGAGATCGCGGGCGCCGAAATTCCGCGCTTCTGCTATCACGAACGCCTGTCCATCGCCGGCAACTGCCGTATGTGCCTGGTCGAGGTCGAGAAGTCGCCGAAGCCCGTGGCGTCCTGCGCCATGCCGGTGGGCGAGGGCATGGTGGTGCACACCCAGTCCGCCAACGCCAAGAAGGCGCGCGCGGGCGTGATGGAATTCCTGTTGCTCCACCACCCGCTGGACTGCCCGATCTGCGACCAGGGCGGCGAGTGCGACTTGCAGGACCAAGCGATGGCGTTCGGTTTCGACCGTGGGCGCTATCGCGAAGCCAAGCGGGCCGTGAGCGAGAAGCACATGGGCCCCTTGGTCAAGACGATCATGACGCGTTGCATCCACTGCACGCGCTGCATCCGTTTCGCGACCGAGGTGGCCGGCGTGCCCGAGTTGGGCGCGGTCAACCGCGGCGAGCATATGGAGATCACCTCTTATCTCGAGCGCGCGCTGACCTCCGAACTGTCGGGTAACGTGATCGATCTGTGCCCGGTCGGCGCCCTGACTTCCGGCCCTTATGCCTTCACGGCGCGCCCGTGGGAGCTGCGCAAGACCGAGTCGGTCGACGTGATGGACGCGGTGGGCAGCAACATCCGTATCGATGCGCGCGGCAACGAGGTCATGCGCGTCCTGCCGCGCCTGAACGAGGACATCAACGAAGAGTGGATCTCCGACAAGACCCGCTTCGCGTGCGATGGGCTGCGCCGCCAACGCCTGGACCGGCCCTATGTCCGGCGCGGCGGCAAGTTGGAGCCCGCCACATGGCAGGAAGCCTTCGCTGCCATCGCCGCGCGGGTCGAGCGCACGAACGGTTCCAAGATCGCCGCGATCGCGGGCGATCAGGCCGATGCGGAAACCATGGTCGCGTTGAAAGATCTTCTGGCCTCGCTCGGCTCCACACATGTGGATTGCCGCCAGGATGGTGCCAAGCTGGATGCGCGTACGCGCGGCTCGTACCTGTTCAACACCACCATCGCTGGCATCGAGCAGGCCGACGCCTGCCTCATCATCGGCGCGGACGTGCGCCATGAGGCGCCGATCATCAACGCTCGCCTGCGCAAGCGCTGGCTGCGCGGCGGTTTCCCTATCGGCGCCATCGGCCCACGTCTAGACCTGACATATAAAGTCGAATGGCTGGGCGAGGGCGCACGCACGCTGGAGGATCTGGCGACGGGCCGCCATCCGTTCGCCGAGACACTAAAGAATGCCAAGAAGCCCATGCTGATCCTGGGCCAGGGCGTGCTGCGCCGGGCCGACGGCGCGCGGGTGCTGGGTTTGGCGCGCCGCATCGCCGAGAGCTTCGGTCTGCTAAGCGACGACTGGAACGGTTTCAACGTGCTGCACACCGCGGCCGGCCGCGTCGGCGGGCTCGATCTCGGCTTCGTGCCCGGGCCGGGCGGCAAGGACGTGGCCGGTATCCTGGATGCGGCCGGGAAGGGCGAGATCGAGATCGTCTATCTCCTCGGCGCCGACGAGATCGACACCAAGAAGCTGGGCAAGGCGTTTGTTATCTATCAGGGCCACCACGGCGACCGTGGCGCCCACCGTGCCGACGTGGTCCTGCCTGGCGCTGCCTATACCGAGAAGAGTGGCACCTACGTGAACACCGAGGGCCGGGTCCAGCGTGGTCAGTTGGCCGTCTTCCCGCCCGGAGAAGCCCGCGAGGACTGGAAGATCCTGCGCGCACTGTCCGGCGTGCTGGGCCGCGCGCTGCCCTATGACACGTTGGACCGCGTACGTGCCCGTCTAGCCGAGGTCAATCCGGTTTTTGCCGTCGCCGACACGGTAAGTCGCGCGCCCATGGGCGCGTTCGGCGAGGATGGTCCGCTCGATCCAGGCTCTTTCTCCTATCCGATCGCCAATTTCTACATGACCGATCCCATCAGCCGCTGCTCCGAGACCATGGCCAAGTGCACGGCGGAGATCGGCACGACACCAAAGACGGGCACCGATGGTTGATTTCTGGCAGGTCTACGCGCTGCCGGCGGCCATTATCGTCGGCAAAATTCTTCTGATCGTCCTGCCGCTGTTGGGCGCGGTGGCGTATCTGACCTTGGCCGAGCGCAAGGTCATCGCCTCCATGCAGATCCGCAAGGGCCCCAACGTGGTCGGCCCGTTCGGCCTGCTGCAGCCGCTGGCCGACGGCATCAAGCTGGTTTTCAAGGAAACCATCATCCCCAGCGGCGCCAACCGCGTGGTCTTCATCCTGGCGCCCATGATCACCTTCATTCTGGCGTTGGTGGCCTGGGCGGTGATCCCGTTCGGCGACGGCATCGTGCTGGCCGATATCAACGTCGGCATCCTGTATCTGTTCGCGATCTCCTCGCTCGGCGTCTACGGCATCATCATGTCGGGCTGGGCCAGCAACTCGAAATACGCCTTCTTGGGTGCCTTGCGTTCGGCGGCGCAGATGGTGTCCTACGAAGTTTCGATCGGCTTCGTCATCATCACCGTTCTTCTATGCGTCGGCTCACTCAACCTCTCCGCCATCGTGCGGGCGCAAGAAGGATTGTGGTTCTGTATCCCGCTCTTCCCGATGTTCGTCATCTTCTTCATCTCCGCGCTGGCCGAGACCAACCGCTCGCCCTTCGACCTGCCGGAAGCCGAAGCCGAACTGGTGGCGGGCTACAACGTGGAATATTCGGCGATGACGTTCGGCCTGTTCATGTTGGGCGAGTACGCCAACATGATCCTGATGAGCGGCCTGACCTCGATCCTGTTCCTGGGCGGCTGGCTGCCGCCGCTCAGCATCGCGCCGTTCACGTGGATTCCGGGCCCGATCTGGTTCTTCGCCAAGATCGCGTTCTGCCTGTTCGTTTTCCTTTGGGTGCGGGCGACCATGCCGCGCTACCGCTATGACCAGCTTATGCGCCTGGGCTGGAAGGTGTTCTTGCCCGCGTCGTTGTTCTGGTTGGTGCTGACGGCCGGCGTCTTGGTGACGTTCGGTTGGACTCCGGTGATGGCGCAATGAACGATTTTCGGAAAGGGAGGGGCTGATGGCCGTTTTGGACCGCGCAGCCCGCGCATTGTTTCTCACCGAGCTCGTGCGGGGCCTGGGCATCACGCTTGGCTATGTGCTGAAGCCGTCGGTGACCATCAACTATCCCTACGAGAAGGGGCCGCTAAGCCCACGCTTCCGCGGCGAGCATGCTCTCCGCCGTTATCCCAACGGCGAAGAGCGCTGCATCGCGTGCAAGCTGTGCGAGGCCATCTGCCCGGCGCAGGCCATCACCATCGAGGCCGAGCCGCGCGGCGACGGAAGCCGCCGTACGACGCGCTACGACATCGACATGACGAAGTGCATCTATTGCGGCCTGTGCCAGGAGGCATGCCCGGTCGATGCCATCGTCGAGGGCCCGAACTTCGAGTTCGCCGCCGAGACGCGCGAGGAACTGATGTACGACAAGGAAAAACTGCTTTCTAACGGCGATCGTTGGGAAGCCGAGATTCAGATCAACCTCGCGGCCGACGCGCCGTACCGGTGAGACGAATGGGGAAGCGGGGGATGTCCGGACGGTTCGGAGGGGCGGCGTGATCATTTACGCCATCGCATTCTATCTGTTCGCCGCCGTGGCCGTGGCTTCGGGCACGATGGTCGTGGCCGCGCGCAATCCCGTGCACTCGGTGCTGTTCTTGATTCTGGCGTTCTTCAACGCGGCGGCCCTGTTCGTGCTGATGGGTGCCGAGTTCCTGGCCATGGTGCTGGTGATCGTCTATGTCGGCGCAGTCGCTGTGCTGTTCCTGTTCGTCGTCATGATGTTGGACATCAATTTCGCCGAGCTGCGGCAAGGCTTCATGCGCTATTTGCCCGTCGGCGCGCTGATCGGCCTCGTCCTTTTGGCCGAGTTGATCCTGATCGGGGGCACCTGGGTCTTCTCGCCCGACGTCGAGGTCGCGATTTCGGACAAATTCTACATGTCGGGCGAGGTCACGAACGCCCATGCGCTCGGCCTCGTGCTCTACACGAAATACGCCTATCTGTTCCAAACGGCGGGTCTGGTTTTGCTGGTCGCCATGATCGGCGCGATCGTCCTGACCTTCCGTTCCCGCCCGGGCGTCCGCCGCCAGAAGATCGGCGCCCAAGTGGGGCGCCGTGTCGAGGACTCGGTCGAGCTGCGCAAGGTCAAGAGTAGGGAGGGCGTGTGATGCTTGAGATCGGCCTCTCCCATTATCTGGTCGTGGCGGCAATCCTGTTCGCTCTCGGCTTTTTCGGCATCTTCCTCAACCGCAAGAACGTCATCATCATCCTCATGTCGGTCGAGCTGATGCTGCTCGCCGTCAACATCAATTTCGTGGCCTTCTCGGTCTTCCTTCAGGATCTTGTGGGCCAGATCTTCGCCATGTTCGTGCTGGGCATCGCCGCCGCCGAGGCCGCGATTGGCTTGGCCATCATCGTCGTCTACTTCCGGAACCGCGGCACTATCGCGGTCGAGGACATCAACGTGATGAAGGGCTAGCCCGTGCTGCAGATCGCCTGCGTATTCCTTCCGCTTCTCGGCGCGATCATCGCGGGCTGCTTCGGCCGCAAGATCGGCGACCGGGCGTCGCAGCTCGTGTGCTGCCTGGCCATGGGCACGTCGGCCGCGCTGGCCATCCCGACCTTCATCGACGTGGCTTTGAACGGCAACGCCAAAACCATCCTGCTGTTCGAGTGGTTCGTCTCTGGTGACTTCCGTGCGCCGTGGGCGCTGAAGTTCGATACCCTGTCATCGGTGATGGTTCTGACCGTGACGGTCGTGGCGACCGCCATCCATGTCTATTCGATCGGCTACATGTCGCATGACAAGTCGATCCCGCGCTTCATGGCCTACCTGAACCTGTTCACCTTCTTCATGCTGACGCTGGTGACGGCGGCCAACTTCATGCAGCTCTTCTTCGGCTGGGAAGGCGTCGGCCTCGTCTCCTACCTGCTGATCGGCTTTTGGTTCGACCGGCACAGCGCCAACGCGGCCTCGATCAAGGCGTTCCTGGTCAACCGCGTGGGCGACCTGGGCTTTGCGCTCGGCATCATGGGCGTCTTCATCCTGTTCGGCTCGGTCGAATTCGACACCGTCTTCCCGCTCGTTCCGGGGAAGGTGGGCGACACGATGGAGTTCATGGGTTTCCGTGGCGACGCGCTGACGCTCGTCTGCCTGCTGCTATTTGTGGGCGCCATGGGCAAGTCGGCCCAGATCATCCTGCACACGTGGCTGCCGGACGCGATGGAAGGCCCGACACCCGTCTCCGCCCTGATTCATGCCGCGACCATGGTGACCGCGGGCGTCTTCATGGTCTGCCGCCTGTCGCCCATGTTCGAGTACGCGCCGAACGCGTTGGCCGTCGTCACGGTGATTGGTGCGACGACGGCGTTCTTCGCGGCCACGATTGGCCTCGTGCAGAACGACATCAAGCGCGTGATCGCCTATTCGACCTGTTCCCAGCTTGGCTACATGTTCTTCGCCGTGGGCGTTTCCGCTTATCCGGCCGCGATCTTCCACCTGATGACCCACGCCTATTTCAAGGCGCTTTTGTTCCTCGGCGCGGGTTCGGTGATCCACGCGATGTCCGACGAGCAGGACATGCGCAAGATGGGCGGTATCTGGCGGAAGATCCCGTTCACCTACGCGATGATGTGGATCGGTTCGCTGGCTCTGGCCGGCATCCCGTTCTTCGCCGGCTTCTATTCCAAAGACATGATCATCGAGTCGGCTTGGGGTGCCGGCACCGGCGTCGGCCAATACGCCCTCATCATGGGCATCGTGGCCGCTCTCCTCACGGCGTTCTATTCCTGGCGCCTGATCTTCCTGACCTTCCACGGCAAGCCGCGCGCGGACCATCACACGATGGAGCATGTGCACGAATCGCCGCCGGTCATGCTGGCGCCGCTGGCGTTCCTCGCGCTGGGCGCGATTTTTGCCGGTTTCATCGCCTACGAGACGTTCGTCGGCCACCACATGGGCGAATTCTGGCGCGGCTCGATCCTGATCCTGCCGCAGCACGCTTCCATCGAGCACGCCCATGAGGCGCCGCTGTGGCTCAAGGTGACGACGATCGTCGTGGCGCTCGGCGGCATCGTGGCCGCGTACTACGCCTATATGGTCAAGACTTCGCTGCCGCGGCGTCTGGCTGAGATGTTCCGTCCGGTCTACCTGTTCCTGCTGAACAAGTGGTACTTCGACGAGCTGTACAACTTCCTGTTCGTCCGCCCGGCCGTGAAACTTGGCCGTCTGCTTTGGAAGGGCGGCGATGGCGTCATCATTGACGGCCTGGGGCCGAATGGCTTGGCCGCGACCACGGTGGGCCTGGCCCGGCGCGCGGGACGTCTGCAAACCGGCTATGTCTACCACTATGCCTTTGCCATGCTGATCGGCGTGGTGGGGCTCGTCACCTGGTATCTCTTCTACGGCCGCCTGTGAGAACGCCATGACAGACTGGCCGATCCTTTCCATCGTCACCTTCCTGCCCCTCGTGGGCGTCGTGATGATTCTGGCCGTTCGGGGCGAGGAAGCCCTGGTCGCGCGCAACGCGCGCTGGGTCGCGCTGTGGACCTCGCTGGTCACGTTCGCGGCGTCGCTCGTGCTGTGGTTCGGTTTTGATCCCGGCAATCCCGGCTTCCAGTTCGAGGAGCGGGCCGAGTGGTTGCCGGAGATCGGCATCTCCTACCACATGGGTGTCGACGGCATTTCCATGCCGTTCGTGCTGCTCTCGACGCTGCTGATCCCGATCTGCGTGCTGGCCAGTTGGGACGCGGTGCAGCACCGGGTGCGCGAATACATGATCGCGTTTCTAGTCATGGAAACCATGATGATCGGCGCCTTTTCGGCGCTCGACATCGTGCCGTTCTACATGTTCTTCGAATGCACCTTGATCCCGATGTTCCTGATTATCGGCGTTTGGGGCGGGCCGCGGCGCGTCTATTCGGCGTTCAAGTTCTTCCTTTACACGCTGACCGGCTCGGTCCTGATGCTGCTGGCCATCCTGTATATGTATTTCGAAGCCGGCACGACGGACATCCCGGCCCTCATGGCCTACGGCTTCGACCCGCGCTGGCAGATCTGGCTGTGGCTGGCGTTCTTCGCGTCCTTCGCGGTCAAGGTGCCCATGTGGCCTGTCCACACCTGGCTGCCAGACGCGCACGTTGAGGCGCCGACGGCAGGCTCCGTGCTTCTGGCTGGCGTGCTCTTGAAGTTCGGTGGTTACGGATTCCTGCGCTTCTCAGTGCCCATGTTCCCGCACGCGACGGAATACTTCACACCCCTGGTCTTCACGCTCAGCGTGGTCGCGGTGATCTACACCTCCCTGGTCGCATTGGCCCAGGAGGACATGAAGAAGTTGATCGCCTATTCCTCCGTCGCTCACATGGGGTTCGTGACCATCGGCATCTTCTCCTTGGATGTCCAAGGTGTTCAGGGTGCGATGTTCCAGATGCTGTCGCACGGCGTGGTCTCGGCCGCCTTATTCCTGATTGTGGGCGTGGTTTATGACCGCATCCACAGTCGAGAGATCGCGCGCTATGGCGGCTTGGTCCATCGCATGCCTCTCTATGCCGCGACTTTCATGCTGTTCATGCTGGCTTCGGTCGGTCTGCCGGGCACCAGCGGCTTTGTCGGCGAGTTCTTGGTCCTGGTCGGGACGTTCAAGGTGAACACCCTGGTCGCGGCGCTGGCGGCGACCGGCATGGTGCTGGGCGCGGCCTATATGCTGTGGCTCTACCGCCGCGTCATCTTTGGGCCCTTGGTGCGCGAGGACTTGAAACACATCATGGACCTTTCAGCCCGCGAGATCGCGATCTTCGCGCCCTTGGCGGCGATCGTCCTGTGGATGGGCATCTATCCCACGTCGTTCTTCCGGGTGATGGATGGTTCCGTCGCCCAGCTCGTCTCGAATTATCATCAGGCCGTGCAAAACGCCGCGCTCGCGGCGCTGTCGCGTTAGGCGGGGACGGTCATGTACGCATTCAGCATCGCTTCGCTGATCCCGGCCTTGCCGGAGATTTTCATGGCCGTGAGCGGCATGGTGCTGCTCATGGTGGGTGTGTTCCGCGGCGATCGCGTCACGCGTACGATCTCCTGGGCGGTGGTGGCCGTCTTCATCGTGGCGGCCTTCCTGGTTTCGCGTGTGAGTGGCCCGGGCGTCCTGACCTTCGACGGCATGTTCGTGGCCGACGCCTTCGCCGTGTTCATGAAGCAGTTGGCCCTGGCCGGTTCCGCGCTGGCCCTCGTCATGTCGGTCGGCTTCAACGAGCGGGAAGGGATCGCGCGCTTCGAGTTCCCGATCCTTTTCCTCTACGCCACGCTCGGCATGATGATGATGATCTCGGCAAACGACTTGCTGGCACTCTATGTCGGCCTGGAGTTGCAGAGCTTGTGCCTCTACGTCGTCGCGGCTTACCGGCGCGACAACCTTCGCTCTTCGGAGGCCGGTCTCAAGTACTTCGTCCTCGGCGCGCTGTCCTCCGGCATGCTTCTCTACGGCATGTCCATGGTCTACGGCTTTGCCGGCACGACACGTTTCGACACGCTGTTCGAGGTTCTGTCCAGTTCTGAGGTCGGGGTACCGGTGGGTGTGCTGGTCGGGGTGGTCTTCATCGCCGCCGGCTTGGCCTTCAAGGTGTCGGCTGTGCCGTTCCATATGTGGACGCCCGATGTCTATGAGGGCGCCCCCACGCCGGTCACGGCCTTTTTCGCGGCGGCGCCCAAGGTGGCTGCCACGGCGTTGTTCGTGCGTGTCATGGTCGGCCCCTTCGGTGCCATGGTCGACCAATGGCAGCAGATCATCGTCTTTATCTCTCTGGCCTCCATGGCGTTGGGCGCCTTTGCCGCCATCAACCAGAACAACATCAAGCGCCTGATGGCATACAGCTCCATCGGCCATATCGGCTACGCATTGGTTGGCCTCGCGGCAGGCGATGAGGCCGGTGTCGGCGGTCTGATGGTCTACATGGCGATCTATGTAGCCATGGGTATCGGCACCTTTGGTTGCATCCTGTGCATGCGGCGGAAGGGGCGGATGGTCGAGAATATCTCCGACCTGGCCGGCCTCGCGCGCACCAATCCGGCCCTGGCCTTGGCCTTCGCTATCTTCATGTTCTCCATGGCGGGCATCCCGCCGTTGGCCGGCTTCTTCGGCAAATTTTTCGTCTTCAAGGCGGCCATTCAGGCGGGACTGTATACATTGGCCATCATCGGTGTGCTGACCAGCGTGGTTGCCGCCTTCTACTATCTGCGTATCGTCAAGGTGATGTATTTCGACGAGCCGGTGGAGGCGTTCGAGCGCCCGATCGGTGCGACCATGTCAGTCGTGATCGGTGCCACGGCGCTGTTCACCCTGCTGCTGGTCGTCAATCCAGGCCCCTTGCTCTCGGGTGCCGCGGTCGCGGCGGTCTCGCTCTTCGGCGGATGAGCCAGGCCCTTCGGGTTCCCGGCGGGTACCGCGTCACGGAACTCGACGATATCGACAGCACCAATCTGGAAGCCGCGCGGCAGGCCGCCGCCGGCGCGCCGGATGGCACGGTCATTTGGTCGAAGGCGCAGTCGGGCGGGCGCGGGCGACGGGGCCGTGCGTGGTGTTCACCAGCCGGCAACCTTTACTGCAGCATCCTGATGCGGCCGACGGAGCCGGCCCATACAGCGGCGCAGATCGGCTTCGTCGTTTCGCTGGCCGGCGCGGAAGCCGTGCGCGGCGTGTTGCCCGAAGGGCGCGTGGTGGCCCTCAAATGGCCGAACGACATCCTGGTTTCCGGTCGCAAGGTGGCGGGCATCCTGCTTGAATCCCAATCTTCCGCACCAAGTCGGCTCGACTGGCTGGTGGCCGGCTTCGGACTTAACGTGGTGAGTCATCCGGACTCGGTTGAATTTCCCGCGTCGGATCTACGCACCGAGGGCGCGTCCACGACGGCGAGGAACATGCTGGAGGCCTATCTCGAATCGTTTGCCCGTTGGCGCGCGCGGTGGCGTGGCGAGGGGTTCGCTCCAGTGCGGGCCACGTGGACCGGGCTTGCCGTGGGTTTGGGGCGGGATATAAAGGTCCGGCTAACGGACGAGATGTTGGAAGGCCGCTTCCGTGCCTTGGACGACGACGGCGGGCTGGTGCTGGAATTGGCCGACGGCAGCCTTCGGGTGATCACGTCGGGCCAGGTTTTCGCGATCGGATAACGGGTCATGCTGCTGGCCATCGATTCGGGTAATACCAACACGCTTTTCGCCGTCTTCGACGGCGATACGCGGCGCGGCGAATGGCGCGCTTCGACCAATCCCAACCGCACGGCGGACGAATACGCCGTTTGGCTGACCCAACTGATGAGCCTGGTGAAGCTGACGCCGACGGACATCAAGGCCGCCGTCATCGCCAACGTGGTGCCCGCCACGGCTTACACGCTGCGCACCCTGTGCCATCGCTATTTTGACTGCATGCCCATGGTGGTGGGGGACGAGGGGGTCGATATCGGCATCGCGGTCAAGGTGCCGAACCCCGCCGAGGTGGGAGCCGACCGCCTGGTCAACGCTGTGGCCGCACACAAACGCTACCCAGGTGTCGACAAGATCGTGGTCGATTTCGGCACGGCCACCACCTTCGACGTGGTGGCGGCCGAAGGCAGTTATCGCGGCGGCGTCATCGCGCCGGGTGTCAACCTCTCGCTCGAGGCGCTGTACATGGCCGCGGCCAAGCTGCCAGGCATCGGAATTCGCAGGCCACCGGCCGTGATCGGTACCGGCACGGTGCCGGCCATGCAATCCGGCGTCTACTGGGGCTATGTCGGTCTGGTCGAGGGGCTGGTCAACCGTATCAAGCAGGAGTTCGGTAAGCCCATGACCGTGGTCGGCACGGGCGGCCTGGCCGCCTTGTTTGCCGACGCGACCGATGCCATCGACGGTGTCGATCCCGATCTCACCATATTCGGGCTTTTGGAAATTTATCGCCGGAACGTTCGCGCATGAATAAGCGCGCGGCGCGCCACGACGAGGGGTTGTATTTCCTTCCCCTCGGCGGTTCGGGCGAGATCGGCATGAACCTCAACCTCTACCGCTACGGCGGCAAGTGGTTGATGGTCGATTTGGGCATCACCTTCGGCGACGATTCCACGCCTGGCGTCGATGTGCTGATGCCCGACCCGGCCTATATCGTGGAACGTCGCGGCGATTTGGCTGGCTTGGTGTTGACTCACGCCCATGAAGACCATTTGGGCGCCGTGCCCTATCTGTGGAATCGGCTGAAATGCCCGGTTTACGCCACACCCTTCACGGCCGCGGTTCTGCGTCGAAAGCTGGCCGAGATGGACCGGCCCAATTCCATCCCTATCACCGAGGTGCCGCTGTCCGGCAAGTTCTCGGTCGGGCCGTTCGAGATCGAGCTGATCACACTGACCCATTCGATTCCGGAACCCAACGCGGTCGCGATTCGCACGCCGGCAGGCACGGTCCTGCACACCGGTGACTGGAAGATCGATCCCAAGCCGATGATCGGCGACGTCACCGACGAGGAGGCGCTGCGCGCGTTGGGCCAAGACGGTGTCCTGGCCATGGTGTGCGACTCGACCAACGCGTTGCAACCCGGCCATTCGCGTTCGGAAGGTGACCTGCGCGAAAGCCTGGTGGAGGTCGTGGGTCGGTTCGACAAACGGGTCGCCATCGGCTGTTTCTCCAGCAACATCGCCCGGCTGGAGACCATCGCGCATGTGGCGGAGAAGACGGGACGCCATCCGGCACTGGTGGGCCGGTCGCTTTGGCGCATGTACGAGGCCGCGCAGGATTCAGGCTATCTTAAGGGCATCACCTTTCTTTCGGATTCGGACGGCGCCCATCTACCCCGCGACAAGGTGCTGCTGGCTTGCACGGGAAGCCAGGGCGAGAAACGCTCGGCCCTCTGGCGTATCGCGGCCGACGATCATCCCAATGTCGTGCTGGAGCAGGGCGATGCGGTGATTTTCTCCTCCCGCGTAATTCCGGGGAACGAAAAATCCATACAACGGTTGCAAAACCAGCTCGTTGGTCTGGGTGTCAAGATCGTCACCGACGATGATGCTTTCGTGCACGTGTCCGGCCATCCCAATCAAGATGAGCTGACTCAGATGTATCAATGGGTGCGGCCACGTATTGCGGTTCCGGTCCATGGCGAGATACGTCACATGCGCGCGCATGCCGCGCTGGCTCGGGCTTGTCAGGTGCCCGAAGCGATCGTGCCGCAGAATGGCACCCTAGTTCGTCTTGCGCCGGGCCCGGCCGAGATCGTGGAGGAGGTACCGGCGGGACGCCTGGCCCTCGACGGCGCTCTGTTGGTCCCGCTCGATGCGGAAATCTTGCGTAAACGCACCCAGATGATCTGGAACGGATCGGCCGTGGCCACCGTCGTGCTGGATCGCCACGGGCGGTTGGCGGCGGAGCCGCAGTTGACGCTTCAAGGTCTGTTCGATGGCGTGGGCATCGAAGAGGCCATTACGGATGCGACCGACGCCGTACGCGATGCGATCGAGGCCATGCCTTCGCGCCAGCGCGCCAACGACGACGCCGTCCGCGAAGCCGCGCGGGTCGCAGTCCGCCGGGCGATCCAGGCTAGCCATGGCAAGCGCCCGCCCACCGAGGTTCACCTGGTCCGCTTGTAAGCCGAAGAAACCGCTGCCATCCTCCGCGCGGTCGGGAGTGAAAATGATCGGTAAGCTCAACCACATCGCCATTGCGGTGCCGGATATGGCCAAGGCCAGCGCGCTTTATCGCGACACCTTGGGCGCCAAGGTGTCGGAGCCGGTCGCCATGCCCGAGCATGGAGTGACCACGGTGTTCGTGGAGTTGCCGAACACCAAGATCGAACTGTTGCACCCGCTCGGCGAGAACTCGCCCATCGCCAAGTTCCTGGAGCGCAATCCGGACGGCGGCATGCATCACATCTGTTATGAGGTGACCGACATCCTGGCCGCACGGGACCGGCTGAAGGAGAAGGGCGCCCGTGTCCTGGGTTCGGGCGAGCCGCGCATCGGCGCCCATGGCAAACCGGTCTTGTTTCTCCACCCGAAGGACTTCGCCGGCACCCTGGTCGAGATCGAGCAGGTCTAGAGATGGATCTTTTCGGGGGCATCGTCGTCTACGTCATCGTCTGGTGGCTGGTGCTGTTCACCGTGCTGCCCTGGGGCGTGCGTCCGCCGGTCGAGCCGGGAAAGGGGCATGCCACCAGTGCACCCGCCCGCCCACGGCTTCTCCTGAAATTCGCGATCACAACGGTGATCGCCACGGGGCTTTGGTTTGTCGTGGAATACGTGATCACGTCCGGCATCCTGCGCTTGAATGACGGCTGATGGGCGCGGGCGTCATCGCGAAGAACTATTGCAAGCTGGCGCCGGGCCATCCGGAGCATGGCCCGTACCACGACCGTGAGTACGGTTTTCCGGTCGAGGACGACGCAGCCCTGTTCGAGCGGCTGTCGCTGGAGATCAACCAAGCCGGCCTATCCTGGCTTACCATCCTGAAAAAACGGCAGGCGTTCCAGACGGCGTTCAAAGGTTTCGATCCCAAGACCGTGGCGCGCTTCAACGCGCGTGACGTCGAGCGCCTTATGGGCGATGCGGGGATCATCCGCAACCGGATGAAGATCGATGCCGTGGTCGAAAACGCGCGCCGTGTCCTTGTGCTCAACAAGGAGCATGGCTCTTTCGCAGGCTGGATCGCGGCACAGCATCCGCTGACGGAAGACGAGTGGATCAAGCTGTTCCGCGCCACTTTCAAGTTCATGGGGCGCGAGGTGGTGCGTGAGTTCTTGATGAGCGTGGGCTATCTGCCCGGTGCTCACGATCCGGCTTGTCCGGTCTACCGCCGCATCCAGAAACTCAAGCCGGCGTGGACGAAAAGCTGACCCGCTCAGTCGAGCGCGAACTTCAGCACGAATAGCCCGGCCAAAAACCAAACCGACAACGACGCGTCCTCGAAGCGGCCCGTGAGAGTCTTCACGAAGGCGTAGGTGATGAAGCCAAGCCCGACGCCCGTGGCGATCGAGAAGGTGAAGGGCATGGCCAGCGCGGTTACCACGGCGGGGGCGTATTCCGTCACATCATCCCAGTCGATGTCGGCCATGCCGCGCGCCATGATGCAGGCTACGAACAGGATGGCCGGCGCGGTGGCGAAGGTGGGGATGGCCGTCGCGATAGGTGAGAAGACGAGGGCTAAAAGAAAAAGTACGGCTACGGTTATGGCGGTCAGGCCGCTGCGCCCGCCTGCGTTGATACCGGCCGCGCTCTCGATATAGCTGGTTGTCGAGGAGGTGCCGAGAAGCGCGCCGATGGCGCTGGCCGAACTGTCAGCCGTCAGCGCCTGCCGCAGGCGCGGCATGCGGCCGTTCTCGTCCAGGAAGCCCGCGCGCTGACACAGGCCGACGAACGTGCCCGCCGTATCGAACAGGTCGACGATCACGAAGGTGAAGATGATCACCACGATGCCGACCTCGATTGCATCGACGATGTCGAGCTTGAGGAAGGTCGGCGCCAAGCTGGGCGGTATGTCGACGACCGCATGAGGAACGGGCGCCAGTCCCAGCAGCATGCCGGCGACCGCGACCGCCAGGATCGCGATCATGATCGAGCCCGGTACGCGCAAATGGTGAATTGCGATCATGAAGAAAAAGCCACCGACCGACAGGATCACCTCGGGTTTCAGCAGATTGCCGACGGTCACGAGCGTGGCTTCGTTGGCTACCACGATTCCCATGCTCTTCAGCGCGATGAGGCCTAGGAAAAAGCCGATACCGGCCGAGATAGCCATCTTCTGTGAGCGGGGGATGCTATCCACGATCCAGCGCCGGACGGGCAGGAGGGACAGGATCACGCAGATGACACCCGAGATGAACACGGCGCCGAGCGCGATCTGCCACGAATAGCCCAGATGCCCGACCACGACGAAGGCGAAATAGGCGTTGAGCCCCATGCCCGGAGCCAGGGCGATTGGATAGTTCGCCCACAGGCCCATGATGGTCGAGGCGATGGCGGCGGCCAGACAGGTCGCGACGAAGACCGCGCCCTTGTCCATTCCGGTCGTCGATAGAATGTCCGGGTTGACGAAGATGATGTAGGCCATGGTGAGGAAGGTTGTGACCCCCGCCATGATCTCGGTTCGGATGTTGGTCTTGAGTTCGTTCAGTTTGAAAAAGGCGGTCAGCATGCTTCCCCTTTCATGCGCCGTCTGTGCGCCCCTACGTAGACCATATTCCCGTGGTCCAGGCCGTTTGCCAAGCGCCGCGGCATTGCCTTGAGGAGGCTAAAACCCTAATCTCGCGGCCGTTTTTGGAAAAGTGCCGTTGCGTGCCCGCGGTTGGCCGCCCGGCGAAACGCAGGTAAGCGCGATGCGCCGTTCCCAGTACTTCCTCCCGACTCTCCGGGAAAACCCCGCCGAGGCCCAGATCGTCTCGCATCGTTTGATGCTGCGGGCGGGCATGATCCGCCAGGAGAGCGCGGGCATCTATTCGTGGCTGCCGTTGGGTTTCCGCGTTTTGAAGCGTATCGAGCAGATCGTACGCGAGGAGCAGGACGCCTCGGGTGCGCTCGAGGTGCTGATGCCGACCATTCAGTCGGCCGATTTGTGGCGGAAGTCGGGGCGTTACGACGATTACGGCGCCGAGATGCTGCGCATCAAGGATCGTCACGAGCGCGAGATGCTCTATGGTCCCACGAACGAGGAAATGATCACGGAGATGTTTCGCGCTGGCGTGAAGAGCTATCGCGACGTTCCGCGCATGATGTACCACATCCAGTGGAAGTTCCGGGACGAGGTGCGGCCGCGCTTCGGTGTCATGCGCGGGCGCGAGTTCCTGATGAAAGACAATTATTCCTTCGATATCGATTTCGCGGGCGCCAAGCGCTCCTACAACAAGATGTTCGTGGCCTATCTGCGCACCTTCGCGCGCATGGGGCTCAAGGCAATCCCCATGGAGGCCGAATCCGGCCCCATCGGCGGCGACATGAGCCACGAATTCCAGATTCTGGCCGAGACGGGCGAGAGCCAGATTTTCTGCGACAAAAAGCTGCTTGATTTCGACGTACTGTCCACCAATGTCGATTACGATAGCGACCTGCAGCCACTGGTCGACCGTTGGACCAGCCTCTACGCGGCGACCGATGACAAACACGACGCGGCCAAATGCCCCGTCCCGAAGGACCAGCTCGTTGCGGCGCGCGGCATCGAAGTGGGGCATATCTTCTATTTCGGCACGAAATACTCGAAGCCGCTGAACTGCGTGGTGTCCGGCCCGAATGGCGAGCAGACGCCGGTCGAAATGGGATCTTATGGCATTGGCGTGTCACGCCTGACCGGCGCCATCATCGAAGCCAGCCACGACGATGCCGGCATCATCTGGCCGGAATCGGTGGCACCTTTCAAAGTGGGGTTGATCAACCTGCGCAGCAGTGACGCCAAGTGCAGCGCTGCCTGCGACGAGATCTACGGCAAGCTGCGCAAGGCTGGCGTCGAGGTGCTGTACGACGACCGCGATGAGAGCGCGGGCGGCAAGTTCGCGGACATGGACCTGATCGGCCTGCCGTGGCAGCTCATCGTCGGTCCCCGCGGACTTGCGGCTGGAAAGGTCGAGCTGAAGGAACGCCGGACTGGCAAGCGTGATGAATTGTCCACCGAGGACGCGCTCGCGCGGCTAGACCGGCGCGCGGCATGATTTTTTCGCGCTTCGAGCGCACGGTCGCCTTCCGTTATCTGCGTCCGCGCGGCCAGGGATTCATTTCCGTCATTGCTGGCTTCTCGTTGCTGGGCATTGCCCTTGGCGTGGCCACGCTCATCATCGTGATGTCGGTGATGAATGGCTTCCGGGCGGAGCTTCTGGGCCGCGTGCTGGGCGTCAACGGCCATCTGACTGTGATGGCCATGGAGGGCGGACCGATCCCGGATTATGAGGCACTGGCCGAAAAGCTGCGCGCCATCAAGGGCGTGGTTTCGGCAACGCCCCTGGTCGAAGGGCAGGTGCTGGCAACAGCCAACAATGCGGCCACCGGCGCGCTCGTGCGCGGCATGCGGCCCGACGATTTCCGCAAGCGCTCGGTCATTGCCGAGAAGATCACGGCCGGCACGTTGACGGATTTCGAGGGCGACTCGGTCATCATCGGCGACCGTCTGGCGAGACGCCTGGCTGTAAAGGCGGGCGGCGTGGTCACCCTGGTATCGCCGCAGGGCAACGCGACAGCGTTTGGCACGGCGCCGCGTCTCAAGAGCTACCGGATCGCCGCGATCTTCAACGTCGGCATGTACGAGTATGACAGTGCATTCATTTACATGCCGCTGGAGGCCGCTCAGATCTTCTTTCGGGTGCCCGACGCCGCCACGGCCGTCGAAGTCATGGTGGAGAATGCCGAGCGGGTGAACGACGTCCGCCGCCCCATGCTGGCGGTGACCGGCACGACCTACCGCGTCTTCGATTGGCGCCAGGCCAATGCCAGCTTCTTCAACGCGCTTCAGGTTGAACGCAACGTCATGTTCTTGATCCTGACGCTCATCATCCTTGTCGCCGCCTTCAACATCATCTCCAGCCTGATTATGTTGGTGAAGGAGAAGGGGCGGGCCATCGCGATTCTGCGCACGATGGGCGCCACGCGCGGCATGATCATGCGTATCTTTTTCCTGACCGGCGCCAGTGTGGGCGTGGCGGGGACGTTCGGCGGGCTCCTGCTCGGGCTGGTGTTCTGCGACAATATTGAATCGATTCGCCGGGTGCTCGAGGCGGTGACGCAGCGTCAGCTTTTCGCGCCGGAAATCTATTTCCTTTCCCAGCTGCCGGCCAAGGTCGACCCGATGGAGGTTCTGGCGGTCGTACTCATGGCGCTCGGACTGTCCCTTTGCGCCACGATCTATCCGTCCTGGCGCGCGGCGCGTCTCGATCCGGTCGAGGCCTTGCGCAATGAGTGATGTGTTGGTCTTGGATGGCATCCAGCGCCGCTTCCGGCAGGGCGAAGCGACTCTCGAGGTGCTGCGTGGCGCCTCATTAAACCTGCGGCCAGGCGAGATCGTTGCGTTGGTCGGGCCCTCTGGCGAGGGCAAGTCGACCTTGTTGCACATCGCCGGACTGCTGGAGCGGCCGGACGGCGGCGAAGTCCGTATCGTAGGCAAGGCCTCCACCAAGTTGAGCGAATCGGCCCGCACCGAACTGCGCCGCGCAACCCTGGGTTTCGTCTACCAATACCACCATCTGCTGCCGGAGTTTTCCGCACTGGAAAATGTCGTGCTGCCGCAATACGTGGCGGGGATTTCGCCCTCGGACGCGCGCAAGCGGGCCGAATCCCTGCTGGGATTCGTCGGGCTGGGTCAGCGCCTGACCCATCGGCCGGCGGAGTTGTCGGGCGGCGAACAGCAGCGCGTGGCCATCGCCCGCTCGCTGGCGAACCGGCCGCAGATTCTTTTGGCCGATGAGCCGACTGGCAACCTGGACCATGCCACGGCCGAGGTTGTGTTCGAGCATTTGCTGGGCTTGGTTCGGGGCGAATCCCTGGCGGCCCTGGTCGCGACCCATAATATGGAGTTGGCCGCCCGCATGGACCGGGTCCTGCGCATCAAGGACGGCGTCATCGTCCCAGGTTAACGATTGTTACTCAATATTCTGTGGATAAAACGCAGGACTCACGCCAGATGCTGACTCTGGCGGCTGGTTGTGGAATCCTATGGGCTGTTCCACAGCCCGGTCACCATGGCGCATAGCAGCTTCGTCCATCTGCGTACCCACAGCGCCTACTCGCTGTCCGAGGGCGCGCTCAAGATCAAGGACTTGGTTAAGCTGTGTCGGGCCAACGCCATGCCGGCGCTGGCCATCACGGACACCGGCAACCTGTTCGGCGCCCTGGAATTTTCCATGGCGTGCGCCGAGGCCGGTATCCAACCCATCGTTGGCTGCCAATTGCTGGTGCGGCGTGCATCCGAGCGCGGCGGCAACGGCCAAATCCAGCACGTCCACGACGCGCTGGTCGTGTTGGCCCAGAACGAGACCGGCTACCGGAACCTGCTGTCGATCGTAAGCGACTCCTATCTGGGGGTGGATACGACAGACACGCCGCACACGACCTGGGAGCGGCTATCGGGACGGACGGAGGGGTTGCTGGCGTTGACGGGCGGTGCGACCGGAACGATCGGCCGGTTGCTGGCGGACGGGCAGGGGGCAGCCGCGGATGCTGTTCTGGCCACGCTCAAGACCATGTTTCCGGGCAGCCTGTACGTCGAGATCGGACGCCACGGCACGAACGAAGAGCGGCGCATCGAGCCGCGCCTGATCGAACTTGCCTACGAGCACCACCTACCCTTGGTGGCGACGAACGACGTCTTCTTCGCCGATGCTTCGATGTACGAGGCGCATGACGCGCTCCTGTGCATTGCAGGTAAGACGTATGTGAACGAACGCAACCGGCGCCGCGAGACGCCGGAGCATCGCTTCAAGACCGCTGAGGAGATGCGGGCGCTGTTCGCGGACTTACCCGAGGCCGTCGACAACACACTGGTCATCGCGCAGCGCTGCGCTTACATGCCGCAGAAACGCAATCCGATCCTTCCGCCCTTCAAAGCGGAGGACGGCTCCAGCGAACCCGACGAACTGCGCCGTCAGGCCAAGGCGGGCCTCGAAGCACGTCTCCAGAAGCATGTCTTCACCGCAGAGATGGACGAGGCCGCGCGGACCGAAGCGGCGAAACGCTATCGCGAGCGGCTCGAGTTCGAGATCGATGTCATCATCAAGATGGGTTTCGCCGGCTATTTCCTGGTCGTCGCGGACTTCATCAAATGGGCGTTGCGAAACGGCATTCCCGTGGGGCCGGGTCGCGGTTCGGGCGCGGGCTCGGTTGTCGCGTGGGCACTGACCATCACCGACCTCGACCCACTGCGGTTCGGCCTTCTCTTCGAGCGCTTCCTCAATCCGGAACGTGTGTCGATGCCGGACTTCGATATCGATTTCTGCCAGGACCGGCGCGACGAGGTGATCCGTTACGTCCAGCAGAAATACGGTCATGACAAGGTCGCCCAGATCATCACCTTCGGTAAATTGCAGGCGCGTGCGGCGCTGCGGGATGTGGGACGCGTGCTGCAGATGCCTTACGGCCAGGTCGACCGCCTGTGCAAGCTGGTGCCCAACAATCCCGCCAACCCGGTGACGCTGGAACAGGCGATCGAGGGCGAGCCAGAGCTGCAGCGCCAACGCGATTCGGACGAGACCGTCGCGCGTCTGATCGATATCGCGATGCGGCTCGAAGGCCTCTATCGCCATGCATCGACCCATGCGGCGGGTGTGGTGATCGGCGATCGGCCGCTGGAAGAGTTGATCCCGCTCTACCGCGATCGCGGCTCCGACGCGTCGGTTACTCAGTTCAACATGAAGTATGTCGAGCAAGCCGGCCTGGTGAAATTCGACTTCTTGGGTTTGACCACGCTGACCGTTCTGGCGCGCTGCACCGAGCTTCTGGAAAAGCGCGGGATCAAGCTCGATCTCTCCGCGCTCCCGCTCGACGATAGGAAGACATACGAGATGCTGGGCCGCGCCGAGGTAACAGGCGTGTTCCAGTTGGAAAGCTCGGGCATGCGCAACGTGCTGCGCCAGCTCAAGCCTGACCAGTTCGAGGACATCATCGCGCTCGTGGCTCTCTATCGGCCGGGCCCGATGGACAATATTCCGCGCTATATCGCCTGCCGGCGCGGGCAGGAAGAGCCGGACTATCTGCATCCCACGCTCGAAGGTATCCTCAAAGAGACCGCCGGCGTCATCATCTATCAGGAACAGGTGATGCAGATCGCCCAGGTCCTGTCGGGCTTCACGCTTGGCAGCGCCGATCTGCTGCGGCGCGCGATGGGCAAGAAGATCAAGGAAGAGATGGCGGCCCAACGCCAAGCCTTCGTCCAGGGCGCGCTGGAGCGCGGGGTGAACAAGGCCCAGGCCACGCTGATCTTCGATCTGGTCGACAAGTTCGCGGGCTACGGCTTCAACAAATCGCACGCGGCCGCCTATGCCATGGTCGCGTACCAGACCGCCTATCTGAAGGCCAACTACCCGGTCGAGTTTCTGGCCGCGTCCATGACGCTCAGCATGGGCAACACGGACAAGCTCGGCGTTTTCCGCCAAGAGCTGGATCGAATCCACGTGAAGCTTCTGCCGCCGGACGTAAACCGGTCCGAGGTCGTCTTCGCGGTGGAGACCGGGACTGACGGGACGCAGGCCGTTCGTTACGCCCTGGCCGCCGTGCGGAATGTCGGCCGCGCCGCGATGGAAGGGCTCGTGCGCGAGCGCGAGGCGCGGGGGCCATTCAAATCTCTGTCGGACTTCGCCGAGCGCATGGATTCGCGCAGTATCAATAAGCGCCAGCTCGAAAGCCTGGTCTGCGCGGGGGCGTTCGATTCGATCGAGCCCAACCGCGCCAAAGCCTTCGGTGCCATCGAGGCGATTCTTCGCCGGGCCAGTTCGGCGGCCCTCGATCGCGAAAGCCAGCAGCAGGGGTTGTTCGGCGAAGGGGCTGCGGCGCCCGGCTTGGCCGTTCAGAACGTCGCCGACTGGCCGGACGCCGAGAAGCTGCGCCGCGAGTTCGAAGCAGTGGGCTTCTACCTGTCCGCCCACCCGCTGGATGCGTACGCCACGGCTCTGGCGCGCTTGGGCGTGTTGTCGTCCGCGCGCCTCCATGCCCACCTCGCCGCCGGCGGACCTTCGCACGTCAAGCTGGTCGGCACGTCGATCGGCCGACGCGAGCGCACCAGTCAGCGCGGCGCTCGCTACGCCTTCGTGCAGTTCTCGGATACGAGCGGCATGTACGAGGCCGTGATGTTTTCCGAGGTCCTGACCGACGCGCGGGAATTACTCGATTCCAGCGCCCCCTTGCTCCTGACCGTCGAGGCAAGGCTGGAGGAGGACATGCTGCGGATCGCGGTTCAGGGCGCTCGCAAGTTGGACGACGTGGTGGCCGAGACCCCCAAGGTGCTCCAGGTCTTTGTGACCGAGCCGTCCTCCGTGGCAGGCCTCAAGAGCGTCATACAGCGTGACAGCCGCGGAAAGGGGCGGATCACCGTCATCGTGCCTGTGGAGCCCCAGCGGGAGGTGGAAATCGCCCTGCCGGGCCGTTTTGCCCTGGCGCCCCCCACCCGAGCGGCGCTGAAGGCCGTACCCGGGGTTTTGGACGTACGGGAAATCTGATCGAACGCGCCGAAGTGCCGGAAATAGCTTGCAAAACCGGCCTGAAGTGACTATCTACCCCCTCACTTAAATCCTCACGCGGGACAGCGGTCGCCCAGGCCATTCCGGCCCAGGCGGTCCATCCGGTGTTTTCGGTCATCCGGCCGAGGACTACCCCCGCGGCGGCTCAACCGGAAAAGGAACGACCTATGGCTATGCCCGACTTCTCGATGCGCCAGCTTTTGGAAGCTGGCGTCCACTTCGGCCATGTCACGCGCCGGTGGAACCCGAAGATGGAACCGTTCATCTTCGGCGTTCGCAACAACGTCCATATCATCGACCTTCAACAGTCCGTCCCGATGCTGCAGCAGGCCATGCAGGCCGTGCGCGCCGTGGCTGCCAATGGCGGCCGCGTGCTGTTTGTCGGCACCAAGCGCCAGGCGTCGGAGATCGTCGCCGATGCGGCCAAGCGTTGCGGTCAATACTACGTCAACCATCGCTGGCTCGGCGGTATGCTGACCAACTGGCGCACGATCTCGAACTCGATCAAGCGCCTGCGCCAGCTCGAGGAACGCCTGTCCGGCGAACAGGAAGGCCTGACGAAAAAGGAACTCCTGGGCTTGACGCGCGAGCAGACCAAGCTCGATCGCGCTCTCGGCGGCATCAAGGAGATGGGCGGGTTACCCGACATCCTGTTCGTCATCGACACGAACAAGGAAGCCATCGCGATCCAGGAGGCCAACAAGCTGGGTCTGCCGGTCATCGCCGTGGTCGATACGAATTCGAATCCCGATGGCATCAACTATCCGGTGCCGGGTAACGACGACTCGCTGCGCGCGATCACGCTCTATTGCGACATGATTTCCGGAGCGATCCTGGACGGTCTGCAGGAAGAGCAGTTGAAGTCGGGTACCGATATCGGCGAACAGGACAAGAATGCCGCCGAAACCCTGCCCCCGGCGGAGGTCGCCGCCGAACCCGCGGCGCAGGAAGCGGCCGCGAACTAAGTTGCGAAGCGCGGGCGCCCCTGGGGCGCCCGTGTCTTTCTGGTGAATCAATCGATAAAGGTGCGGACATGGCGGAAATCACCGCTTCGGTCGTGAAGGATCTGCGCGAGAAAACCGGCGCAGGCATGATGGATTGCAAAAAGGCGCTCGCCGAGACCAAGGGCGACATGGAAGAGGCCGTGCAGTGGCTCCGCAAGAAAGGCTTGGCCGCTGCCGCCAAGCGCGCGGGCCGGGTTGCCGCCGAAGGCCTGATCGGCTTGGCCGCCAAGGGCAAGGCGGGTGCACTGGTCGAGGTCAACTCCGAGACCGACTTCGTCGCGCGCAATGACGCTTTCCAAGGTTTCGTCCGCGCCGCGACCGGCGTGGCGCTGGCCGCGGGCGGCGACGCCGAGAAGGTCAAGGCCGCTCCGTATCCGGGCAAGAGCCACAGCGTGCAGGACGAACTGACCAGCCTAGTCGCCTCGATCGGCGAGAACATGAGCCTGCGCCGCAGCGCATCGCTCAGCGTGTCGTCGGGAGTGGTCGTCGGCTATCTCCATAACCAGATTGGCGAGGGTTTGGGCAAGATCGGCGTTCTCGTGGCGCTCGAATCGACCGCGCCCGAGGCGGGGCTGTCGGCATTCGGCCGTCAGGTCGCCATGCATGTCGCGGCGGCAAAGCCCGAGTCCATTTCGGTCGATCAGCTCGACAAAGCATTGGTCGACCGCGAGCGCGCCGTTCTGGCCGATCAAGCGAAGGCCAGCGGCAAGCCCGACGACATCGTCGCGAAGATGGTGGAGGGACGCCTGCGCAAGTTCTACCAGGATGTTGTCCTGATGGAGCAGACCTGGGTCATCGATGGCGAGAGCCGTGTCGGCAAGGTCGTCGAGGACCAAGCCAAGGCGCTGGGCGCGCCGGTGAAGGTCGCGGCGATCGTTCGCTTCGCCCTGGGCGAGGGCATCGAGAAGGAGCAAAGCGATTTCGCGGCGGAGGTTGCCGCGCAGCTCGCACGCTGACCAGCGCGATTCCTCGGCCGGGTACGTTCGTGTATGATCGCATCGCTACCGGACACCGATACGGGACGGTATTCGGCCCACCCGACGGATGCCAACATGGCTGACAAGCCCAGTTATCGCCGCGTGCTGCTGAAGCTCTCCGGCGAAGCCTTGATGGGCGACGGCGAATTCGGAATCGACCCCGCGGTTCTCGATCGCGTCGCCCAGGACGTGAAAGCCGTTCGCGACGCGGGCATCCAGGTCTGCATGGTGGTGGGCGGAGGCAACATCTTTCGTGGCCTGACCGGGGCCAGTACCGGCATCGACCGCGCGAGCGGCGACTATATGGGCATGCTGGCCACCGTGATCAACGCGCTGGCGATGCAAAGTGCGATGGAGCGGATCGGCCTCCAGACGCGCGTTCAATCGGCCATCCCGATGAGCACTGTGTGCGAGCCGTATATCCGCCGCCGTGCGGCGCGACATATGGAGAAAAACCGGGTCGTGATTTTTGCCGCGGGTACCGGCAACCCCTTCTTCACGACGGACACGGCCGCCGCGTTGCGCGCATCGGAGATGCGCTGCGACGCGCTTCTCAAGGGCACCAAGGTGGACGGCGTTTACAGCGCCGATCCGGCCAAGGATAAGAACGCGGTGCGTTATGAGACGCTGACCTACATGGACGTTTTGTCCAAGGATCTCAAGGTTATGGACGCTTCGGCCATCTCTCTGGCGCGCGAGAATAAGATACCGATCCTGGTCTTTTCGATACAGAATGCAGGCTCCTTCGCCGACGTCATTTCCGGAAAGGGGCGGCACACCATCATCACCGAAAAGGGAGCGTCCCATGGCTCACGGTGACAGCGAGGACGTGAAGCGGCGCATGCGCAGCGCTGTCGATGTCTTTAAGAAGGAGTTGGCCGGGCTTCGCACGGGCCGTGCGAGCGCCGCGCTTCTGGAGCCGATCACGGTTGAGGCTTATGGCACCAGAATGCCGCTGTCCCAGTGCGGCACGGTCAGCGTGCCTGAGCCGCGTCTGCTGACCGTCCAGGTTTGGGACAAGGGGGTGGTGTCCGCGGTCGAGAAGGCTATCCGAGAAGGCGGCCTTGGCCTCAATCCCCAAGTCGACGGACAGCTCGTGCGCGTGCCGGTGCCTCAGTTGAACGAAGAGCGCCGCAAAGAGTTGATCAAGGTTGCCCATAAATACGCGGAGCAAGGGCGGGTTTCGGTGCGCAACGTCCGCCGTGACGGTATGGACCACCTCAAGGCTTCCGAGAAGAAGGGCGAAATCACCCAGGATGATCACAAGCGTAAGTCGGAGGAATTGCAGAAAGTCACCGACGGCTTCGTCAAGGAAATCGACCAGCTTTTGGCGAAGAAGGAGCAGGAAATCGTCCAAGTCTGATCGATGACAGAGATGACAAGCCAGCCCAAGAACGGAGTTCCCCGTCACGTCGCCATCATCATGGACGGGAACGGGCGATGGGCCCGCGCGCGCGGCCTGCCGCGCGCCGCCGGTCACAAGCGCGGCGCCGACGCCGTGCGGCGTGCGGTGGAAGGCGCTGTCGAGCTCGGCATCGACTACCTGACGCTCTACGGATTTTCCTCGGAAAATTGGAAGCGACCCGCCGAGGAGGTCAACGACCTCATGGGGCTCTTGCGCCATTACTTGCGCAGCGAGATCGCGGAGTTGCATGGACGTGGCGTGCGGATCCGATTCATCGGCGAGCGTGCGCAACTGGCGCCGGACATCGTCGCCCTGATCGGCCAGGCCGAGCAGCAGACCTATAATAACGCCGCTCTAAATCTGATCGTGGCGTTGAACTATGGCGGTCGCGGCGAGATCACCGCGGCGGCGCGATCCCTGGCGCGGGACGTGGCGAGCGGCCGCCGCCGCCCCGAGGATATCGACGAGGCCGTGTTCCAATCTCACCTCTCGACCACCGGTGTGCCGGATCCGGACGTCGTCATCCGCACCAGCGGCGAGAAGAGGATCAGCAATTTCCTTCTTTGGCAGTCGGCTTACGCCGAGTTGGTCTTCATCGACACATTATGGCCTGACTTCGGAAAACAGGATTTCGAGAATGCCCTCCATGAATTCCATCGCCGTGAGCGCCGGTACGGTGCCGCAGGCGGCTGAAGCCCCCAAAGCGGGGGGGCTGGCGCAACGCGCGGTTTCGGCGCTCGTTCTCGCGGGCTTCGGCGTGTTGTCCATCGAGGCGGGTGGAGTTCTATTCTATTCCACCGTTTTGCTCGTGGCGTCTCTTCTGACCTGGGAATGGGCTCGCCTGGCGGATCGTTCCGCCATCCGCACGGGCGCGGCGGGTGCGTCTCTCCTCGTCGTGCTGGCGATCGGTCTGACGCTGAGTCCGTTTTCGCTGGCCTTCGGGCTGGTCGTCGCCATTGCCGTGGTCTGGCTCGCGATCGGTTTAATCGCGGCCCCGTCCGGACGTTGGATCGCGCTGGGCGTCCTTTATATTGGGGCCTGGGCGGTGGCCGCCCTTTGGCTGCGGTCTGATCCCACGGGAGGGCGCGAGGCCATTTTCTGGCTGGTCGCGGTTTGCATTGCGACCGATACGGGCGCCTATTTCGTTGGGCGCGCGTTGCGTGGACCGAAGCTGGCGCCGCGCCTGAGTCCGAACAAGACTTGGGCTGGTTGCGTCGGCGGTCTTTTGTGCGCGGGCGTTGTGGGCTATGTGGCTGCCCCCTATATGCGCATGTCCGATACCTTTCTGCTGGCTGCGGCCAGCGTCGGCGTCTCCGTCGCCGCGCAGGCGGGCGACCTGCTGGAATCGGCCGCAAAGCGCCATTTCGGCGTTAAGGACAGCGGGTTTCTGGTCCCTGGTCACGGTGGGCTGTTCGACCGGTTCGACAGCATTGTGGGCGCTACCCTCGCTGTTGCCGTCGCCTGCCTGTTCATCGGGCGGAGCGTGGTCCTATGGTGAAAGCGGATATGTCAAAGTCTGAGCCGAGGCGGGTTACGATTCTGGGATCGACCGGATCGGTCGGTCGCAGCACGGTCGACGTTCTGCAGCGTGCGCCGGAACGCTTCCAAGCCGAGGCATTGGCCGCGAACCGGAATGCGGATCTGCTGGCTCAGCAGGCGCGCCAGCTTGGTTGTCGTATGGCCGTCGTGGCTGACCCCAGCCAGTACAAGGCGTTAAAGGACAATCTGTTCGGCTCACATATCGACGCGGCTGCCGGAGCGGAGGCCGTGGTAGAAGCGGCGGACCGGCCGGCGGAAGTCGTCATGGCGTCGATCGTCGGGGCGGCGGGGCTCGAATCCACCCTGGCCGCGGTGCGGCGCGGCGCGGTGGTCGCCCTTGCCAACAAAGAGACACTGGTTTGCGCCGGCGATTTCGTGATGGAAGAGGTGAAACGCCACGGCGCGACGCTTCTGCCCGTCGATTCGGAGCACAGCGCGATCTTCCAGGTCTTCGACTTCGAGCAGCATGAGCGGGTCAGTCGCATCATGCTGACCGCCTCGGGCGGCCCGTTCCGCGCACGTGGCCTGGCCGAGATGGCGTCCATGACACCCGAACAGGCCGTGGCGCATCCGAATTGGAGCATGGGGGCCAAAATCTCGGTCGATTCGGCGACCATGATGAACAAGGGTCTTGAGGTCATTGAGGCGCATCATCTGTTCCCGGTGCCCGAGGGCCGGATCGAAGTCGTCGTTCATCCCCAATCCGTCATTCACAGCATGGTCGAGTACGTGGACGGTTCGGTGTTGGCCCAGCTCGGAACGCCGGATATGCGAACGCCGATCGCTTATGCGCTGGGTTGGCCGGAGCGAATCGAGGCACCCTCCGCGCGCATCGATTTCGCCACGCTGGGAGCGTTGACATTCGAGGCTCCCGACCCGGTTCGCTTTCCGGCGCTGCGGCTAGCACGTGATGCGTTGCGCGCAGGCGGGTCGGCGCCCACCGTGCTGAACGCAGCCAACGAGATCGCCGTAGGTGGCTTTCTCGAGCGCCGCATCGGTTTTCTCGATATCGCACGGGTGGTCGAGGAGACGTTGGCCGCGCTTCCGGTCATCCCGATCACAGGCATCGCGATGGTGCGCGATATCGACGCGCAGGCGCGCGCCCGGGCGACGCAGTTCGTCGAAGCTGGCTCCCGCGCGGCCTGAGCCATGGATTTTCTTGCCAGCTTTGGTTCGGGTGTGGGCGGCTATGTCGTGCCGTTCCTCATCCTTTTGACGGTTCTCGTCTTCGTTCATGAGTCCGGCCACTACCTTGTCGCGCGTTGGAACGGCGTGCGGGTCGAGATTTTCTCGATCGGTTTCGGGCCGGAGGTTTTTGGGTTCAATGATCGACACGGCACGCGCTGGAAGTTCAGCCTGGTTCCGCTGGGCGGTTACGTGAAGATGTTCGGCGACCGGAACGCGGCCAGCATGCCCGACGACGCGGCCGTGGCCGCGATGTCGCCAGAGGATCGCAAGGTCGCCTTCGCCGAAAAGTCGGTCGGCCAGCGCGCCGCCATCGTGGCCGCCGGCCCGGCAGCCAATATTTTGTTCGCGATCGTCGTGTTCGCCGGCCTGTTCATGGCGGAAGGCGAACCCTATACACCGCCCGATATTGGCGCGGTCGAGCCGGGAAGCGCGGCCGCGGCGGCCGGCATCAAGCCAGGCGACCGTATCGTCAGCATCAACGGTAGCGACGTACGGCGTTTCGAGGACATCCGGCAGACCGTCCAAATCGGGCTTGGCGCCCCGCTCAAAATCGTCGTCTTGCGGGATGGGCAAGAGGTCGCACTTGAGGCCCATCCCGCCGTGGTGGCCGAGCGTGACAAGCTCGGCAACAGCTTCCAACTTGGCCGTCTTGGCGTGCAGAGCCGGGGACTTGCCTACGTTCGCCACGACCCCGCGACGGCGGTGTGGCGGGCGATGGTGGCATCCTGGAACCAGGTGGAGGTGGCCGGAAAGGCCATCGGCCAAATGTTCTCGGGCGTCCGCAGCACCAAGGAGGTGGGCGGGCCTCTTCGGATCGCCTGGATGACAGGAGAGATGGCCGAGGGTGGCTTCCTGGTTGCCCTGACCTTCGCCGCGATCCTCTCCGTCCATCTCGGGCTGATCAATTTGCTGCCGGTTCCCATGCTGGATGGCGGACACCTTTTGTTCTATGCTGCGGAGGCTATGCGCGGGCGACCGCTTGGGGCGCGGGCCCAGGAATACGGTTTCCGTCTGGGCCTAGCCCTGGTATTGCTTTTGTTCGTATTCGCGACGTGGAACGACCTGGTCCACTTGCGTGTGGTGCAATTCATCCAGGGACTTGTGATCTGACCTGGACAGCCCTCAGGGGGACCGACTTGTCGCGCGCCGTAGGAGTACTCCTCCTCGCCATGACGCTCCTGTGCGCCTGGATGGCGCACGGGCGCCCGGCGCGCGCCCAGGCGCAGCCCAGCGCCGGAGCGGTCATTGGTGAAATTCGGATCGAAGGGAATCAACGTATAGAGAGCGAGAGTATCGCCTCATACCTAGTCTTGAAGCAGGGCGACCCTTTCGACCCTGTCCGGATGGACAAGTCCTTGAAGGCGTTGTTCGACACCGGCTTGTTTGCTGACGTGACTCTGCGGCGGGAGGGCAACGCTCTCGTGATCCGCGTGGTTGAAAACCCGATCATCAATCGCATCGCCTTTGAAGGTAACGACAAGATATCGGACGAGACTCTGAACCAAGAAGTCCAGCTTCGTCCGCGCGTCGTCTATACCCGGACACGGGTCCAAAACGACGTGAAACGTATCCTCGATCTATACCGCCGAAGCGGCCGTTTCGCGGCCACGGTGGAGCCTAAGGTCATTCCGTTGCCGCAAAACCGCGTGGACCTCGTTTTCGAGATCAACGAAGGCAAGGTGACGGCGATCGAACGGATCACCTTCATCGGCAACAAGGTCTTCGGCAGCTCGCGCTTGCGTTCGGTCACGCAGACGGTCGAATCCGCTTGGTGGCGGCTTTTGAGTTCGGACGACACCTACGATCCGGACCGCATCAACTACGACAAGGAACTTCTTCGGCGATTTTACCTCGCGAACGGTTACGCTGACTTCCGCGTTGTATCGGCCGTCGCCGAATTGGCGCCGGAAAAGGAGGGGTTTTACGTCACCTTCACGGTGGAAGAGGGCGATCGCTATAAATTCGGCAAGGTCGACTTGACGTCGACGCTACGCAACTTGGAAGCCGAGCGCCTTAAGGCGTTGGTCGTGATGCACGACGGCGATTGGTATAACGCCGATCAAGTCGAGGCGACGGTGAATGCCATCACCGATTATGTCGGCACGTTGGGCTATGCCTTCGTCGACGTGCGGCCGATGGTCACGCGCGATCGTGAAAAGAAAATGATTTCCGTGACGTTCGACGTGCGCGAGGGACCGCGTGTGTTCGTCGAGCGCATCAACATTTCCGGCAACACGCGCACGATGGACAAAGTCATCCGGCGTGAGTTCCAGATCGTTGAAGGCGACGCTTTCAACACCGCCAAGATGCGACGTTCGCAGCAGCGGCTGCGGAACTTGAACTTCTTCGAGACGGTCGACGTGACTAACGCGCCGGGGTCGGCTCCGGATAAGACCGTCGTCGATGTGCAAGTGAAGGAAAAGTCGACTGGTGAATTGTCGTTGGGCGCTGGCTTCTCGACGACGGAAGGCGCGATCGGTAGCTTGGGTTTGAAAGAGAAAAACTTCCTGGGAAGCGGGCAGGAAGTCCGAGCGATGTTCCTCTTGTCCCAACGGACGAGCGAAATCGACCTGGGCATTTTCGAGCCTTATTTCCTGGACCGCAATCTATCGGCGGGCTTGGACTTGTTCCGCATCACGCGCGACCGCGAATCGCAAAGTTCGTTCAATGAAAAGGACACCGGCGGCAAGATCCGCATGGGCTATGAAATCGTGGAACCGTGGAGCCAGCAGCTTCACTTGACCATCCAGGAACAGGATATCAACAACATCAACTCCAATGCCGCGACCTTCATTCAGGAACAGGCGGGCAGCGTGTTCTTGAACGAATTCGGGCAGGATCTGCTTTACGATCAGCGTGACAACCGGCTCGACCCAACGGATGGCTACTTCTTCAAGATCGGCGCCGACATCGCCGGGCCGGGAAGCCAGGAGTTCGTCCGAGGTCGTGTCGAGGCGGGCAATTATTACCCCATCGCCGACGAATGGGTTGCCAGTCTAACCGGCGAGGCGGGTGTCATCGAGACGCTGAACGACAATACGATTCGGCTGCTGAATCGCTACTTCCTGGGCGGCGACAACCTGCGAGGCTTTGCGGTTGCGGGTGTCGGCCCGCGCGACATCGCGTCCAGCGACGCGCTGGGCGGCACGTGGTTCTATGCCGGCACGGCGGAACTCAGCTTCCCGATCGGCTTGCCGAAAGAGTTCGGTATCCTCGGCAAGCTGTTCTCGGACTTTGGTAGCGTCGGCGCTGGCGACCTTACGCAATGGGATGCGTATACTTATAACGACCCAGCTATTCGCGCTTCGATAGGCGTGGGCATTGGTTGGCGCTCTCCCTTCGGTCCGATTCGTGTTGACTTCGCGAAGGCCATCCTTAAACAGGACTTCGACAAGACGGAAAACATTCGCCTCAGCTTTGGGACAAAGTTTTGATCATGATCATGCGCAAGCTCGTTTCGTTCGCCGCCGCCGCGTTCCTTTTGGGCGCATTCGGCGTTGCCCATGCGGCTCCAACAAAGGTGCCTGCGCCCCAGATCGCGGTGCTCGACGTCGCCCTCATCATGCGCGACTCGACCGCCGCGGCTGGTGTGCGGAGCCAGATGGAGAAATTCCAGCAGCAGTTCCAGACCGAGATCGGCGCTCAGGAAAGCGCCCTGCGACAAGCCGATCAGGACCTGGCGCAGAAAAAGGCGGTCCTCTCCCAGGAAGCTTTCCAGCAGCAGGCTCAGGAGTTTCAGAAGAAGGTCACCGCGCTTGGCGAGTTGGTCCAGAAGCGCAAGAAGCAGCTCGACGACGCCTACGGCGCGTCCATGAAGCAGATTCAGGATGCGTTGATGGACGTCGTACAGGCGCAGATGCGCGAATCGGGCGTCAACGTCGTCCTGCCGCGTTCAATGGTGGTGGATGTTTCAAAAGACATGGACATCACGCAGGAAACACTGAAGCGCCTTAATCAGAAATTACCGTCCGTCAAAGTGGCCGTCGCCAACCAATAGTCTGATTGGCGAACATGGCCGACGCGCGCTTTTTCAAGGTTAAAGGCCCATTCACGGTTGGTCAGATCGCGACGATCGCCAAAGCCGAACTGGCCGATCCTAGATTGGCCGAGCGCGTCATCACGGACGTGGCGCCCTTAGAGGCTGCCGGCGGCGAGCATCTGAGCTTCCTGGACAACAAACTGTATGTCGATGCGTTCGCGCGCACCCAAGCAGGCGCGTGCATCGTTGCCGCCGAGCACAAGGATCGAGCGCCCGCGGGCGTGGCGCTGCTCTTCTCTCAGTATCCCTATCGCAGCTACGCGCTGGCCGCCCAGGCTTTCTATCCGCCGGTCAAGGCGGTCGCGTTCAGGCATCCGTCCGCGGTCATAGATCCCAGTGCCCAGTTGGGGGAAGGCTGCGTGATCGAAGCCGGCGTGGTTATTGCGGCCCGGGCCGTACTCGGACGTGGCTGCCATATCGGTCCGAACGTCGTGTTGGGGGAGGCGATCGAATTGGGCGAGGCCTGCACGGTGGGGGCTTGCGCGTCGTTGAGCCACTGCATCGTGGGCGCGCGTGTCACCATCTTTCCCGGCGCTCGGATCGGGCAAGCCGGGTTCGGTTTCGCGGTATCGGCCGAGGGCGTGACCAAGGTTCCGCAACTCGGCCGCGTGGTGATCGAGGACGATGTCGAGATCGGCGCCAATACCACGATTGACCGGGGCGCCGGGCCGGATACGGTCATCGGGCGGGGCACGATGATTGATAATTTGGTCCAGATCGGGCACAACGTGCGCATCGGAAAAGGCTGTATCCTCGCAGGCCAGGTTGGGGTGTCCGGCAGCACGCGGATCGAGGATTACGCGATGTTGGGCGGGCAGGCTGGCTTGGTCGGGCACCTCACGATCGGCAAGGGCGCGCGGATCGGCGCGCAAGCGGGCATCTTCCGGGATATTCCGGCTGGAGAAACTGTCGCGGGCAGCCCGGGGGTTCCCGTCCGCCAGTTTTTCCGCGAGGTGGCGGCGGTTCAGCGGTTGGCCAAAGGGAAAGGTAAGTGACGTGAACGACGTGAGCCCGCGCGAGGCGGCGACGGGAATCGAGATCGACATCACGCGGATCATGGAAATGATCCCGCACCGCTACCCATTTCTCATGATCGACCGCGTCGTCGACGTGATCTCGAATGTCAGCGCCATCGGCGTCAAGCAGGTCTCATACAACGAACCTTATTTCCAAGGGCATTTCCCGCAGCGCCCAGTCATGCCCGGCGTCCTGATCGTCGAGGCCATGGCGCAGACGGCGGCCGTCCTGGTCGTTCACACGCTGGGCCCCGATGCGGAAGGGAAGCTGGTCTATTTCATGTCGGTGGACAATGCGCGCTTCCGGAAGCCCGTGTTTCCTGGCCAGACGCTCATGATCCACGTCAGAAAGGACCGTAACCGCGGCAACGTCTGGCGTTTCATCGCCGAGGTGAAAAGCGATGGCGTGCTTGTGGCCGAGGCCACGTATTCGGCGATGATTTTGGATGACTGACGTCCATCCGACCGCCATCGTTGAAAAGGGAGCGCGCCTGGGCCGGGAAGTCACCATCGGGCCCTATTGTGTCGTCGGTCCCGACGTCGAATTGGGAGATCAGGTCGCTCTCGTCTCACACGTTGTCGTGGCGGGTCGCACGAAGATCGGCGCCGGGACGCGCATCTACCCTTTCGCGTCCATCGGGCATCCCCCCCAGGATTTGAAGTACAAGGGCGAGCCGTCCGAGCTCATCATTGGCACCAATAACGTGATCCGGGAACACGTGACGATGAACCCGGGCACCGAGGGCGGCGGGATGGTCACCCGTGTTGGTGACAATTGCCTGTTCATGGTTGGTGCTCACGTGGCGCACGATTGTATTATTGGCAACAACGTCATTATGGCGAACAACGCCACTTTGGGCGGGCATGTTCAGGTCGGTGACTTCGCCATTCTGGGCGGTCTGTCCGCGGTGCACCAGTTCGTGCGCATTGGCCCGCATGCCATGATCGGCGGCATGTCCGGCGTCGAGAACGACATCATCCCCTATGGCTCCGCCATGGGTGACCGGGCGCATCTTTCGGGCCTCAATATCGTTGGAATGAAACGGCGGGGCTTTTCACGCGACGATATCCACGTCCTGCGTACCGCCTATCGCTTACTGTTCGCGCAGGAAGGCACGATGTCCGAGCGCGTCGAAGACGTGGAATCCATTTATCGCGATAACGAAGGCGTCATGGACATCGTCCAGTTCGTCCGCGGTTCGTCGCAACGGGCCGTGTGCCAGCCCAAGGTCGGGCAAGCGGACTAGTGCGCACGCTCGGCATTCTCGCCGGCAAGGGCGAGTTGCCGGCTCGGTTGATTGCCGCTTGCCGCGCGTCGGGCCGAGCTGTCTTCGTCTTGGCTTTCGAAGGGCAGACCGAAGCCTCGCTGGTCGAGGGGGTGGCCCATGGCTGGTGCCGCTTGGGCGCGGCGGGTACGGCATTCAAGCTTCTGCGCGAGAACGGCGTCCAGGATTTAGTGATGGCGGGCCGAATCACTCGCCCGTCTCTGGCCGAGTTACGGCCCGATCTTCGCGCGACCCGGTTTTTCGCCAAGGTCGGCATCAAGGCGCTCGGCGACGATGGGTTGCTATCCTCGGTGGTGCGGGAAATCGAAAGCGAGGGATTCAAGGTCGTGGGGCCGGACGAAGTGCTTGCCGAGTTGATCGCTCCGCCGGGGCTCTATACCAAGCACGCGCCGGACGACCAAGCGCGCGCCGATATCGAACGCGGAACGCGCGTGGCACGGGCGCTTGGACAAATCGATGTCGGGCAGGCGGTCGTGGTGCAGCAGGGATTGGTACTCGGCGTCGAGGCCATCGAAGGTACTGACGCGCTGCTCGCGCGCTGTGCCGGGTTGCGGCGCGAAGGGCCTGGTGGCGTCCTGGTTAAAGTCTCGAAGCCTGGGCAGGAAAGGCGCGTCGACCTGCCGACCATCGGTGTATCCACGGTCTCGGCCGCCGCGGCGGCGGGATTGCGCGGCATCGCGGTCGAGGCCGGCCGTTCCTTGGTGCTCGACCGGGCAGCCGTGACCAGGGCGGCTGACATAGCCGGTCTTTTCATCATCGGCATCGAAGGCCAGGAATGACGTCGACGCCTGCCGGTCCGCCGCTCATTTTCGTGGTGGCGGGCGAGCCGTCGGGCGATGCCATCGGTGCGCGTTTGATGGCCGCCCTAAAACGCGAGACGGGAGGCGCCGTGCGGTTCGCCGGCATCGGCGGCGCGCGGATGCAGGCCGAAGGATTGGCCAGCTTGTTCCCCATGTCCGATCTGACGCTCTTCGGTCTGGCCGAAGTGCTTCCCAAGATCAAAGTGGTGAAAGCCCGGATCGCGGAGACGGTGGCCGCTATTAGGGCGGCGCGTCCCGATGCGGTGGTGACCATCGATTCGCCGGGCTTTTCGTTTCGCGTCCAAAAGCAGCTCGGCGCAGGATCGACTAAGCGTATTCACTATGTGGCCCCTACCGTGTGGGCGTGGCGTCCGGGCCGGGCCCGCAAAATCGCGCAGTTTCTGGACCGGCTGCTGGTTCTGCTGCCGTTCGAGCCGCCGTATTTCGACGCGGTCGGTTTGCCGTGCGATTTTGTCGGCCACCCGGTGTTGGAAGAGGGGGCGGACCGGGGCGATGGTGCCGGCTTCCGCGCACGCCACGACATTCCGGCGGATGCACCGTTACTTGTCGTGCTGCCCGGCAGCCGCCGGTCGGAGATCCGCGCGCTTCTGCCTGTCTTTGCCGATGTCCTGGCGCGACTGCGGTCGCGGTTTCCCGGCCTGCGCGCCGTCATCCCGACGGTCGAAACGGTTGCGAACGACGTGAAGCGCGCGGCGGCGGCTTGGCCCGTGCCCGCTTTGGTGGTGGAAGGCGCGGCCGAGAAGTACGGCGCATTCGCGGCCGGCACCGCGGCCATGGCGGCATCCGGCACGGTTTCGTTGGAGCTGGCGATTGCCAGGTTGCCCACCGTGATCGCCTACCGCGTTCATCCAATCTCCGCGGCCGTGGCGCGCCGCTTGTTGAAGGTGCGGTATGCGACGTTGGCGAACATCATCTTGGACCGCGCGGTCATACCGGAGTTTATTCAGGATCGTTGCCGGGCGGATTTGATCGCCGAGTCGGTCGGCACCCTGCTGGCCGATCCTGCCGCACGGTTAAGCCAGGTGAAGGAGGTTTCCCTGGCGCTAGACCAATTGGGTGGCGATGATCCGCCACCGTCTCGGCGTGCGGCACGTGCCGTCTTGGCCGCGATCGGTCGTACCGTTGACGGAGGAGCAAGATGAGCACGGCAACCGCGCCTTACCGCCTGTTGCATACGATGATTCGCGTGCGCGACCTCGATGCGTCATTGAATTTTTACGTCAAGCTTCTGGGCATGAAGCTGCTGCGGAAGAACGACTATCCGGGCGGCGAGTTCACCCTGGCTTTCGTCGGCTATGGCGATGAAGCCAGCCAGGCGGTCATCGAGTTGACCCACAATTGGGGGCGGAAGGAACCTTATCCGTTGGGGGAAGGATTCGGGCACATGGCCATCGGTGTACCCGACGCCTACAAGGCCTGCGCGGAGTTGGGCGCGGCGGGCGTGAAGATCACCCGTCCCGCGGGGCCGATGAAGCACGGCTCGACGGTGATCGCCTTCGTCGAGGATCCCGACGGCTACAAGATCGAGTTGATCCAGCGCTGAGCGTGGATCAGCCGAAATAGAGCAGCAGAAGCCCGCCGAGACCGGCCAGGGCGGCGACGGCCGCCGTGATGATGCGCATGCGCGTTCCGTAAGGAATCGCATTGTCGTTGGCGGGCTTGAGCAGGGCGATCCGGCGGCCCATCAGGCGGACTGGCGCGGCGGGGGCGGCGCTGCCCCTAGGCGCTTTGCTAGGCCGATATGATCCGCCCGCCGCCACCGAAGCCTCAGCCGCGCTGATGAAGCGGAACGTACGGCCGCATTTCGTTGCCAACATAGAGCTGGCGCGGGCGGCCGATCTTCTGCGACGGATCGTCGATCATCTCCGTCCACTGGGCGACCCAGCCGACGGTGCGGGCCAGCGCGAAGATCGCGGTGAACATCGACGTCGGGAAGCCGATGGCCTGCAGGATGATGCCCGAATAGAAGTCGACGTTCGGATAGAGCTTCTTCTCGACGAAATACTCGTCGTTAAGCGCGATCTTCTCGAGCTCGAGCGCGAGTTCCAGCAGTGGGTCGTTCTTATGACCCAGTTCCGACAGGACCTCGTGGCAGGTCTTGCGCATCACCTTGGCGCGGGGGTCGAAATTCTTGTAGACGCGATGACCGAAGCCCATCAGGCGGAATGAATCGTCCTTGTCCTTCGCGCGCTTGATGTATTCGGGGATATTCTTCTTGTCGCCGATCTGCTTCAGCATGTTCAGCACGGCTTCGTTGGCGCCGCCGTGGGCCGGACCCCAAAGACAGGCGATGCCGGCCGCGATACAGGCGAAGGGATTGGCACCGGACGAGCCGGCCAGACGGACGGTCGAGGTCGAGGCGTTCTGCTCGTGATCGGCGTGCAGGATGAAGATGCGGTCCATGGCCTTGGCCAGAACCGGGTTCACCTTGTACTCCTCGCACGGCACACCGAAGGTCATGTAGAGGAAGTTCTCGGCGTATTCGAGCGAGTTCTTCGGGTACATGAAGGGCTGGCCGACGAAGTATTTGTAGGCCATGGCCGCGATGGTCGGCATCTTGGCGATCAGCCGGTGCGAGGCGATCAGCCGTTCCCGCGGGTCGTGAATGTTCGTCGAATCGTGATAGAAGGCCGACAAGGCGCCCACCACCCCCACCATGATCGCCATGGGATGGGCATCCCTGCGGAAGCCCTGGAAGAAGCGCTGGAGCTGCTCGTGCGTCATCGTGTGACGCGTGATGGTCTGTTCGAATTTCTGCTTCTGCTCGATGGTCGGCAGCTCTCCGAACAGCAGGAGGTGGCAGACCTCCATGAAATCGCTGTGTTCGGCCAAGTCCTCGATCCGGTAGCCGCGGTGGAGCAGGATGCCGGCGTCGCCATCGATGTAGGTGATGGCTGACTGGCAGCTCGCGGTGGAGGTGAAGCCGGGGTCGTAGGTGAAATAGTCCGTCTCGCCATAGAGTTTGCGGATATCGATGACCTGTGGGCCGACGGTGCCTTCGACGAGGGGCATCTCGTACGACTTGCCCGTCCGGTTATCGGTCAGGGTCACCGTGTTCCGGGAGAGCGCCTTGGGCGCCGCCTCCGCTGGCTTGCTCATAGGGAGAACTCCTTAATAACCAACGCAGAATAGGAAGATGAAGTTATTGTAGCAAACATAAGGTTACCTTCGCGCGACGGCCACCGGCCGGATCGCATGGCGATGGCACTCGTCCGCATTAAGTCCGCTGTCCCACGTCGGCCAAGCGCGACACACTCTCCTCCTTTCCCAGCACCTCCATGACCTCGAAGATCGGTGGGGAAACGCCGCGCCCCGTGATGGCAGCGCGCAGCGGCTGGGCCAAGTCGCCCAGCTTGATGCCGGCCGCCGCGGTCAGATCGCGCGCCGCCTGCTCCAAGGCGCCTTGACTCCAAGAGTCCAGGGCGCTTACCCGGACGCGATAATCGGTCAGGAGGGCCGCGGCGGTGGGGGTCAGGAGCTTGGTTGCCTTCTCGTCGAACGTGAAGGGGCGAGACTCGGCATAAATTCGGCTGTTTTCAGAGAGTTCGACCAAATTCTTGGCACGCTGCTTGAGCCCGGCCATGCCCTTTTTCAAGCGTAACTTCGCGGCTGGATCCAAGGGGCGGCCCAAGAGCGCGGCCAAGCGCGGTTCGACCAACGAAACGAGCCTTTCGTCGCCGGTTTGCTTCAGATAATGCGCGTTCAGGCTGTCCAGCTTGGCGAAGTCGAAGCGGGAGGGCGAACGGCCGACCTTGTCCAGGTCGAACCAGCGTATGGCGTCCTCGGTCGAGATGATCTCCTCGTCGCCATGGCTCCAGCCGAGCCGCAGCAGGTAGTTGCGCACGGCCTCGGGCAGATAGCCCATATCTCGGTAGGCGTCGACGCCGAGCGCCCCGTGCCGCTTGGACAGCTTGGCCCCGTCCGCCCCGTGGATGAGCGGGATATGGGCGAAGCGCGGCACCGCCCAGCTCATGGCGCGGTAGATCTGGCTCTGGCGGAAGGCGTTGGTCAGGTGGTCGTCGCCCCGGATCACGTGGGTGATTGCCATATCGTGGTCGTCCACCACGACCGAGAGCATGTAGGTCGGCGTGCCATCGGCGCGCAGCAGGATCATGTCGTCCAACTGGTCGTTGGCGACCTTGACCTCGCCCTGGACCAGATCGTCGATCACCGTCTCGCCGTCGCGCGGCGCCTTGATGCGGATGGCGTAGGGCCCGTCGGGCCAATCGGTGCGCTCGCGCCAGCGCCCGTCATAGCGCACGGGCTGGCCGGCCTTGCGGGCGGCCTCGCGCATCGCCTCCAACTCCTGCGGCGAGCAATAGCAGCGATAGGCGTTGCCCTGGGTCAGAAGCTGGTGGGCGACCTCGGCGTGGCGGGCGAAGCGCGCCGACTGGTAGACGATTGCGCCGTCCCAATTGAGGCCCAGCCACTCCAGCCCGTCGACGATGGCCGCCTTGGCCGCCTCGGTTGAGCGCGCCTTGTCGGTGTCCTCGATGCGCAGCAGGAAACGGCCGCCATGGTGCTTCGCATAGAGCCAGTTGAAGAGGGCGGTGCGGGCGCCTCCGATATGGAGGAAACCGGTCGGCGAAGGCGCGAATCGGACGACGACGCTCATGGCGTGGAACTAACCCGGATAGCCGCAAGGGGTGGCGCCGTATAGCATACCGCCTTCGATGATACAGCACGTCCGATCGGCGTTTTCGCGTCTCACGGACGCGCTGGGAGCGGAGCAGGAACGCTGGCCGCTCTGGCTGCCGGTCTTCTTCGGGGTTGGGATCGGGATCTATTTCGGCCTGCCGCGTGAGCCGCCCGGCTGGCTCGGCCTGGCCGCCTTGGCCGCCGCCATTGTCTCGACCGTTGCCGTCCGCAAGCGTCCCGTCGGGTTGCTGGCGGGGATCGCCCTGTCTCTCGCCGCCGCCGGCTTCGCCGCTTCGCAAGGCCGTGCGGCGCTGGTCGATGCGCCCGTTCTCGCGCGCAAGACGCCGCCCGTGCTGATCGAAGGCCGCATCGCCGAGATCGAATCGAAGGCCACGGGCTTCCGCGTCGTTCTCGACCATGTCCGCATCGAGGGCCAGGCGCATAGCGCGACGCCCGAGCGCGTGCGCATCCGGGTTCGCGATCCCGACGGCGTGCTGAAGCCCGGCGGTTGGATCTCGGTGCGTGCCATCTTGTCGCCCCCGCCGCCGCCCGCGACACCGGGCGGTTACGACTTCCAGCGGCAAGCTTATTTCCAGGGCATCGGCGCGGTCGGCTTCGCCGTCGCCAAGCGGCCGCAAGCGCTCGACCCACCGGCGGGAGGGACTACCGGCTGGTCGCCCGTCGTGTGGCTCGACGGCGTGCGCGCGGACGTCACGCGGCGCGTGATGGCGGCGTCGGGCGGCGGTGCCGCGGGCGCCATCGCGGCGGCGCTCTTGACCGGCCAGCAGGGCGCGATCCCGGACGACGTGCTGCAGGCCATGCGCGACTCGGGCTTGGCGCATCTTCTGGCCATCTCGGGCCAGAACATCAGCATCATGGCCGGCTTCGTCTTTCTCTTGGTGCGCGGCCTCCTGGCCCTGATCCCGTGGGTCGCGCTGCGCTATCCGATCAAGAAATGGGCGGCGGCGGCTGGCTTCGCCTCGGCGCTGTTCTACTTGCTGCTCTCCGGCGCGGGTGTGCCAACCCAGCGCGCGGTCGCCATGATCGGCCTGGTCCTCCTGGCCGTGATCCTCGACCGCTCCGTCATTTCCATGCGGCCCTTGGCGTGGGCGGCTTTGTTCATCCTTCTGATCCTGCCCGAAGCGATGATGGGGCCGAGCTTCCAACTCTCCTTCGCCGCCGTCGCCGCGCTGATCGCGGCCTATGAAGCCCTACCCGGCGGCTATGGCGCCTGGGTGCGCGGGGTGGACGGATCCGCGCGCTGGCCCACGCGCATCAGCCGCCATCTTCTCGCGGTCGCGCTCACCTCGGTGATCGCCATCGCCGCGACCACGCCGTTCGCGGCCTATCACTTCAATCGCTTCTCGCTCTACGGCTTGGCCGCCAACATGATCGCGGTGCCGCTGACCGATCTGTGGATCATGCCCTGGGCGCTGGCCACCCTCGCGCTGATGCCGTTCGGTTTGGAGCACTGGGCGCTCGGGCCCATGGTCTGGGGCGTGCAGATCATGATCGACGTCGCGCGCGAGGTGGCGTCCTGGCCCAGCGCTGTCATCGCCATGCCCACCATGCCGACGACGGCGCTGGTGCTGATCACGCTCGGCGGCCTGTGGCTGTTCATCTGGCGGCGTCGCGTGCGCCTGTTGGGATTGGCGCCGATCGCGCTCGGCATCCTGCTGTCGATCCTCGCGCGCCCGCCGGACATCCTGGTCTCGGGCGACGCCAAGCTTGTGGCTTTGCGCGCGCCCACGGGCGGCTTGGCCGTGTGGAGCGCGGGCGGCGGCAAGTTCGAGACCGAGCGCTGGCTGTTGCAGGCGGGCGAGGAGGAGGCGTTGCCCTGGCCCGCGCGCGATGCCACGGAGGACGGTGGCTGGCTGTCCTGCGACACGCTGGCCTGCCTCTACCGCCCGCCCGGCCACACGGTTGCGCTGGTGCGCCAGGCCGATGCGTTGGCCGAGGATTGCGCGGTCGCCGAACTGGTCGTCAGCCTGGTGCCCGTGCGCCGCGCCTGCGCGGGCGTGACGGTAATCGACCGCTTCGACCTCTGGCGCAACGGCACCCATGCGATCTGGCTGGAAGGGCGGGACCCGCGCATCGAAACGGTGCGCGGCCACCAAGGCGACCGCCCCTGGGTGCCGCGCCAGGAACGCGCCAAGAAAACGGCGCCGCGTCCCCACGCGGCGCCGGTGGATGAGGAGTAGATTTAGGCACGATCAAGTTACGCGAAGGGGGGAAACCATGTTTAAAGTTGCAGGCCTCTTGGTTGCTGCAAGTGCTTGGTTCGCGGCTGATAGCGCCCATGCGGCTGCAACCGCTGACGATATTTTGTCGCTCACATCAAAAGATCCCGCCAATCTCATTTTTGTGGCGCCCTATTTGACCGGAATTGTGGAGGGTCTTGATCAGATGCAAGACATTTACAAAACCAAGGGACAGCCCCCTGTCTACTGCACTTCGTTACACAATCTTCCCGAAAGCCCTGTGCCACTTCTGGTTCGTTTCGTCGAGGCTAACCCGGATAAGGGCAAACTATCGCCTGGCGCGGTAACCATGCTCGCGTTGGCATGGGCGTATCCATGCAAGGAATGAGTTTCGATCGCGAGGAGTTTTGGAGCAGGTAAAAGCGAGCGGCCACGCATTAAAGGCGCAACGCCAGTGGGGAGGACTAACACAGTATGCTGCGTTGAAATTGGGGTAGATCTAGAAGCGCAAGGTCTTCGGCAAACTTAGGATCGAGGAATTTTAATCTCGGCCCCGTGCGGCCGCGCCGGCATTGGTTGTCCATTTATAGTGTTCAAACACATCGGTGCCGCGTCCGAGGACGCCGGCGTTGACAGCATCCACGCGCTTGCGTTGCAAGGACGCGGATCGTGGTCGTTGTGATCCGGTCCGCGCAAAAGGCTCCATGCGATTAAAATGAGAGTTGCGATCCCTACAAAGATGCCGAAGTTGCGTTCACTTTTACGCGATAACCAACCGGCCTGAACTGGTCAGCCGCCATCAGTTATGTTTCGGGCGCTCATCAGTATTTGCGCATCAAGCCGACCAGGCGGCCTTGGATCTTGACCCGGTCGGGGCCGAAGATGCGCGTCTCGTAGCGGGCGTTGGCGGGCTCGAGCGCGACCGAGTCGCCCTTGCGGCGCAGGCGCTTCAGGGTCACTTCGTCCTCGTCCACCACCGCCACCACGACCTGGCCGTTGTCGGCCACGTCGCCGCGCTCGATGATTGCCGTGTCGCCGTCGAAGATGCCGGCCTCGATCATCGAATCGCCGTCCACCTGCAGCGCGTAGTATTCGCCGCGGCCGAGAAGGCTGGCGGGCACGCCGATGGTGGCGTTGCTGTCGCGCAAGGCTTCGATGGGATTGCCGGCTGCGATCTTGCCATAGAGGGGCAGGTCGACGGCGCTGACGGATTCGGCCACGACGGCGCGCGGCGCGGGCTTGAACTGCCCCTTGATGACATTGGGCTTGAAGCCGTGGGCCTCGGCGTTTTTGGAGCCGTGGTTGCCGTGATGGGCGGCGGTCTCCGGCAGGCGCAGCACCTCGAGCGCCCGGGCGCGGTGCGCCAGCCGGCGGATGAAGCCGCGCTCCTCAAGCCCGGTGATGAGCCGGTGGATGCCGGATTTCGATTTCAAACCAAGGGCTTCCTTCATCTCATCGAAGGAGGGGGAGACCCCGCCGTCCTTGATGCGCTGGTTGATGAAAAGAAGCAGCTCGTTCTGCTTTCGCGTCAGCATGTGGATAACCCGCCGGGGCGGGCCCCTATATCTAGAACAAAACCAAAACAGACACCCATGTTCTAGTTTGGTTCTAGGCCCCGGTCAAGCATTTCCTGTGGATAAAGAATCACGCCGTCAAAACGCGTGGAAAGCCGGGATTCCCGCGGTGGAAAGGGCGCATCCGCAGGAGGGGCGGGTGCGCCGGGATGCACGACGACGGTGGACGCGCTGCATGCCGGCGGTGGCGCAGGCGCAAAATCGCCGCTCAGATCCCGAGCGCGCCATGGCCGAGGGGCAGGATCTCCACCGTGTCGCCGATCGCGGCGGCGGGCGCACCTGGCTTGCGGACGATGAGGGCGTCCGAACGCGCCAGCACCGAGACCATCGAGGAGTCCTGCACGGGATAGGGGGCGACGGTGAGCGCGCCCGCGGCGTCGCGCGCGAGGGCGGCACGGATGTAATCCTGCCGCCGGTCGTTGGCGGCGAGCGGCTGAGAGAGCTTCGCGGTCGGCTTGGTCTCCTCCAGCGGGCGCGCGGCGCCGAGCAGCGCGTCGAGCAGCGGGCGCAGGAAGATCGCGGCGCAGACGATGGCCGAGACTGGATTGCCCGGCAGGCCGAGCACGGGCACGGCGCCGAGGCGGCCGAAGATCAGCGGCTTGCCCGGCCGCATGGCGATCTTCCAGAAATCGAGTTTCATTCCCTCGGCGCCGAGCGCGTCGCGCACGAGATCGTGCTCGCCGACCGAGGCGCCGCCGGTGGTGACCAAGAGGTCGACGCCGCGCGCGGCCGCGACCATGGCTTGAAGCTGTTGCGCGTCGTCGGGTGCCACGCCGAGCAGCAAGGGTTCGCCGCCGCAGGCGCGCACGAAGGCGGCCAAGGCCGGGCCGTTCGAGGAGACGATCTGGTTCGGCCCCACGGGCTCGCCCGGCATCACCACCTCGTCGCCCGTGGGCAGGATGGCGACACGCGGTTTGCGCGCGACCGGGAGCCAGGGCACGTTGGCGGCGGCTGCCAGCCCCACGTCGCGCGGCGTCAGCACGCGGCCCGCGTGCAGCACCACATCGCCCTCGCGGAAATCGATGCCGGCCTTGCGCACATGCTTGCCCGCACGCGCATCCTTCATGGTGACACGGTTGCCCGCGACCTCGGTGTCTTCCTGGATCACGACCGTGTCGGCGCCGTCGGGCAGGGGGGCGCCGGTGAAGATGCGCACGCATTCGCCGGGCTTCAGCGCATGCGGATAGTTCTGCCCCGCCGGCACGCTGCCCACCTGCGTCAGCGTCGCGGGCAGCTTGGCCACGTCCGCGCCGCGCACGGCATAGCCGTCCATGGCCGACATGGCGGCCGGCGGCTGGGTGCGGCGGGCGGCCACGTCGGCAGCGAGCGTGCGGCCGAGCGCATCGGCGAGCGAGACCTGCTCGGGCCCGAGCGGCTTGGCGCCGCCGAGGATGCGTTGCAGCGCCTCGTCGACCGAGATCATTTGGCCTCGTAGTCGCCGGATTTTCCGCCGGTCTTCTTGACCAGGCGGATGTCGGCGATGCGCATGGCGCGGTCGGCAGCCTTGCACATGTCGTAGACGGTCAGCGCCGCGACCGACACGGCGGTCAACGCCTCCATCTCCACGCCCGTGGGCCCCACGGTCTTGCAGGTGGCCTCGATCTCGACCGCGTTCTTCTTGCGGTCGAGCGAAAGCGCCAGCTTGACCGACGACAGGGCGATCGGGTGGCAGAGCGGGATCAAGGCGGGCGTCTGCTTGGCGCCCATGATGCCGGCCAGCTGTGCCACCGACAGGACGTCGCCCTTCTTGGCTGTGCCGCGCGCGATCAGCCGCACGGTGGCGGGCGCCATCACCACGCGCCCGCGCGCCACGGCCACGCGTTCCGTCGCGTCCTTGGCGGAGACGTCCACCATGCGCGCCTTGCCGCGCGCGTCGAAATGGGTGAGGCGGGGTTTGGAAGCCTTAGGCATGTCGGCACGCGATCCCATCAACCCTCTCCCCAACGCGGGAGAGGGTGCGAGCACGGCGAGCGGGAGAGGGGGTGAAGAAAAGGGAGTTTTGTTTACCCCCTCCCCATACCCCTCCCGCGTTGGGGAGGGGGGCATTAAGAACGAAGATAGCGACGTTCATCATCTCACGCCCTCTTGAGCAACGCGCGTGTGGCCGCGGCCACGTCGGCTTGCGCCATGAGGGATTCGCCGACCAGGAAGCAGCGCGCGCCCACCTTGGCCATGCGCGCGAGATCGGCGGGAGTCTTGAGGCCGCTTTCGCACACGATCAAGCGATCATGCGGCACGCGGGGTGCGAGCCGCTCGGTCGTGGCCACGTCGACCTTGAGAGTCTTCAGGTTGCGGTTGTTGATGCCGATCATGCGCGCGCCGAGTGCGATGGCGCGCTCCAGCTCCGGCTCGTCATGCACCTCGACCAGCACGTCCATGCCGAGGCCTTCGGCGGCCGAGGCCAACTCGCGCGCCTGCGCATCCTCGAGCGCCGCCATGATCAGCAGCACGCAGTCCGCACCCAGCGCGCGCGATTCCACGATCTGGTAGGGATCGAGCATGAAGTCCTTGCGCAAGGCGGGCAGGGAAACGGCGTCGCGCGCTTCGGTGAGGAACGAATCCTGGCCCTGGAAATAGGGGATGTCGGTCAGGACTGACAGGCAGGTCGCGCCGCCGGCCGCATAGGCGCGGGCGAGCTGGGGCGGATCGAAGTCGGCGCGGATCAGGCCCTTCGACGGCGAGGCGCGCTTGATCTCCGCGATCAGCCCATAGCCGTCCAACACGGCGCGCGCGAGCGCGGGCAAAAACCCGCGCGGCGGCGAGGCCGTGCGCGCGGCCGCCTCGATTTCGGCCAAGGGGTGCTTGGCCTTGCGCGCGGCGATATGGGCCCGCTTGTCCTGGCAGATGCGTTTCAACGTGTCGGACATGGTTCTCTCGCGCGGTGTTCTTAGCATACAAAGGCGCCTCCGTCCCAAACGCCCGCGTGATCCGTGTCCTCCGGCCGCCCCCAGACCAGCATCTTCAAAGGCATCGTCCTGATGGCGACGGCCTATGCCGTCGTCGCGGGCATGGACGGCGTGGCCAAGTTCCTGATCGGGGGCTATCACCCGTTCCAGATCGCCTGGGGCCGCTACCTGTTCCAGTCGATCTTCGTGACCATCGTCATCTTCGGCATCAAGCGCCAGTCGCCGGCGATGCTGCGGACGCACCGCCCAGGCTTCCACGCCATGCGCGCGTTCTTCAGTTGGTTCTCGAATCTGCCGTTCATCTTCGCGCTCATCTTCATTCCGCTGGCCGACGCCACCGCGGCCGCTTTGGTCGGGCCGCTGATCGTCACGGCGCTGTCCGTGCCGCTGTTGGGCGAGCGGGTCGGCGTGTGGCGCTGGGGCGCTGTGGCGGTCGGCATGATCGGCGCCCTGATCGTCGTCCGGCCGGGCCAGGGCGTCGTGCATTGGGCGATCCTTCTGCCCATGGTGTCGGCCACGTCGTTCGCGCTCTACACGATCCTGACGCGGAAGGGGAGTGCGACCGAAAGCATGGACCGGATGATGCTGTTCGACGCCTATGGCGGCCTCATCTACGCCAGCCTGACCTTGCCGTTCGTGTGGAAGAATCCGGCCTTGCCGGACTGGGCGCTCTTCGCGCTGATGGGCGTCATCAGCCTCTTGGCGCGCACGGCGCTGGTCGCCTCGTTGCGCTTTGCCCCGGCCTCGATCCTGGCGCCGTTCTCCTATACCCAGATCGTCAGCGCGACCTTGATCGGTCTTCTGGTGTTCGGCGATTTTCCGGACCAGTGGACCATCACCGGCGCCGCGATCCTGTGCCTGAGCGGCATGTTCATCGCCTTCCGCGAGCGCCAGCGCGCGCGGCGGCGGGCGTAGGCATTACCGTTCGAGACCGCGCCGCTGGTCTTTGGCGGCGGTCATGCGCTATGACGATTTCGCTGATTCCCCGCCTTCCGCTTCCCATCACGAGGCCGCCCCTTGTCCTACGAAAGCGTCAAATCGCCCGCTGAAGGCGATGTGATCGAGGCGCCGATCCGCCTCTATCGCGAGAAGGTCGATCCCCTCTGGATCGACCGCAACCAGCATGTGGGCGTCATGGGCTATGCCCAGGCGTTCCTCAAATCGTCCAGCGCCGCCATGCGCTGCGTCAGGCTCAGCACGGCGGAATGTCTGCCGGAGGGGCGCAGCACCTATGCCCTCAAATGGGCCGTCACCTATCTGCGCGAGGTCGCCGCGGGCGCGACGCTCGAGCATACGTTCCAGCTGCTCGACTACAGCGACAAGCTGGTCCACTACGCGCTGCACATGCACAACGCCGACGAAAATTACGTCGCCGCGGTTAGCGAGTTTCTGGAAGTGCATATCCTGACCGAAACGCGCCGCAGCGCGCCCATGCCGCCCGATCGCATGGCGCTGCTCGACCGCATCTGGCAGGTGCATCGCTCGATGCCGATGCCGCCCGAGACCGGCACGGCCATCGGCATCCGCCGCGGCGGGCGGCGTCAGGCCCGCGCCGGTTGAACCGCGCACCCGGCGTGAGTCATGCCGCCGTAACCTGCCGCGCGTATTCCGATCAAAGGACAGAATAGGGATGCGGCCGGGAATCGGCGAAAACCCTTCCCATGACCCCGGAAACGTAACTAGGATTTATCCCAATAATGCGTCCGGCCGTTTGCGGCCGTTCGAAAAACACAGGGAGAAGCGCGATGGCGTACACAGGCAAGACCTTCCGTGGCGTGGATTACAGCCCGACATGGCCGAGCTGGTCGCAAGGCCCCGGCGGCACGCAGACGAACGACTCGGATTTCGCCAACGACGCTTTCGCATCTTTCTGGAGCGACAAGTTTCGCGCACCGCCCGCCGGCGGCGGCAGCGTGCCGGTCAACAACGGCACGACCTATCGCAACGACTTGGCGACGATGCAGCAGTACGGCTTCAACCTGGTCCGTCTCTACAATTGGGACATGGCGCGCGGGACGAATCCGCCGAGCCCCACCGGCCCTTCGCCCGACCACATCAATTTCCTCGATCACGCGTATGCGCTGGGGATCAAGGTCGTCGTGCCGGTGTCGGACTATTTCTTGGGCGACAATCAATATGCCTGGAACAACGCTGTCTTGAGCAGCTATGCGTTCAGCCAAGCCCCTCCGGGCATTCAGAACGATTTCGGCCTGTTCGTCGCCAGCATCACCGATCCGCGCACGAACAAGATCCATGCCGCGGTCCATTCCATCAGCATCGGCAACGAGGGCGATATCGGGCAGGGCATCGCGGGCACGACGGCCTCCAATTTCCTGGCGCGCACGATCTGGTGGATCGTCAATCTGCGGCAGAAGATCATGTCCTTCGGCCCGAATGTGATGCTGAGCGCGACCTTCTCCAACGCCGATCAAGGCGGGTCGACGGGAAGCTGGTTCAATTGCCTGATCAGCGGCGTGATGGCCCAGCAGCAAACGCCCAACGGCTGCGCGCTGGGCGCGAATTTCGCCACCGCGGTGACGGGTCTCAAGGCCGCCGATCCGACCTACGCGACCTACTATTACAACAGCACGAACATCGGGCAGAACGGCACCGGGTTGACGCAGACGCTCGGGTTTTACGACAGCGGCGCATCGCCGTGGCCCGGCGCGGCGATGAACGTGCCGCTGCTGTTCATGGAAGTGTTCACGAACAACCGCAACCAGTATCCCGATGCGAACTTCCCGACGCAGGCGGCCGCGGCGCTTAACCGCATCAATGCGCTCGAAGCCTACCTGAAGACCAAAAACGCCGGGTCGTCGGTCAGCGCGACGTGGCTGATGGGCTACAATTATTTCGAGTTCAACGACGAGCCGTCGCAGCCGAAAACCACGGGGCTGTTCTCGTATTATCCCTTGTCGAATTCGGCGCAAACGGGAACCACCAGCACGTGGTACAGCACCACGTTCCCCAACTACGCCTTCAACGTGCATTCGCTCATCGCGAACCCCGGTCCCACCGCGGCCCAGACGCTTCCGGTGGCGATTCAGGCCGCGTTTCCGGGCGCTTCCATGTCCGGCTCGATCGTGGCCACGTTCGGCGCGCCGGGCGATTGGCAGGCCACTTTTTATTCGGGCTCGCCCGTGCCGTCCGGAATCAAGGCCGGGATGTTCGCCTCCGGTCCGGGGATTCCGCCGGGCGCCGTTGTCTTGGCCGCGCCGCTGATTCCCGCGCCGACCATGACGGTGGTGATGGTCTGCCGCAGCAATGCGGCGGCCAATCCGTTCACCGCCCAGGGCACCGTCACGCTGACGTTCCGCGCCTAGGCGCGGACGCGTTCAATATCCCGGCGGGCCGGGCGGAATGGGGCCGCTGGGCGGGTAGGCGCCGTCCTTGTCGTGCTTCTCGTCGCCCACGAGCGGCGGATTGAACACGCTGATGATGTTGAGTTCCGTCGTCGCGCGCACGCGGTGCCGGTCCTTGGGTCCCACGTTGTAGATCGTGCCCGGCGCCAGCTTCCAGCTTTGCCCGGTGGTCAAGTCGGTGACGTCGCCCGTGCCGGCGACGACGTGGTTGGCCTCCCAATGGTTCTTGTACCAAAGAGTCGATTCGGCGCCCGCTTTGACGCGCACGTCGGAGAAGCTGAAGCCTATACTGTCCGCCTTCGTCACCATGCGGAGGTAGCGCGAATTGCCGGAGACGGAGACCACTTCCTTTCCGGCCGCGCGCATTTCGGACGCATGCTTCACCCACATGCGCTTGTCGGTCTTGGGCACCGGGCCGCTTGGCTCATAGGCGCCGTCCTTGTCGTGGCGCTCGTTGCCGACCAGCGGCGGGCAGAAGATGCTGACATGATGCTCGTCCTCGACCGCGACCAGGCGGTGCCGGTCGTTCGGGCCCACGACGTAGAGCGAGCCCGCTTCCAGATTCCATTTCTGGCCGGTGGTCAGGTCCTCCAGCGTCGAGCGGCCGGAGATGAAATAGTTGGCTTCCCAATGGTTCTTGTACCAGAGCACGCCGTCCGAGCCCTTGGCCGCGCGCACGTCGCTGTAGGAGAAACCCAGGCCGTCGGCGGCGGTGAGGAGCCGCGCCGATTTCGTCGAGCCGCCGACGAGGGTGAGGACTTTGCCTTGCGCCGCGAGTTCATCGACCGTCCGTGCGAACATGCCGCTTCTCCCTGATTTCGGATTTACCGGTTGGTCACCGCGATCAGCTTGTCGAGCGCCGCTTGCGCCTTGCCGCTGTCGATCGCTTCGGCGGCACGCAAGCACCCTTGCTTCAGGTCGACGGATTTGCCGGCCACGATCAGCGCGGCGGCGGCGTTCAGCAGCACGAAGTCGCGCAACGGTCCCGGCTGTCCCGCGAGCAGGTGCCGCATGGTGGCCGCGTTCTCGGTGCCGTCGCCGCCCTTGAGCGCAGCCGCGCTCTGGCGCTTCAGGCCCGCGTCCTCGGGCGTCACCTCGAACGTGCGCACCGTGCCGTCCTTCAGTTCGGCCACATGGGTGGGGCCGGTCAACGTCATCTCGTCGAGCCCGTCGGAGCCGTGCACCACCCAGGCATGGACGGAGCCCAGCGCCTTCAGCACCTCGGCCACCGGCACGACCCATTTGCGGTCGAACACGCCCACGAGCTGGCGCGTGACGAGGGCGGGGTTCGAGATCGGGCCGAGCAGGTTGAAGATGGTGCGCACGCCCATCTCGACGCGCGCGGGGCCGACATTGCGCATGGCGCTGTGATAGCGCGGCGCCAGCATGAAGCAGAGCCCGGCTTCGGCCAGGGCCGCCTCGACCAGGGGATAGTCCGCGTCGAGGTTGACGCCGAGGGCCGCGAGCGTGTCGGCCGAACCGGCCTTGGACGAGACCGCGCGGTTGCCGTGCTTGGCGACCGCGACGCCGCAGCCGGCCAGCACGATGGCGGTCGCGGTCGAGACGTTGAAGGTGCCGGCCGAATCGCCGCCGGTGCCGACCGTGTCGATGGCGCCTTCGGGCGCCTTCACGTGCCGCGCCTTGGCGCGCATGACGCGCGCGGCGCCCGCGATCTCGTCCACCGTCTCGCCGCGCACGCGCAGCGCCATCAGGAAGGCGCCGATCTGCGCGGGCGTGGCGTCGCCCGACATGATGATGTCGAAGGCCTGCACGGATTCGTCCGCCGTGAGCGGCTTGCCGTCGGCCACTTTCGCCAGGAACGGGCGCAGGCCCGCGCCTCCGGCCGGGCCGGACGGGGCAGGGGCGGTAGAAGGCGCCGCGGCGGCCCCGGAGGGACTTGAAGACGGCGCAGGCGGCTTGCCCGCGCCGGGGCCGGGAATGACGTTGTCCTTGCTCATGGCCGATGGTTTTAGGCGACGGGGGAAGGGGACGCCAGTCCCCCGGAAATAGGCTCCTCGTCCTGAGCTTGTCGAAGGGCGAGGGCCGCATGGCTCACCCTTCGACAAGCTCAGGGTGAGGTGTCCTTTTTAGGCCGCGGCGGCAGATGGAGCGTGAACCAGAAAGACCCGCCCCAGACGATGGCGAAGGACGCGGCGCCTGCGATCCAGGCCGCGCGCGACGACACGCCGAGCGCCAGCAGCGCTTCCTCGACGACATAGTCGGCCAGGATGGCGGCCAGGATGCCGAGCAAGAACAGGACGGGTTTACGGCGCATGGCACAGGGTCTTTGCGTTCAAATCTTCGCTGATTTCAAGGCGACGTGTCCTTCTTAGCCCGCAAGGCACGAAGTAGCAAAGTCACCCAGACCGAGATGAACACGATTCCGCCGATAAGACCCGCGTTGTTGTTCTCGCCGCCCAAAGCCAGAAGCCCTTCTCTTACGGCAAATCCCGCGACGACAGCGATTGCCAAGCTAAGAAAAAAGAAGGGGATCTTGCGGAACACAAGATCACTGACCATTGCGGCGCACGTCTGCGGGAAAGATTCAGGCCGCCTTGCGCTTGGGCTTGGTGCCGCCGGCCAGGTCCAGGAAGTTGCGCAACAGATCGTGGCCGTGTTCGGAGGCGATGCTTTCCGGGTGGAACTGCACGCCGTGGATCGGCTTCGTGCGGTGCGCCAGGCCCATGACCACGCCGTCCTGCGTGCGCGCGGTGACGGCCAAGACGTCCTCGGGCGCGCCCTCGACGGTGAGCGAGTGATAGCGCGTCGCCATGATGGGATTGGGCAGGCCGCGGAAGACGCTCTGCCCCTCGTGGTGGATCGCCGACAGCTTGCCGTGCATGGGCTCGGGCGCGCGCACCACCCTGCCGCCAAAGACCTGGCCGATGGTCTGGTGGCCGAGGCACACGCCGAGCAGGGGGATGTTCTTCTCCGCCGCCAGCGCGGTGAGAGGCAGGCACACGCCCGCCCGGTCCGGATCGCATGGGCCTGGCGACAGGATGATGCCCTGCGGCTTCATGGCCACGGCCTCCTCGGCCGTGACCTTGTCGTTGCGCCGCACCTCGATCTCCGCCCCCAATTCCCCCAGGAAGTGGAAGAGGTTGTAGGTAAAGCTGTCGTAGTTATCGATCAGGAGGAACATGAGCATACACCGCTAATAGAATTCCAATTATAACTGGGAACTGAAGGTTAACAAATTCCCGCTTACATGACCGCCGCCCCCCACCACGACGACGACCACCAGCACAGCCATGGCGGCGGCCACGGCCATTCCCATGCGCCGAAGGATTTCGGGCGGGCGTTCGCCATCGGCATCGCGCTGAATATCGGGTTCGTGCTGGTCGAGGCGGCGTATGGCCTCGTGGCCAACTCCATGGCGCTGTTGGCCGACGCGGGCCACAATTTGTCGGACGTGCTGGGGCTCGTGATCGCGTGGATCGCGGCGTTCTTGTCCAAGCGCAAGCCCTCGGCGCGCTTCACCTACGGCTTGCGCTCCTCGTCGATCCTGGCGGCCTTGTTCAACGCCGTGTTCCTGCTGGTCGCCGTGGGCGCGATCGCGTGGGAGGCGGGAATGCGCCTGTTCCATCCCGAGCCGGTGGCCGGCCCCACGGTGATCGCGGTCGCGAGCGTGGGCATCGTGATCAACGGCGTGACGGCGTGGCTGTTCGCCTCGGGCCGCAAGCAGGACCTCAATATCCGCGGCGCCTATCTGCACATGGCGGCGGACGCGGCCGTCTCGGCCGGCGTGGTCGCGGCCGGTATCGTCATCATGATGACCGGCTGGGAATGGCTCGACCCGGCCATCAGCCTGGTGATTGCGGTGGTGATCGTGTGGGGCACCTGGAGCCTGTTGCGCGATTGCGTCCTGATGTCGCTCAACGCCGTGCCGCCCGCCGTGACGACGGACAAGGTGCAGGCGTATTTGGCGAGCTTACCCGGCGTGACCGACGTGCACGATTTGCACATCTGGTCGATGAGCACGACGGAGGCGGTGCTGACCGTCCATTTGACGCGGCCGGGAATGGGGCCGGACGATGCGTTCCTGGCGCAGACTTCGCACGAACTGTCGGAGAAGTTCGGCATCCACCATTCGACCATCCAGATCGAGCACGATCCGCGCGATTGCCGCCTGGCGCCCGCGCACGTCGTCTAGGCGCGCGCGAACAATCCCCTCGACCGGGGACGGCGGCCCCGGCATCCTGGCGGCCCATTTCCGCTGACCGAGCGTCGCATGCGCCGTTTTCATCGCCTCATCCTGTCCGCGTTCGCAGTGCTGTTGCTCGCCACGGCGCCCGCGCGCGCGGACGATTTCGAACGCGGCGTCGCGGCCTACGAATCCGGCGACTACCAGACGGCGTATGCGCTGTTCTCGACGGCGGCGCTCTTGGGGCGGCCGATCGCGCAATACAATCTGGGCTATCTCTACGAGCACGGCTTGGGCACCGCGCAAGACGATGCCAAGGCCGCGTCCTGGTACCAGCGGGCGGCCGACCAGGGCTATGCGCGCGCGCAATGCAATCTGGGCGTGATGTACCAAGACGGCCGCGGGGTGACGCGGGATTACGGCAAGGCCTTCCAATGGTTCCGCGAGGCGGCGGCGGCGCATCGCGCCTGCGGCGAAAACAATCTCGGCCTCTTGTACGAAAGCGGCGACGGCGGGACGCAGGACGATGCCGAGGCGGTGAAATTGTTCCGCCGCGCGGCGTTGAAAGGCGACCTGCGCGCCATGGCCAATCTGGCGCGCATGTACCGCGACGGGCGCGGCGTGCAGCAGGATTACGGCCAGGCCGCCAATTGGTACGACCGCGCGGCGCAGCAGGGTTTCGCACCCGCGCAGTACGCGCTCGGGCAGATGAACGCGCAGGGGCTGACCGTTTCGCCCAGCATGGACCAGGCGCGCGATCTCTACCGCATGGCGGCCGAGCGCAACTATGCGCCGGCGCAAACGGCCTTGGCGCGGCTCTATGAAACCGGCCAGGGCGCGGCGCAGGATTTTTTCCAGGCCTCGGTCTGGTACCGCAAGGCGGCCGAGCAGGGCGACGCCGCGGGCGAGGTGGGGCTGGCCGCGCTCTTGGCCGCCGGCAAGGGCGTGGACAAGGATCCGCAAGGCGCCTTCCGCTGGTATCTGAAAGCGGCGCGGCAGGGCGCGCCGGATGCGCAGCTCGCACTCGGAAAGATGTACGCGGCGGGCGAGGGCGTTCCCGCCGATCCCGTGCGTGCGCAGATGTGGCTCAACCTGGCCGCGTCGTCGTCGAGCCCGCCGAAAGACGCCGCCGATCTGCGCGACGAATCGGCCGTCGCCCTGCCCGAGTCCCAACGCTTGCGCGCCGAGGAAATGGCCCATCAGTGCTATCTGGGCGGCTTTACGGTCGACTGCGATTAGGGCGCTCTCAGGCGACGACCAATTCCAAATCGCCGCCGCTCAGGCACTCCAGTCCTTTCTCGGTCAGCACGTACGCGCCGCCGATCAGGATGCCGTAGCCGTCGGCGGAGGGCATGAGGGTGTGCAGCACGAAGGACGTGTTGGCCTGGAAGGCCTCGCCCGATTCGCGCGTGATGTCGAAGCCCTCGAGCCAACTCGGCGGATAGGCGGCAGAGACGCCGTAGCCGAAGCGGGCGTGGAGCCCGACATCGAAGCCGCGTTGTTTGAACACGCCGAAGGCCGCGTCTTCGGCTTCCGCGACCGAGACGCCGACGCGCACTTTCTCGCAGCCCGCGCGCAAGGCCTCGCGCGCGGCGTCGTAGGCTTCGGCGGCCGCGCGGCTCGGCGGGCCGAGCCATAGGGTTTGCATGGTGACGGCGTGATAGCGGCGGTAAACGCCCGCGAATTCGGTCTTCACCGGCTCGCCCTGCTTCAGCTTGCGCGCGGTCGGCGTGCGGTGGCTGCCGCGCGTGCGCAGGCCCGTCGACATCCAGGTCGGCATGGCCGAGTACTCGGTGCCCGCGACGCGCATGGCGGATTCGACCGCGCCGGCCAGCTCGATCTCGCTCAGGCCTTCCGCCATGGCGACGCGCAAGCCGGCCAATCCCGCTTCCGCGATGGCGCCCGCCCTGCGGATATAGTCCAGCTCGCGCGCCGATTTGCGGTAGCGCAGATGCTCGATCAGCTTGGTGGCGTCCGTCGTGCGCTCGCCCAGCGCCGCCACCAGGCGCAGCGCGGCCGCGCCGGGGAGCGCGTAGGAGTCGTAGCACACGCCGATGCGTCCCTGCGGGCCGGCATGCTCGCGCGCGGCTTCGGCCATCAGCGCGATCGGATCGTCCGTGCCGTGGTGATAGACGCGCATGTCGGCGACCCAGGAGGATTCGCGCGCGTTCAGGATGTCGACGTCGCGGAAAACCAGGGTGGGTTCCGGCTTCTTCGTGCCGAAGACGAAGGCCTGGAGCGAGAACTGCGTGTGGCCGTCGAAACCCGCGAGGTAATAGAGATGCTCCGGCGCCACGCAGACCACGGCGTCGAGCCCGGCCTGGCCGATGGCGAAGCGCGCGCGGGCCAGCCGCTCGCGATGCTCGGCCTCCGGAAAAGCCGGGTCTGATTGGATGGTGACCGGCGGCGGCGTGTGGCGGACCATGGTTTCCCTCCCCAAGGGATGCAGGAAAGCTTAGGCCGAAGCGGAGTCGGGAGCGAGTCGGGGGTATACTAATGCGGTCTTCTCGGGACGGCGTGACCAGATCCGCGCTACACTTCATATATATCGATGGGCGGCGCATGCGATGGCGCCGATAGGGAGGCGGGCATGGGCTTGGCTGCCAATTCCACTCTGCCGGCGCGCTACTATTACGAACCCGAGATCTACGCGAAGGAAGAGACGCGCATCTTCCAGCGCAACTGGTTCTGCGTCGGACGCGGTTCCGACGTGCCCAGCGCGGGCGACTATATCGTGCGGCGTGTGGGCGGGGAGAGCGTCGTCGTGCTGCGTGGCGAGGACGGCGCGGTGCGCGCCTTCTTCAATGTCTGTCCCCACCGCGGCAACCGGCTGTGCCCGAACGCGCAGGGGCACCTGAAGGGCCGCTCGGTCATCTGCGGCTATCACGGCTGGACCTTCGCGCTCGACGGGCGGCTCGTCGGCACGCCCAAGATGGCGGCGACCGAAGGCTTCGACCGCGCCGCGCACGGCATGCGCGGCATGGCGGTGCACGAGTGGCAGGGCTTCGTGTTCGTCAACATGGACGAGAAGCCCGCGCCCTTCACGCCCAATCTCGGCAATATCGGCTCGCGCTTGCATGCCTACAACATGGGGCATCTTCAGGCCGCGCACCGGAAGAGCTACGACGCCAAGGCCAACTGGAAGCTGGTGGTCGAGAACTTCACCGAATGCTTCCATTGCCCGAGCGTGCATCCCGAGCTGTGCGACATCATTCCCGGCTTCCGCTCGGGCATCATCCAGCAGGAGAATCCCGGCGGCGCCGTCTATGTCGAGGGCGGTAACTCCATGACCTTCACCGCGCGCACCAACCGGCCGCTGATCTCGACCATCGAAAAGGAAGACGAGGGCTGCTTCCGCTCCACGACGGTCTACCCGAACCTGCTCCTGGTCATGGTGCCGGACCATGTGGAGAGTTACACGCTGTGGCCGCGCGGGCCGAAGGAAACCACCATCGTGTTCGAGTGGCTGTTCGAGCCCGAGACGATCGCGCGCCCCGATTTTGACTGCTCCGACACGGTCGAGTTCGCCGACACGGTCAACCGCCAGGACTGGACGATCTGCGAGCAGGTGCAGGAGGGCGTGCAGTCACGCGCCTATAAAGCGGGCTTCTACTCCGCCCAGGAACACCTGCCGCGCAAGTTCAACCAATGGGTGCTGGAGCAGTTGGGGTAGGCAGCCGCGATTGGTAACGGCTTCGATCGGGGGAGGCGCGTGGCAAAGGGTGCTGAAGCAGGGGGGGCAAGCTTAGGTTCCGCCTAGCTCTCCCCTCCAGTGGCCGCGAGGGATTCAGACCGTCACGAAAACCTGTCATACTGGGTGCTTCGCACACAGGGATCGCAGCCATGGCCGACAAGGACACGCGCAAGCGCGATCATCTCCGCGAGGTTCCGCCGCCGGAAGACCGAAAGCCCAGCGCGGCGGATGGCGGCGCGCCACGCGAGAAGATTGATCATACGGCACGTGGGCCGCATACGGCCGCACCCGGACATGTCGCGCGCAAGGACGTGCCGTTCGAATGCGTGGCGCTGTTGCTCCAAGGCGGCGGTGCGCTCGGCGCCTATCAGGCCGGTGTCTACGAGGCCATGGCGGAGACCGGCCTGTGCCCGGATTGGGTCGCGGGCATCTCCATCGGCGCGATCAACTCGGCCATCATCGCGGGCAACCATCCCGACAAGCGCGTGCAGAAGTTGCGTGAATTTTGGGAATTGGTCACGAGCCACCCCATCGCGGGCTGGGGCCTGGGGCACTACACCGCGCCCTTCGTGCGCGGCGACATGATGCGCGAGGTCTACAACCGCGGCGCCGCGGCCTTCGCCCTCACCATGGGTGCGGCCGGGTTCTTCACGCCGCGCATGCCGCCACCGTTCTTCCAGCCCGACGGCACGCCCGAGGCCACCAGCTATTACGACACCGCCGAGTTGAAGGCGACGCTCGAGAATCTGATCGACTTCGACCGGCTGGGCGAGGAGGTGCGGCTTTCGGTCGGCGCCGTGAACGTACGGAAGGGCAACTTCGTCTATTTCGATTCGGCCGAGCAGCGCATCCGGCCCGAACACATCATGGCCAGCGGTGCCCTGCCGCCGGGCTTCCCCGCGGTCGAGATCGAGGGCGAGTTTTATTGGGATGGCGGCCTGGTTTCGAACACGCCCCTGCAATGGGTGGTGCAGCAAGCCGACAAGCGCATGGATACGCTGGCCTTCCAGGTCGACCTGTGGAACGCGCGCGGCGACATGCCGCGCAATCTGGCCGAGGTCTCGACGCGTCAAAAGGAAATCCAGTATTCCAGCCGCACGCGCGCGATGACCGACCAGTTCAAGATGCAGCAGCGCGTCCGCAACGCATTGGCCGATCTGCTCGACAAGGTGCCCGACGGCATCAACGACGGCGAGGATGGCGAACTCCTGCGCCGCATCGCCGACCGCAAGGTCTATTCGATCGTCCAGCTCATCTACCGGACCGAACGTTACGAGGGCCAGTCCAAGGACTACGAGTTCTCGCGTCTTTCGATGGAGGAGCACTGGCGCGCGGGCTACAACGACACGGTGCGCACGCTGCGCCATGACGAAATCTTCAAGCGCCCGTCGCTAACGGATGGGGGGGTCGCGACCTTCGACCTGGCCCGGGATGGGAAAGAATAGGAGACTCGTCCCGCCGTTCCTGACGCGTTCTCGGAAATAATCACAAGACAATATTTGTGCGTTGCAGTATTGTTCCCTGCTGGGAACATGCTTGATTTCAACGCCATCCGCACCTTCGCCAAGGTCGCCGAGCTGCGCTCCATTTCCGGGGCGGCGCGGGCGTTGGGCATGGCCAAGTCGTCGGTCAGCCGCGAGGTCGGCCGCCTGGAGGCGTCGCTCGGCGCCAAGCTGTTGCAGCGTTCGACGCGCCAAGTGGCGTTGACCGACGCGGGCACCGCCTTCCACGGCCATTGCACCAACATCCTGAAAGGCATCGAAGAGGCGGAGATCGCCGTCGTCCATCTGCAAGGCGCGCCGCGCGGACTGTTGCGCGTGGCCTGTCCCTTCGCCTTCGCGCGCGGGTTCCTGGGGCCATTGTTGGGCGGCTTCCTCAACGACCACCCGGAGGTGCGCGTCGAGCTGGTGCTGAACGCGATGACGCGCGAATCCCTCGATCCGATCGCCAACGATGTGGATGTCTCGATCCGCTTCGGCCCGGTACCGGATTCCTCGTTGATCGCGATGGCCCTGCCGACCGTGCCGATCCGCCTGTTCGCCAGTCCCGCATATCTGGACAAGCGCGGCCGGCCGAAGACGCCGGACGAGCTGGACGATCACGACTTGGCCGACTTCTTGTCCGTTCAGCGCGGCGAGACATGGGAGCTGCACGGGCCCGAGGGCAAGCGGCTTCTGCCCATCGCGCCGCGCCTGTCGGTCAACGATCCCGCCACCGTCTATGAAGCCGTGCGCGGCGGTGCCGGCATCGGCGCCTTGCCTGACATTATCTGCATGGCCGATGTGGGCGCGCGCGTGCTGGAGCATGTGCTGCCCGAATGGTCGCTGCCCGCGAGCGAAGCCTATGCGCTGTTCGCGCCGCACCGGCGCCATTCGCCCAAGCTGCGCGCGTTCCTCGACTGGCTGCAGGCCCAGGCGCGCGAGTATCTGCGCGTCAACAACAGCGGGATGTCGTTCCAATGATGGAACAATGTGTTCCGCCGCGCCGGACTATTCCGGCGCCATTTCGGTCTTATTTTGCGAGCCTATAGTCGCCATCCTGCCTACTATCCCTGGTCCCTCGGGGATGTTTGATAACAAGAAGTTGGATTTGTCTGTGTCGCCGAGCGTCGTGTTTTCTATCGGCCGGAAAAGGAAGGTTTCGGCGGGGCGGGTTTTGGCCGCGTGTGCGCTTTCTGTTTTCCTGGCCGCCTGCGCCGTTGGTCCGGATTTCGAAAAGCCCGCCGCGCCGCAAGTCAAGGAGCTGACCAAGGAGCCCATGCCGGCGCAGACCATTGCGGTCGACGCGCCGACGGGCGACGCGCAGCGTTTCTTGGCGGAAGAGCCCGTGCAGGAGCGTTGGTGGCTTCTCTACAACAGCCCCGAGCTGAACCGCCGCGTCGACGCGGCGTTGGCCAATAATCCGACCATCACGTCGGCGCGGGCCGCGCTTAAGCGGGCCAAGGAGAACGTCGCGGCCGCGGCGGGCGGTCGCTATCCGTCGGTCAGCGGCAACCTGGGGATGAACACGCAGAAGAATTCATCCGCCGCTTTCGGTCCCGGCGAATCGCGCCTGGTGCCGGACACGAATTATTCCCTCTACAACGTCACCGCCGACGTTTCCTACACGCTGGATCTGTTCGGTGGGGTCGAGCGCAGCATCGAATCGCAAAAGGCGCAGGAGGACGTGCAACGCGCCGAACTGGCCGGCACCTATCTGACGCTGATCGCCAACGTGGTCACGGCGTCGTTCGAGGAGGCCTCGCTGCGTGACCAGATCGCGACGTTGGAAGAGATCATTGCCGCCTTCGAGCGCACCACCGGCCTGATCGAGCAGCAGGAGCAGTTCGGCGCCAAGTCTCGCCTGGACACGTTGACCGCGCGCTCGCAGTTGGAGGAACAGCGTTCTTTGCTGCCGCCGCTGCGCCTGCGTCTCGAGCAGACCGAGAATCTGTTGGCGGCCTTGCTCGGCCGTTTCCCCAGCCAGGCGGGCCTGGAGCCCGTGCGCCTCGACCATATGACTCTGCCGCGCGACATTCCGCTCAGCGTGCCATCGACGATCGCGGAGCAGCGCCCCGACATCCAGGCGGCTCAGGCCACGCTGCACGCGGCCACGGCGAACGTGGGCGTCGCGGTCGCCAACATGTATCCCAAGATCACGCTGTCGGGCAGCATTGGCAGCCAGGCGCTGCAGATGGGCGAGCTGTTCACGCCCTACATGGGGCTGTGGAGCATCGGCGCGGGCCTGGTGCAGCCCATCTTCCAGGGCGGCACCCTGCGCGCCCAGAGGCGCGCGGCCGATGCCGCGATGGAGCAGGCCGCGGCCGACTATCAGGTCACCGTGCTTAACGCCTTCCGCAACGTGGCCGATTCGCTGCGGGCGCTCGTGCTCGATGCGCAATCCTTGCAGGCCCAGGCCACCTTCGAGCGCGCGGCCTCGGGCTATTACGACCTCGTGGACATGCAATACCGCGCGGGCGCGGTGAACATCCTGAACGTGCTGGACGCGGACCGGCAACGCCGCCGCGCGCGCATTCAGGTGATCGCGGCGCGCTCCCAGCGCCTGAAGGACACGGCCGCGCTATTCCAGGCGCTGGGCGGCGGCTGGCAGGAGTTCGTGGCCGAGGCGGACCAGAAGACCAAGACCGACACTGGCCCGTTGACGCCGCCATGACGGTGCGCGGCGGGGCCGACAACGAGACGAATGCGGAGTTGACGTCATGAACAGGCGCACGCTGATCAAGCGCATGATCATCATGCTGATCGCCGTCGCGGTGGTCTTTGGGGCCATCGTCGGTTTCAACATGTTCCGCGCCAAGATGGTCCAGCAGTTCTTGGCCAGCCAAGGCATGCCGCCGCAGACGGTGACCACCATGGTCGCGGCCTACGAGGATTGGCAGCCGCAGCTTTCCGCCATCGGCACGCTGCGCGCCGTGAAGGGCGTCGATCTCAGCTTCGAGATCTCGGGCCGCGTCACGCAGGTCAACGTGAAGTCGGGCCAGGAGGTCAAGGAAGGCGAGGTCCTGATCAAGCTGTACGACGTGGACGAGATCGCGAAGCTGCGCCAGCTCGAGGCCCAAGCCGAACTCGCGCGCATCCAACTCGCGCGCACGCAGAAGCAGTTGCAGGTGGCCGCCGTCGCACAGTCGCAATACGACATCGACTTCGCCGCCTCCAAGAGCCTGGAGGCGCAGGTCGCGCAGCAGAAGGCGCTGATCGTCAAGAAGACATTGACCGCGCCATTCTCGGGCCGCGTCGGCATCGTGACCGTGAACTTGGGCCAGTACGCCAATCCGGGCGACAAGATGATGTCACTCCAGCAGCTCGACCCGATCTTCATCGACTTCTATTTGCCGCAGCAGGAACTGGGGCGTCTGAAGCCCGGTCAGCCCGTGCTGGCGCGCAGCGACGCCTATCCGGACGTGGGTTTCGTCGGTCGCATCACGGCGGTCGATCCGCGCGTCGACGCCGATTCGCGCAACGTCCACATCGAGGCGCTGTTCCCCAACGGCGAAAGGCGCTTGGTGCCGGGCATGTATGCGACCGTGGGCGTGCAGACCAGCGGGCCCGAGCGCCACATCACCCTGCCGCAGACATCGGTGACCGTGAATCCGTACGGCGACACGGCCTTCATCGTGGAGGAGGGGAAGGACGCGCAAGGGAAGACGACGCTGACGGCCAAGCAGGTTTTCGTGACGCTGGGTCCCAAGCGCGGCGACCAGGTGGCCATCCTGGAAGGCTTGCAAGAAGGTCAGACGGTGGTGACCTCGGGCCAACTCAAGCTCAAGAACGGCACGCCCATCGTGGTCAACAATACCGTCCAGCCGGCCAACGATCCGTCTCCGAAGCCTCAGGAATAGCGGGACCGCCGCGTCATGCGTTTCACCGACATCTTCATCAAGCGGCCCGTGCTGGCCATGACGGTCAGCCTCCTGATCCTGGTGCTGGGGCTGCGCTCGCTCGACACGCTGTCCGTCCGCCAGTATCCGCGGACGGAAAACGCCGTCGTCACCATCACCACGTTCTACTACGGCGCCGACGCCGAAACGGTGGCCGGCTTCATCACCCAGCCGCTCGAATCCGCCATCGCCCAGGCCCAGGGCATCGACTACATGACGTCGAGCAGCCTGAACGGCGTGTCGACCATCACGGCCAACCTGCGCCTCAACTACGACGCCAACCGCGCGCTGACCGAGATCAATACGCAGGTGAACTCGGTCCTGAACCAGTTGCCGCCCGAAACGCAGCAACCCACGCTCAAGATCGACATCGGCCAGACCACCGACGCGATGTATCTGGGCTTCTTCAGCACGGTCCTGCCGACCAACAAGATCACCGACTATCTGCTGCGCGTGGTGAAGCCCAAGCTGGACGCGGTGGAAGGCGTGCAGGTGGCCGAGATCCTGGGTGGGCGCCAGTTCGCGCTGCGTGCCTGGCTCAACGCCGACAAGATGGCGGCCCATAACATCACCGGCGCCGACGTTTCGGCCGCGCTCGTGAACAACAACTTCATCTCGGCGTTGGGCTCGACCAAGGGGCAGATGGTGGCCGTGGATCTGCGCGCCAGCACCAACGTCCATTCGCTGGACGAATTCAAGAATCTGGTGATCCGAAACACGAATGGCGCGCTGATCCGCCTGGGCGACATCGCCACCGTGGCGCTGGGTGCCGAGGACTACAACACGAACGTCGCTTTCAGCGGCAAGACATCGGTGTTCATCGGCATCAAGACCGCGCCCGAAGCCAACGTGCTGGACGTGATCAAGCGCGTGAAGGACGTGCTGCCCGAGATCCAGCGCCAGATGCCGGAAGGGCTGCAAAGCACCATCGCCTACGACACGACCAAGTTCATCACCAGCTCGATCAACGAGGTGGTCCACACGCTGGTCGAGACGCTCTTGATCGTCACCGTCGTCATCTTCCTGTTCCTGGGCACCTTCCGGGCGGTGGCGATTCCCGTGATCGCCATGCCGTTATCGTTGATCGGCACGTTCGCCTTGATGCTGGCGTTGGGCTATTCGATCAATCTTTTGACACTCCTGGCGCTGGTTCTGGCCATCGGCCTTGTCGTCGACGACGCCATCATCGTGGTCGAGAACGTGGATCGGCATTTGAAGGAAGGGCAAACGCCGATCATGGCCGCGCTGGCCGCCGCGCGCGAGTTGGCCGGCCCCATCATCGTCATCTCGGTGGTGCTGGTCGCGGTCTATGTGCCCGTGGGTTTCCAGGGCGGCCTCACCGGCGCCTTGTTCTCGGAATTCGCCTTCACGCTGGCGGGCGCGGTTGGCGTCTCGGCCGTCATCGCGCTGACTCTGTCGCCCATGATGTGTTCGCGCATGCTCCGCGCGCATACGGGCGACAACCGTCTGCAGAAGATCGCCGACCGTACCTTCGAGGCCGTGCGCGGACGCTACAGCCGGATGCTTCGCTACACGCTCGACACCTGGCCGGTGATGGTGGTGCTGGGCGCGTTGATCCTGGCGGCCAACGCCTATCTGTTCATGAATTCGTCCAAGGAGCTGGCGCCCAACGAGGACCAAGGCATCGTGCTGGCCCAGAGCCTGGCCGCGCCCAACGCGACGATCCAGCAGATGGGCCTATATTCCAAACAGGTCTACGACATCTTCAAGTCGCTGCCCGAGTTCGACGCCAGTTTCCAGATCGATGGCATGCCCAGCACCAACCAGGCGTTGGCCGGCATCCTGTTCAAGCCCTGGGACGAGCGCGGGCGGTCGGCCGATGTGATGCAGCAGGAACTGCAGGCCAAGCTCAACACCATCGCGGGCGCGCGCGTGGCCGCGTTCCAGTTTCCGCCGCTGCCCGGCGCGCGCGGCCTGCCGTTCCAGTTCGTCATCAACACGACGGAATCGTTCCGCAACCTGGACGGGGTCTCGCAGGCCGTGATCGCCAAGGCGTATCAGAGCGGCATGTTCTTCTATGTCGACACCGATCTGAAGATCGACAAGCCCCAGGCCACTCTCGTGATCGACCGCGATAAGGCGGGCGCGCTCGGCATGACGATGCAGGATGTGGGCGCGGCGCTCACGGCCTCGCTCGGCGGCGGTTATGTCAACTATTTCTCGCTCGCCGGCCGGTCCTACAAGGTGATCCCGCAGGTGTTGCAGGTCGACCGTCTGAACCCGGCCCAGCTCGACAACTATTACATCCGCACGCCCAAGGGCGACCTGATCCCGGCCTCGACCGTGGCCCATATCGAGATCGCGGCCGAGCCCGAATCGATCAACCGCTTCCAGCAGCTCAACTCCGCGACCATCTCGGGCGTGCTGGCGCCGGGCGTGACGCTCGGCGACGCCATGGAAAAGCTGACCGCCGCGGTATACGAGGTTGCGCCCACCGGCTATTCGATCGATTCGGCGGGGCAGTTGCGCCAGTACGTGCAGGAGTCGGGCGGCTTCGTCGTCACCCTCGTGTTCGCCATCATCATCGTGTTCCTGGTCCTGGCGGCGCAGTTCGAGAGCTTCCGCGACTCCATCGTCATCCTGGCTTCGGTGCCGATGGCGGCGTTCGGTGCGCTTCTGTGCGTCAATGCCGGCTTCGCCACCATGAATATCTATACCCAGGTCGGCCTGGTGACCCTGATCGGTTTGATCTCCAAGCATGGTATCCTGATCGTGCAGTTCGCCAACGATCTGCAGCGCGAGGGCAAGAAGAAGCGCGAGGCCATCGAGGAAGCCGCCGCGGTGCGGTTGCGCCCGATCCTGATGACCACGGCGGCCATGCTTCTCGGCGTCGTGCCGCTGGTGCTGGCCTCGGGCGCGGGGGCCGTCGGCCGCAACAACATGGGCCTGATCATCTTCTCCGGCATCGCGGTCGGCACGCTGTTCACGCTGTTCGTCGTGCCCGCCATGTACATGCTGTTGGCGGTCCAGCACCGTACGCGGGTGGAGGAGGAGCCGGGCAACGGCCACGCGCTCACCGTGACCGGCAACAACCCACCGCCGGCGCCGACGACTCCGAGCGCGTGAGTGATGCGGCGCTAGATCGCGCCGATCACCTTCATCCGCGCTTCGAGTAGCTGATTGAAGGCGCGGTCGAACTGGGACGTCTTGCGCCACACGGCCAGGCCTTCTGGCGTGGCCAGGAAACGTTCATAGGCTTCCAGCTCGGGCAACGTGTAGGCCAGGGCAAGGGAGGAGACGAAGGCGTCGTGGAGCCATCCCTTGCCCAGGCGCCGGATGATGTCCGACGCCGTGTTCTTTGCGTTCGGATTGTCGTTGGGGACGTAAGGCAAGACGTAGTCGATCATCGCCGCTTCGTCGGGAAACACGCGGTCGTAGATGCGGTTGGCGGTGTTGAGCCGGGCGGGATCGTCCGCGGCCAGGGCGGTGGTGGATACGAAAACGGCGAGGCAGAAGACGAGAACGAGGCGCGCCAGCGTCATGAACTCTCCCCCCAATCGCCGCTAGGCTTTCTTCTTGCCGCCTTTGAACACGTCGACGTTGGCGAGGCTCGCCACGAACGGCACCACGTTGTTCATCTCCATGGCGCCCATGCCGCGGGCGCGCATCATCTGGTACAGCTCGACGATGTAGGCGTTCATCGGCATGGGCACGCCGACTTCGCGCGCGAATTCGCCGGTCAGGCGGAAATCCTTGTAGCGTAGGTCGACCGAGAAATTGACCTCGTTCAGATCGCCGTTGATCGCCTGGCTGATGACTTCTTCAAGCGACTGGCTGGCCGCGGCCGCGTGGCGGCAGATCTCCGCCGACCGCGCCGCGGGAATACCGGTGGCGGCCGCGAGCGCGAAGCCTTCGGCGATGGCCACGCGTGTCGCCCCCGCGATGTAGTTGGTGACGAGCTTCATCACGCTGCCTTGCCCGATTTCGCCGACATGGAAAACGTATTTGCCGAGCCGGTCGAGCACGGGCTTCGCGCGATCGAAGTCCGCCTTGTCCGCGCCGACGAGGAAAGTCGCGCTGGCTTCGCGCAGGGCCGCGGGCCCCGGCTTGCCCGCGAGCGGGGTGCTGATTGGCGCCTCGATATAGGTGACGCCCTTTGCCTTGGCGATGGCGGCCATCTCGCGCGCCGTCGTCGGATCGCTGGTCGTCGTGTCGATCAAAAGCTTGCAGCGCCCAGGTTCGCCAAGGAGCCCGTCCGTGCCCTGCAACACCGCGCGCACCGCCACGGGATCGGGCAAGGAAAGCAGAACGATGTCGGAGGCGGCGCCGACCGCCCGGGGCGAGGCGGCGAAATTTCCGCCGGCATTGCCGAGCGCCTTGGCGCGCGCCGCGTCGCGGTCGTGGATGGCGATGGTGCCGTAAGCCTTGACCAAATGGGGCACCATCTCGCGCCCGACCGAGCCTAGGCCGATCAGCCCGACAGAATCCGTCATCGATATTCCCCTTTGCGTATCAGATCTCGACGAACAACGTAGCCAGCGAGGCGACTAGAAGAATAGCCATCGTCAAATTGAACATGCGCAATGCGCGTTCGGTGCGCAACAGGCGCGCCGTGCCCGCGCCGATGGCCGTCCACAGGGCCGTCGAGGGAACGCAGACGACGAAGAAGATGAGGGCCAGCACCAACGCTTCGCCGAGCACGGCGCCGCCCGTCGTGGTGTAGGTGGCGACCGCGCCCAGGGCGATCACCCACGCCTTTGGATTGACCCACTGGAAAAGGGCGGCTTCCAGGACGTTGAGCGGCCGTCCCCGCCGCCTGGCGCGCGCCGTACCGGCCTCGCTCGATCCCTTAGCGTCCGGTCGCGCACTGGCGATGCGCCAAGCAAGCCACAGGAGGTAGGCCGCGCCGATCCACTTCAATGCTTCGTGAATGACGGGATAGGCGTGCAGAATCTCGCCGGCGCCGAGGGCGACCGCGGCCACCATGATGGCGAAGCCTCCCGAGACGCCGAGGAAATGCGGCACCGTGCGGGCGAAGCCGTAGGTCGCGCCGGACGAGGCCACCATCACGTTGTTCGGCCCCGGTGTGGCCGACATGGCGATCGCGAACCCCGTGGCCGAAAGCAGCCAGGCGATCTCGCGCGCGAGCGATCCATCGTGGAGGAAATCCGGCATGGCGGCCTTTCGGTTCGTACCGCGATGCGCGGTGGTGGGAAGAATCGCCGCCATGCGTAGATCTGTCCAGACGCAGGCCCAGCGAAGAGTTTCGAGAAAATCTCATGGAATGCCGTCTTGACTCGAAGGCTATCGATCCCAGGGCAATCCTGAGGTCACCTATTTCTCACATGCCTTGGGTGAATCAGCGGGTTCTCAGCAAAGGAGGGCAGGTGTAGAGCGGGGATGACGGAAGGGGGCTTGTGTCCGTTAATTCGTAACGAGGAAGTCGTATGCTTCGTGCGACAATTACCGCCTTGGCCCTGTCGGCCGCATTGTCCGTCGGAACCGCCCATGCCCTGACATGGGAGACCCCCAAGGGCGAGAGCGTGCCCAACGGACAGGCCCAAGCGACCGATCCCGACGACAAGATTCAGCGACAGATGGGTCTAACCAACCCATCCGGCTCAAATGCGCCGGGTGCGCAGGATATGTCCAGGCTCCAGGGGTCGGGATTCAGCTTCGGTCTTTCGTCGGGGCCGCAGCGCGACGATCCGTCCACTCCGCTTCGCTTCGGCCCGCAGACGTCCAGCGACAAGCGACCCACGAACTCCCGCTTGAACAGCGTCTTCGGCTGGCAGTAGGCACGCGCGGCACGGATTCATCCGCGCCGTAGATTTATCCCGCCCGCCACCGCTATGCTTGGAGAGTCTCCGCGCGGCGCCTTGCCGCGCGCGTCGTGCGGGGCTTCTCCATGTCCTCTTCGTCCCACGCCGTCCAGCTTCGCGGCGCGCTTCTGGTTGTGATCGGCTCCTTGTGCTGGAGCATCGGCGGCGTGCTGTCGCGCCTTCTGACAACCGATCCGATGACGACGGCATTCTGGCGCGCCCTCAGCGCGGCGCTGTTCATGTTCATCTGGCTGCTGGCCACGCGCCGGGGCGCGCTGTGGCGCGATTTCCGGACCGCAGGATGGGCGGGGCTTCTGGCCGCGGCGTGCTGGGCCTATGCCTCCGCCAGCTTCGTATTCGCGCTGCAATACACGACGGTCGCCACGATTTCGGTGATTCAGAGCATCGGCCCGTTTGTGGCTGCACTGCTGGCCTATGTGCTGATGGGCGAGAAGCTGCGCGGACGCACCTGGATCGCGATGGCGATCGCGCTTGTCGGCGTTATCGTGATGATGGCGCGCGCGCCGCGAGGCGCGGATCTGACCGGGACCCTGATCGCCTTCGGCATGGCGTCGGTATTTGCCGGCGCCGTGGTCATCATGCGTTACCACCGCGAGATTCGCATGACCTTGGCCGCCTGCATGGGCGCCGCGATCTCGGCTGTGGTGACCGCGCCCTTCGCCGATATTGGCGGTACGCCCGTGGCCGACATGCCTTATCTGCTGGCATTCGGCATCCTCCAGCTTGGCGTGGGGCTGATCTTCTTCACCAACGGCGCCCCCCGCGTCCCTGCGGCGCAGGCGACCTTGCTGGCGACCGTCGAGCCGATCGCGGCGCCGTTCTGGGTCTGGATCGGCTTTCGGGAATACCCCGGGATCTGGGTGCTGGCGGGTGGGGCCCTGGTGCTGGCGGCCCTGATCGGCCATGCGCTCTTGGATTTGCGGGAATCGCGGCGATTCGAACCGCCGCGCCAGCCCTGACAGACGGGCCCGGACCCGGCTTATTCCGCGGCTTTCAACGTCAAATTAACGGGACTTTTCAGGAACCCTGGGGGACAATCCGGGTTGGTTCCATGTCGTCTTCCAGCCGGCTGAGCCATGACCTTTTCCCCGTCCGAACCAAGGCCCGACAACGTGCTCGGTTTGCGCGCGCGTTTTCTGCGCATTCGCGCGGAGAGCGAAGCCTTGGCGCTGCCGCTGTCGTCCGAGGACCAGACGGTCCAGACCATGGCGGATGTCAGTCCGACCAAATGGCATCTGGCACACACCACATGGTTTTTCGACGTTTTCATTCTGGAAGCCTTCGAGCCTGGCTATAAGCCGATTCATCCCGCTTACCGATATTTGTTTAATTCCTATTACAACGGCGTCGGCCCGCAATACTTCCGCCCCCAGCGCGGGCACCTCTCGCGTCCTGGCGTGGCGGAGATCCGCGCCTATCGCAGCCAGGTGACCGAGCGCGTGGCCGCGCTGCTGGAAGGCTGGGGCGAAACCGTGCCCGCCGAGGCCGCGAGCCTGATCGAACTGGGCATCAACCATGAGCAGCAGCACCAGGAACTGATCGTCACGGATATCAAGCACGTGCTCGGTAGCAATCCGCTGCATCCCGTGTACGAAGCGCCGTCGGGTTTGCGCGCAGTGGAAGAGGCGCCCGCGTTGCGCTGGCGGGCCTTCAAGGGCGGGCTGGTCGCCATCGGCCATGACGGGCCGGGCTTCGCCTTCGACAACGAAGGCCCGCTCCACACCGTGTGGCTCGATCCGTTCCGCCTGGCCACGCGGCCGGTGACCTGCGGCGAATATTTGGAGTTCATGGCGGACGGCGGTTACCGCCGGCCGGAGCTGTGGCTTTCCGCCGGCTGGGCCACGGTGCAGGAGCGCGGCTGGCAGGCGCCGCTCTATTGGGAGAGCGATGGCGAGAATTGGAGTCTCTACACGTTGGGTGGATTCCGCCCGGTGATCGCCAGCGAAGTCCTCTCTCATGTCAGTTTCTTCGAGGCCGCGGCTTTCGCAAAATGGGCGGGCAAGCGCCTGCCGACCGAGTTCGAATGGGAGATCGCGGCGCGCGGCGTGGCCGAGGACGGCAATTTCGCCGATTCACGCCTGTTCCATCCCGCGCGCGCCAGTGAACGCATGTTCGGCGACGTTTGGAAGTGGACCGCCAGCGCCTATCTGCCCTACCCGGGCTATCGCGAGGCGGACGGGCCGGTCGGCGAATACAACGGCAAGTTCATGGCCAGCCAGATGGTGCTGCGGGGCGGTTCGGCGGCGACGCCGGCGGGCCATACGCGCGCGACCTATCGCAACTTCTTCCCGCCCGATGCGCGCTGGCAGTTCTCGGGCCTGGTGTTGGCGGAGGATCGCGCATGAACGTCGTCCTGATGCAACGCTCCGAGGCCGAGCATGCCCGCTTCGCGGCCGACGTGCGCAAGGGCCTGTCCATGCCGCACAAGGCGTTGCCGCCTAAATATCTTTACGACGCGCGTGGCGCGGCCTTGTTCGACCAGATCTGCGGCCTACCCGAGTACTATCTGACGCGCACCGAAACCGGCATCCTGCACGCGCGGGCAGGGGAGATGGCCGCGCTGATCGGTCCGCACGCCACGCTGGTCGAGTTCGGCAGCGGCTCCAGCGTCAAGACGCGTATCCTGCTCGACGCCGTTGGTGACTTGGCAGCCTATGTTCCGATCGACGTCTCGCGCGACTATCTGCGGCAGGCCAGCGCAAGGCTGGCCGCGGAGTATCCGGCGCTGCCGGTCCACACCGTCGTTGCCGACTATATGGATTTGGAGCGGCTGCCGATCGCGAACGGCGGACGGCGGGTCGGCTTCTTCCCGGGCTCCACCATCGGCAACCTGACACCGTCCGAGGCGCGGCGCTTCCTGCGCCGGGCGGCGCGGCTGTTGGGCTCGGGCGGCGCCTTGATCGTGGGCGCGGATCTGGCCAAGGAAAAGGACGTGCTGGACCGCGCCTATGACGATTCGGCGGGTGTCACGGCCGAGTTCACGCTCAACCTCCTCGACCGCATCAACCGCGAACTGGACGGCGATTTCGACCGCGCGTTCTTCCGTCACGTGGCCTTCTACAACCCCGAGGCGTCGCGGGTGGAGTTGTATCTCGAAAGCACCGAGGCCCAGATCGCGCATGCCGCGCACGAGTCCTTCGTGTTCCGGCGCGACGAGCGCATCCATGTCGAGTATTCGTATAAATATTCCATAGACGGATTCCGCGCCCTGGCCCATGCCTCGGGCCTTAGCTCGGCTCGGGTCTGGACCGACGCCGACAATTTGTTCAGCGTCCATTTTCTCGACATTCCCTAACGCGCCCCCTTGGCGCCGCGCCGTGCGGGCGGCAGAATCGCGCCCATGGAGCGCGACGAACGCGAGCCCGAAAGGGAAGAGGCGGAGGCGCGGTCGAGTTTGGCCGGCCTCCTGATCGCGATTCTCCTCGTCATCGGTGGCATCTATCTGATGCTGCAGATGCGCGACAACGCGAAGCTGCAGGATTGCGTGGCCTCGGGCCGCCGCAACTGCGTGCCGGTCGAGCTTCCCGCGGCGAAGTGATGCGCGCCTAGGGCGCGGTCTCCAACTCATGCGGACGCAGTACCTACGTCACGAAGGTCATGGCGATCCTGTGCGGGAGGGGCGGTATCCAGTGCTTGCACGGCCGGTCGGTACGCCGCCAAGTGAAGCGCGCCAAAGCTATGGCGAATTAACCGTCGCATTTTTTTAGAGTCAGCGATTCCAACCGCGTTTATAGTGCGCGCGCGGAGGAATGGTTTGGCTCGAGCCAAAAGAAAGACCCGGCCGTCGCGGACGGGCCGACGCGGTGTGTGGATTGCGTGCGGCACGGTTCTGGCCGTGTGCGCGGTCGCCGTGCTGTGGCGCGGGGTCGGCGCGATCCCGATCAAGCCCGAGTTGAAGCGTCCGCTGCAGGTCTCCGTCACACTGCCGCCGGAGAAGCCACCGGTGCCCACGGCTCACAAAGAATCGCCTGCAGCCCAAAAGGAATCGCTGACAGCTCAGAAGGAGCCACCGGTCAGCAAGCCGCATGAAATCCAGACGGCCTTGCGGCAGCCGGCGCCGCCAGCGCGGACCCCGGCTATGCCACCGCCATCCAGGTCGGTGGAACCTGCCGCCCATGCCGTGATGCCACCTCTGCCGCCGCGCGCGGCAGGCGAGCCTGCCTGGCTGCGCTATGCGGTGCCCGCGCGTGAAACCGATGGCAAGCCCATGATCGCGGTGGTGATCGACGACATGGGCGTCGACCACCGGCGCTCGATCCAGGCCCTGGCCCTGCCCGGGCCGATGACAATGGCGTTCCTGCCTTATGCCAGGGACCTGGGGCATATGACCCGGGCCGCGCGTGCGGTGGGGCACGAGCTATTGCTGCACATGCCGATGGAGCCCTTGAGCGCCAAGGAGAACCCGGGACCCAACGCGATCGTGACCGGCCTAGACCCGGTCGAACTGCGCCGCCGCGCCGACGCCATGCTGGACAGTTTCGGCGGCTATGTCGGCGTGAACAACCATATGGGCAGCAAATTCACCCAGGACGTGGCCGGCATGCGGATCGTGCTGGAAGACCTTGAGGCGCGGGGCCTGCTGTTTCTCGATTCGCGCACCATCGGCAACACCGCGGGCCCATCCGTCGCGCGTTCGCTCGGCATGCCCTTCGCCGAGCGGGATGTGTTCCTGGACAACGATTCCACGACCGGCAACGTGCGCGCCAAGCTGGCCGAGGTGGAAGCGGTCGCGCGCCGCCAAGGCCACGCCATCGCCATCGGCCATCCCCATGACGGCACGGTCGAGGCGCTGGCCCAGTGGTTGCCCGACATCGAGAAACGCGGCTTCGTGCTGGTTCCCGTCAGCGCCATCGTGAAGCTGCGGATGGAAGCCTGCGGCGGCCAAGCCGGCATGGTAAAAGTGTCGAATTGCTGAACCTCGAGGAGAGCACCATGCGGATGATCGCGAAAATTTCTTTGGCCGGCATTTTCGCCATGGCGCTCACGGGCGCAGCCCTGGCCCAAGACACCTATCCGGACTTGAAGGGCACCTGGCTCGGCAAGGGTTCGGCGATCGTGGTCGGCGCGCCCAAGCACCATGAGAAGACTCCGCCGAACACGCCGAAGCTCAGCGAGCAGACCTTCACGTTCAACATCACCGAGCAGAGGGGGGATCGCTTCTGGGGCACGATCGAAAGCCCGAGGGGCAAGGAACTGATCATCGGCATCCTGGCGCACGACAAGAAGCGGGTCCTGGTCTCGGACATGGTGGGAACCGCCGAAGGAGTCCTCTTGGACGCCAACACATTCGAGTGGTGCTATAGCCAGCATAGCAAAGGCGCTACGATGCTCGCCTGCAACACGGTGCGGCGCCAGAAATGATACGCGTTTCCACGGAGAATTCCCTGGAACCTTAGGGCATTCCATCGGTTTGTTGAGATGAGTCCCGCGCCGCGCAAGCGGACGGGTCCGCTTGGCGAACGCGAAAGGAGGCCCCATGCGGACACGGCACCGTCGGTCTTCCCGGTTTCCCGTCGCGGGTTTGGCGCTGGCTGCCGCCGCCCTCTCCACCGGCGCTTGGGCGATGCCCGCCAACTGGGTCAAGCTGAGTCCGTCCGAGGGCGATTTCACCATCGCGTGCCCGACGCCACCCTCGCACGAGACGTGGCAGGAGCAGGGCGTGCCGATGCCCCGCACGGTGCAGATCTATCAATGCGGCAACGCGGGCATCACGGTGGTGGTGGCCTATTCCGACTACCCGCCCGGCACCAAGATCGACGCGAATGCCGAGCTGGCGGCCAACCGTGACAGCTTCCTCAGCCGCGTGCAGGCCACGCCGGTCTCCAGCACGCCGTTCCTCTATCAGCCGGCCGACAAGAAGCTGCCCGCCCTCGACGTCGAGGCCACCGGCGGCGGCCGCAACTACCGCAGTTTCGGCATCGTGGATGGCGACCGCGTCTATCAGATCGCGGTCGGCGCGCCGGATGCGCCCCAGGCCGCCATCCGGATGCAGGAAGTGTTGCGCTCGTTCCAACTGGGCCAGGCGCCGAAATGAGCCCGCCCAAACCAGGCCCCGATCCGGACCAGCCCGTGCCACCCGACCAGCCGCCCAAGCCGCCGGTCGAGTTGCCGCCGGATCAAACTCCGCCGCACCGGCCGCCGGGCGCGCCGCCGGCGGATCCGCAGAACCCGCCGGCGGTGGCGTGACGGACGTTCAACTGCCGTGCGAGGTCACTTCACCTCATAAAGCGGCTTGCCCAGCACCTTCATGATCGGTTCGACGCCCAGGCCCGGCTTGGCCGATGCCGAGGCCTTGCCGTCTTTCGCCTGGGGCGCGCCGGTGGCGGTGCGGAAGGCGATCTTCACGTTGGCGATGGTGCTGGTGAAGCGCAGCTCCGGCGGCGTCGCCTGAGCCAGCGAGATCACGGCGGCGGCCGTGATGTCGGTGCAGGCCGTGTCCTCGATGGTCATGGCGATGCCGTTGGCCGCGCAGACGTCGCGGATCACGCGCGCGCGCGTCAGGCCGCCGTACTTCGACAGCTTGATGTTGATCGCGTCCATGGCGCCGTCCTCGATCGCGCGCATCAGGGCGCCCAGCGAATCGATCGACTCGTCCAGCACGAACGGGTGGGTTGTGCGCTTGCGGATCGTGAGATTTTCCTCGTAGCGCGCGCAAGGCTGCTCGATCACCACGTCCAAATCCTTGACCGCGCGCACCACGCGCGCCGCCTCGTGCGGCAGCCAGCCGCCGTTGGCGTCGGCGATCAGCCGATCGCCCGGCTTCACCGCCTTGGCCGTGGCGCGGATGCGTTCGATATCGATATCCACCTCGCCGCCGACCTTGAGCTGGAAGGTGCGATAGCCCTGGGCGCGGAAACCCTTGATACGCTTCACCATGGCCTGTGGCGATTCCTTGGTGATCGAGCGGTAAAGCTTGACGTCGCCGTCGTAACGGCCGCCAAGCAGCTGGCAGACCGGCAAGCCCGCCTTCTTGCCCAGAATGTCCCAGCAGGCGATGTCGATGGCGCTCTTCACATAGGGATGGCCCTTGAGCGCCGTGTCCATGCGGCGGTTGAGGTTTTCCAAGCCGGTCGCGTCCGCGCCGATCAAATGCGGCGCCAGCTCCTTGATGCCCGTACGCGCGCCCTCGGCATAGGAGGGCAGGTAGGTCGCGCCCAGCGGCGTCACCTCGCCCCAGCCCGTCAGCCCGTCCTTGGTGTCGACGCGCACGATGGTGGTGTCGAAATCGTCGAGCGCGCGGCCGAACGACATGGTGTAGGTGCCTTCCTTGATCGGCACGCGGACGGCATGAACGCTGATGCGCTTGATGGGCGAGATCATCTCGGTCTCCTTGAATCGATAAAGTGCGGAGGAATACGCGGAAAAATCAGCGCGGATTGTGGCCCGCGTCCGATGCGGCGTCCAGCCGGCGCCGGATCGCACGGGCGGCGAGTTGGCCCGCGCGAACGGCGGCGTCGGTCGAAGGGTATTCGACCCAGTCGCCGGCGAAGTAGATACTGCCATGCGGTCGCGCGATGGCGTCCTGCAGGGCCAGCCGCCCCGGCGACCAATAGGGATAGCCGTGGGGCAGGCGGCGGATCCAGGTTTCCTCGATCAGGCCGCGCGTCTCGGGAAAAACCGCATGGACGTCGGAGAGAAGCCGGTCGCGAATCTCCTGATCCGTCGCGTTCAGCAGCGCGGCGGCGCGTTGTCCGCCCGCATACATCATCAACGTACCGCCCGGCGTGCGCGGTGCGCCGGGCACGCGCACCGGATTGACGGTGTTGAACAGCATGGACAGCGTGCGGCCCGCGACGGCGACGGCATAGATATCGTCGTAGGGCATCGGACCGCTTTCGCGCGTCGTGGCCGCCATGACGATATACGGGCCATAGGTGATGGAGCAGAGGGCCTCGGCCTTGTCGTGGGGAAGGCCTTTGATGACTTGGTGCGCAACGTATGCGGGCGCGGCAAAGACGACATACCGCGCACGTACCGTGCGGGTTTGGCCGTTCTGCTCCACCTCGACCGTCGTCCATTCGCTGCCAGCGTGGACCTCGCGCACGGCCGCGCCCGTGACGACGCGGTCACCCAGCCGTTCGGTCAGATTGCGAGCGATCTCGCCCAAACCGCCTTTGACCGTCACCGTATGGCGCTTTCCCATCGCCCAGATGCCGCCCAGGAACGCCGCGCCGAAGTGACCGGACATCTCTTCCGGCTCCGCGGTCAGGCGGTTGGCGGCCGTGCGGAACAGATCGGCGACCGCGGGATGCATCGGCCCTAACAGCGCGGCGAGAGTTTTCCGGTCCATCTCGGCGTCGCCGGAGACGGTGGGATAATCGCCGTCGAACGCGCGGTCGCCGTGAATCGCATCGGGAGTCGCGCGCGCGGCGCGGTTCGCGGCGGCCTTGAAGCGCAGGCCGGCGCGGATGATCGACAGCCGCGCCGCCAGCGGTAGACCGAGGGTAAAGGGATAGAGATCCGGCCGGCCGCCACGCGTCAATTTGCCGCGCGACCAGATGGCGGCCAGATCGCCCTGGATCGGCGCGAGTTCCAAGCCGAACTCCTCGGCCAGGCGTCCCATGGGGGATTGCGCACCGCCCAGGATATGCGCGCCGACGGACATCCAATACGGTTGCCGCCGCTGGCTCCAGACCCGGCCGCCCGTGCGCTGATCGGCCTCGAACAGCACCACGTCGCGGTCGCGCAATGCGTAGGCTGCGGCCAGCCCGCCCACGCCGCCACCGACAACCACGACTTCGTGCGATTCCATTTGGGAGATCAATCGGGAATGGCGTCAGGCGGCCGGGAACAGGCGGGCCAGGTGCTCGCCGATGGTCTGACTGCGGAACGGTTTGGAGATGTAGTCGGTCATTCCGGCGGCGATGCATTGTTCGACGATGTCGCCGCTGGCGTTGGCGGTCATGGCGACAATGGGCACTTGGCCCGGCATGCCGCTCATCGCGCGGATGCGCCGCGTCGCCTCGATGCCATCCATTTCCGGCATCTGAACGTCCATCAGCACGACATCGTAGGGAACGCGCCCCATGGCCTCGACGGCCTCGAGACCGTCGGCCACCACATCGACGCGATGCCCCGCGCGTTCCAGCACGATCTGGATGTATTTCTGGTTGGTGGGGCTGTCCTCGGCCACCAGCACACGCAGGCGCCGCGCATTGGCGTCGGCCGCAACGGGCAGAGCGATCGGCGGCGGAGGCTCGGCGCGCGGCAAAGACAGGGTAAACCAGAAGCGGCTGCCCTTGCCGGGCCGGCTCTCGACGCCGATCTGGCCGCCCATGCGGTGCACCAGTTCGCGCGAAATGCTGAGGCCGAGGCCGGTGCCGCCGTAGCGCCGCGAGATCGACGAATCGACCTGCGAGAAGGGGCGGAATAGCCGCTCGTGATCCTGCTCGGCGATGCCGATGCCGGTGTCCGTCACGTCGAGCCGGATTTCCATGCGACCGTCGGCGCCAGCGGCGGCGTGGACATCGATGCGGACATGACCGGCCTCGGTGAACTTCACCGCGTTCGAAACCAGGTTCAACAGCACTTGGCGGACACGACCGCTGTCGCCGGTGAACCAGCGCGGCATGGCATTGTCCATACGCGTCTCGATGGACAGGTGCTTGCGGTCCGCTGCCGGCCGCACCATGTCGACCACGTCCTGAACGACGGCCAGTAAGTCGAAACGCTCTTGCTCGATTTCGATGCGTCCGGCCTCGAGCTTGGACAGATCGAGAATGTCGTTGATGAGGCCTATCAGGGAATCGCCCGCGTTGCGGATCGTGTCGGCGTAGTGGCGCTGCTCGGCCGATAATTCCGTGTCGAGCAACAACCCGCCCATGCCGATGATGGCGTTCATCGGCGTGCGGATCTCATGGCTGACCATGGCCAGGAACTCGGATTTGGCGCGATTGGCCGCCTCGGCGACCTCGCGCGCGGCTTCCAGTTCACGCTGGTGTTCCTTTTCCTTGGTCACGTCGCGCCCGATGCCGCGATAGCCCATGAAGCGACCGCGATCATCCAAGATCGGGTTGGCCGACATAATGGCTTCGCGTTCGCGCCCATCCGTGCCGAGCAGACGCACTTCCATGCCTTCGATCGACGCTCGCCGGGCGCGCAAGGCACGGGTCACCTTGGCCCCTTCGGGATTGGAACCGAAAATCGTGTCGACCAACTCCGCGCCCGTGCGGCCGATCATGCTGGTCGTGTCGTGTCCGGTGATCTGCGTGAAGCGATCGGACACATAGGTGAAGCGGAATTTGTCGTCCTGTTCCCAGAACCAGTCCGACCCCAATTCGGCGAAATCGCGGAAGCGCCGCTCGTTGCGAAGCGCCAGCTGCGCGGTCCAGGCCAGGGCGGCGAACAAGGCGCTGATCAGAAGACCGCCGATCAGGACGATCAGGGGCTTTTCCCTGTCGATGGTCGCGTCGAAACGTGATGAGCCCATGTAGAGGATCGTCCAGGGCCGGCCGGCGACCTCAAGGGTCGATGTTTGGGTGCGCGGCGAATCGATGGGTAGCAGCGAGCCGGGCACATGGCTTTCGCAGTCATACATCACGGAATTCGGGTCGGTGGTCTCGCCGTCGAAGATAACGAAACGAATCATCGGCCGTTCCGCGCCCAGGATGCCGTCCATCAGATCTTGCATGCGGAACGGCGCGAAGATGTAGCCGCGCAAGGCGGCGCGGCGCTCTTCTTGCGTTCCTGTCGGCATGCCTTTGTGGAAAACGGGCATATACATGACGAAGCCGGGCGGCTTGTCGTCGGGCTTCTCGCCCGCCAGCACGACGCGGCCGCTTACGGCTGGCGTGCCCGTGTCGCGCGCGCGGTCCATCGCCAGGCGGCGCACGTCGGACGAGGCCATATCGAAACCGACCACTTTTTGATTCCGACCGACATAGGGCTCATTGTAGAGAATGACCGCATAGTCTTCGCGGTCGCCCGGGGGCCGGATGTCGTAGTCGGCCAGGCCTGTGGCGCGGACGGCGGCGATCTGCGCGGCCTTGTCCTTCGCGGTTACATATTGCGCGTAGCCCGTGGCCTGGATGCCAGGGAAGTGCTCCTTGATGGCGAGCCGTGCGACGTAATCGCCCCAATCGGCGCGCGACACCTGGTCCTTCAGGGTGAAGAAGGCGGCGCTCGAGATCAGCACTTCGGCATAAGCCTGCATGCGCGATTCGATGACGAGGCGCGTGCGCTCTATCTCGGACTCAAATCGCTGGCGGGCATCCATCTCGATCGAGCCGCGCACGTCGTGCCATTGCCATAGCGTGACGAACACACCGATCGTGCCGACCAACAGGGGATTGAGCAGGGCCAGCATCACGCGCCGCGCGCGTTCGCGCGCCGGTGCCGCCGATTCTTCCGATTTCACCTGTGCCATGGTTCGGGCGAGCCCCCTCTCGCGCGCGAACGTCGAACAAAGCCGGCTATTTACTCTGCATCACGCCGTAGCTGGTGCTGAATGATAAAGCTGCCATGCACTGCTCGACATAGGCTTGATGCGACAGACCTCGGAGCTTTTGCTTGTCGGCTTTGGCTTCGCATTCCTTGCGGACCTTTGTGCTGCCTGAGCTTTGGACATGGATGATGTCCGGGCCAGGCGCCGTGATCGCGCGGGCGGGCGAAGAGGCGGCGCGCGCTGGGACAAGCATAGTCAATGCGGCGGCACCAAACACTGTCAACGCGGCCAGCACGATCCCCAAACGCATTTTCAAATCTCCATTCTTTCGTAGCATCGCGCCGGATCGGCCGGGCGGCAAGATGTTCATGCCTTGCCGCTGTTGCCCTGTGCGGCGAAGCGGACGGCCTCTTCGGCTGCCCGGACCAGGGCGCGGGCTTTGTTGCGGCATTCCTGGTATTCGGCCTCGGGGTCGCTATCGGCCACGACGCCACCACCCGCCTGGACGTACATCACCCCGTCCTTCACCACGGCCGTACGCAGCGCGATGCAGGTGTCCATCGAGCCGTTGGCCGCGAAATAGCCGACCGCGCCGGCATAGATGCCGCGCCGTACGTTTTCCAGTTCGTCGATGATCTCCATGGCGCGGATCTTGGGCGCGCCCGACACGGTGCCGGCCGGGAAGCCGCCGGCGAGGGCATCCAGCGCGTCGTATTTCGGATCCAGCTCGCCCACGACGTTGGAACTGATGTGCATGACGTGGGAGTAGCGCTCGATCTCGAACTGCTCGGTCACGCGCACTGAGCCCACCTTGGCGACGCGGCCGACATCGTTGCGGCCGAGATCGAGCAGCATCAGATGTTCGGCGCGTTCCTTGGGATCGGCCAACAGTTCCTCTTCGAGCGCGCGGTCCTCGGCGGGCGTGGCGCCGCGCTTGCGCGTGCCGGCCAGGGGACGAATGTTGACCTCGCCGTCGCGCACGCGCACGAGGATCTCGGGGCTTGAGCCCACCACGGCGAAATCGCCGAAATTCAGGAAGAACAGGAAGGGCGAGGGGTTGAGGCGCCGCAGCGCGCGGTAGAGCGCGAAGGGCGGCAGCTTGAAGGGTACCGAGAAGCGCTGCGACAGCACGACCTGGAAGATGTCGCCGGCGAAGATGTACTCCTTGCCCTTGCGCACCATCTCGTGGAATTGCGCGGGCGTGACGTTCGAGCTGGGCTGGGGCACTTCCGCCGAATCCGGCGCCGGCTCGCGGCGGTGCGGCGAGCTACGCTCGAAATCGGCGACCACGTCGGCCAGCCGCGCGCAGGCCGCATCATAGGCCGCGCGCGCATCGGTGCCCTTGGCGGGCCAGGCCGGCGTCACGACGGTGACCGCGTCCTCGATATTGTCGAAGATGGCGATGATGGTCGGACGCAGAAACATGCCGTCCGGCGTGCCGAGCAGGTCCGGATTGTTATCCGGCAATTTCTCCATCAGCCGGACCATGTCGTAGCCCATATAGCCGAACAGGCCCGCGGCCATGGGGGGCAGGTGCGGCGGCGCGTCGAGCCTGCACTCCTCGACCAGCGCGCGGAGCGAGGTCAGGGCACCGCCGGGAATCGGCTCGAACGCATCGGCGTCCGAGCGCGCGCGACGGTTGATCTCGGCCTTGTCGCGGCGGCAGCGCCAGATCAGGTCGGGCTTCATGCCGATGAAGGAATAGCGGCCGCGCACGGCGCCGCCCTCGACCGATTCGAACAGGAAGCTGTTGGGTCGCCCGTCTGCCAGCTTGAGCATGGCGGAGACGGGCGTCTCAAGATCGGAGACAAGGGCGGTCCAGACGAGCTGGGCCTTGCCGGCCTCATATCCCTTGGCGAATTCCTCGAAGGAAGGCTTCACGGTCACGGCGCCATCGCGCTGTCGAAGGCCGCGCGGTTGATCTCGACCTTGAGGCGGCTGCGGAGCGACGAGACATAGGCGTAGAGCATGTCGCTGGCGACCGCGTTGCGCATGTTGACGCGTGCCTGGTCGTAGGCCTTGGGATCGGCGGCGGGATCGCCCGTGCGGATGTCGCGCAGCTTGCCGACGACATAGCCGTCGGGGCTGGGCGCCATCACCACGTCGCCTTTCTTGGCCTCGAACAGAAGGGCGGACAATTGCGGCGTTAGGCCTTGCGCGGGCTCGGCGGCCTCGCGCGTGAACGGCGCGGGCAGCATGACCCGCATACCTTTTTCGCCGGCCACGACGCTGGTCATATCGGCGCCGCCGCGGACCTTCTCCACGATGGCCTGCGCGCGCGCCTTGGCGGCCTCATCGCGCTTCTCGTTTTTCCACGCCTCCACCACCTGGGCGCGGACCTGGTCCAGCGGCCGCACCGCGGGCGGTGTCGAGCCGTCGACATGGATGACGAAGTAGCCGTCTGTGCCGTACTCGACCAGACGGCTGTCACGGCCCACGTCGGTCGCAAAGGCCGTGCGCAGGAACTCCGGCGACTTGGGCAGGTCGGCGACCGCATGGCCCTTGGCGTCGCGGCCCGCGGCGTCCACGGAAGGCACCTTGACCGCTTTCAGCCCGTATTTCGCCGCGGCGTCGTCGAGCGAAGTGCCGGCCGCCAGATCGTCCTCGAACTTGTTGACGATCTGGTAGAGTTGATCGACAGCCTGTTCGCGCGCGAGGAACTTGGCCAGGTCGATGCGCACCTGCTCGAACGGCATGCGCTTGCCCGGTACGATCTTTGTGACGCGCAGGATATGCCAACCGAAGGGCGTCTCGACCGGCGCCGTCACTCCGGGCTGGGCCAAACCGAACACGGCGTTGGCCAGTTCCGGCGACTGGCTTTCCAGCATGGGCTTGCTGACCGCGCCGAGAGCGATCGGCGCGATCTTGGCCGTGTCCTTGGACACTTGCGCGAAATCCTTGCCCTGCTTCAGCAGCGCCTCGGCGCGCTCGGCGCTTTCCTTGTTGTCGAGGATGAACTGCTCGACCTCGCGCGTCTCGGGCACTTCGAACTCGGCTTTGCGCGCCTCGTATTCCTCGCGCAGCTTGTCGTCGCCGATCGCGATGGTCTTGGCCAGTTCGTCCGCGCTCATGGTCACATAGTTGATGGCACGGTATTCAGGCGCCATGAACGAGCGCTCGTGATCCTTATAATAAGCCTCGATCGCCGCCGCGTCGGGCTCCGGTGCGGCGAAAGCCGAGCGGGGGATCGCGACCACCTCGGCGTTGCGCCGCTCCATGCGGTAGGCGAACAGCGGCTTGAGCAGCGCGTCCGGTGCGACCGCACCCGCCGCGATGGCGCTGGCCAACTGGTCGCGCGCCATGCGCGCGCGCAACAGGGCGACGAACTGCCCTTCGGTCAGTTGGTTGTTGTAGAGGAACTGTTCGTAGCGGCGCTGGTCGAAGCCGCCGGCCGCGTCGCGGAACGCCGCGTCGTTGCGGATCGTATCGCGTACCAGGGAATCGCTGATCACGATGCCTTCGCGCCGCGCGGCCTCCTCGAACAGAAGGCGGGTCACGATGCCGTCGGCGATGCGGTCATAGAGACCCATCTGTCGCGCCTTCTCGGCGTCGATGGTGCCGCCCATCATGGGTGCCAGGCGGCGCAGCTCGCGCTGGGCCTCGGTGCGGAACTCCTGCACGCCCACCTTGCGGTCGCCCACCCGTACGACGAACGAATCGCTGTGGCCGCGGAAGATGTCGCCGATCCCCCATACCGCGAAGGACAGAATCAGCATCCCGAACAGGAAGATCGCAAGGAAGCCCTTGGAATGTTTACGCAGCGAGGTGAGCATGATTCATAAGGTGCAGGGGTTGGGCCGAATGGCGCGGCATCTTAGGTGGGGGCAGGCGGGCCAGCAACCGCTAATGCCTTGTCCTATGGGCGCTTTAGGGCTTTCCCATGGCGTGTTTGGGGCGTTTCCCCGTGCCGGTTTGTAGGTTATGCTGCAGCGCGATTTCGGGCGGGACGGCGCGGCTTTCCCGGCCCTTTAAGGACAAAGAAGGGAATGGATATGTCCACAGTGGTTCGCCTCAATGAGCACAAGGACCCCGTCTGGCAGGCGCGTGTCGATCTCGCGGCATGCCACCGGTTGCACGCCCTCAACGGCTTCGACGACGGTATCTGGAATCACCTGACGCTGATGGTTCCGGGCACGAAGGATTGTTTCTTCGTGAAGCCGCACGGGATTTTGATGTCCGAGGTCACGGCCTCGAGCCTGATCGTCGCCAATTTCGACGGCAAGATCGTCGAAGGCCGGGGCGAGATCGAGACGACGGCCTATTGCATCCATGCCCAGTTCCACAAGATGCACCCGAAGGGCACCGCCGTCCTGCACAGCCATCCGTATTACGCGACCTGGCTGTGCATGACCGAGCCGGGCCGCCTGCTGCCGATCCATCAGGATTTCATGGTGTATCTGAACAGCGTGGCCTACGACGACAATTTCGAGGGTCAGGGCTCGACGCTGGAGGAAGGCGCGCGCATGGCGAAGGCCTGCGGCGACAAGACCATTCTGGTCAGCGCCAACCACGGCCTGTCGACGGTCAACGAGACGATCGCCGAAGCCTGGTACGACTTCTACTACTTTGAGCGGGCCTGCAAGGCGCAGCACAGCATCATGATGACCAACCAGAAGCCGCGTCTGGTGGGCGAGCAGATCGTCCAATTCACGCGCAGCCAGCAGGTTGACGGCGGTCGCCGCAAGGCCGCCGCGCTGCTGAACTACGAGGCCATGAAGCGCCGCCTCGACCGCGAGCAGCCCGACTACAAGACCTGATGCCGCGAACGGCCCGGTGCTTTATGCGCCGGGCCGCCTTCCGGGCGCCGATGCGCCCGATGAATTCGTTTCCAAACCCCATTGCCGGATTTCGCCCATGGCTTCTTCCCGCCGCCCGTTGATCGCGGGCAATTGGAAAATGAACGGCTTGCGCCAGGACGGTATCGCCCGCGCCAAGGATCTGGCCGCGCGCGCGGGCAAGGCCGCGCCCAAGTGCGACGTGCTTCTGTGTCCGCCGGCGACGCTGGTCCAGGCCGTGGCCGAGGCGGTCAAAGGCAGCGCGGTCGCGGCGGGCGGGCAGGATTGCCACGCCAAGGCATCCGGTGCCCACACGGGCGATGTCAGCGCCGCCATGCTGGCCGACGCCGGCGCGCGTTACGTCATCGTGGGCCATTCCGAGCGTCGCGCCGCGCACCATGAGAGCGACGCCGACGTGCGCGCCAAGGCCCAGGCAGCCCATGCTGCAGGCTTGATCGCGATTGTCTGCGTCGGCGAGAGCGAGGCCCAACGCGACGCGGGCCAGGCCCTGTCGGTGGTGGAGGCGCAGGTGGCAGGCTCCGTGCCCGAGGGCGCCAGCCCCAAGACCACGGTCGTGGCCTACGAGCCGATCTGGGCCATCGGCACCGGCCGCACACCGACCATCGAGCAGATCGCCGAGGTGCACGGCGCGATCCGAACTGCGTTGGCCAAGCGCCATGGCGGCGAGACGGGTTTCCGCATCCTCTATGGCGGCTCGGTCAAGGCTTCGAACGCGAAGTCGATCCTGGCGCTGGACGATGTCGACGGGGCGCTGGTTGGCGGCGCCAGCCTGGATGCGGCCGAGTTCTGGGGCATCGTCGAAAGCTGCTGACGGCTTCATGGGCGTCACCATCGCGCGCGAAAGCCCGGATACGGAAACGGCGCGCGGCCTGATCGCCGAACTCGTCGCGGCCCTCGACCATCCCGACTATCCGCCCGAAAGCCGCCACGGCTATTCCGCCGACAAGTTGGTCCGCGAGGGCGTGCATTTCTTCGTCCTGCGCGCGGAGGGCCAGGCCGTGGGCTGCGGCGGCATTCAGTTCTTTCCGGACTTCGGCGAGTTGAAGCGCATGTATGTGCGCGACGATTTTCGCGGGCGCGGGCTGGGACAGGCCTTGCTGCGCCATCTGGAGGATCACGCGCGCGGGGCGAAGTGCCGGGTTCTGCGGCTGGAGACGGGCATCCATCAGGTCGCGGCCATCGCGTTCTATGAGCGCGCGGGATTTTCCCGGATTCCGCCGTTCCCGCCCTACAAACCCGACCCCGTGAGCCTATTTTTCGAGAAGCGGCTGGCGCCCTGAGCATGCCGGCCTATTCCCCCTAGCGCCGGCGGCGCGAAGGGGTTAAAAGCGCGCGTTCCTTGCAGATCGGGCCCACATGACCACGGTCATTCTCGTTATTCACGTGCTGCTCACGGTCGCGTTGATCGCGGTCATCCTGCTCCAGCGCAGCGAAGGCGGCGCGCTCGGCATCGGCGGCGGGGGTGGCGGCGGGATGAGCGGCTTCATGTCCGGCCGTGCGACCGCGAACGTCCTGACCCGCGCCACGGCCATCCTGGCCGCGCTATTTTTCGTGACCAGCATCGCGTTGGCGGTCTTGGCCACCAATCGCGACAAGCCGCGCTCCATCGTCGACCAGCCGGCCGGTTCGGCGCCCGTGGCGCCGGGCTCGACCGCTCCTGCCGCGCCCGCGGGCTCGTCCGATCAGCCTGCCGCACCGGCTCCGGCGGCGCCCGCGCAACCCGAAGCCCCCGCGGCGCCCAAGCGGTGATCGCGCGGCGCGCGAAGTCCAAAATCAGAGGCAAAGAGGCGGCGAAGTGCCGCCTCTTTTTCTTGGGGCCCGCTACTACATGTTGTAGAGTGTAGCCCGATGACGCGTTACGTCTTCATCACTGGCGGCGTTGTCTCCTCCTTAGGAAAGGGTCTCGCCACCGCCGCTCTCGGCGCGCTTCTCCAGGCGCGCGGGTTCAGGGTCCGTCTCCGCAAGTTCGACCCCTATCTGAACATCGATCCGGGGACGATGAGCCCTTACCAGCACGGCGAGGTCTACGTCACCGACGACGGGGCCGAAACCGACCTGGATCTTGGCCACTATGAACGGTTTACGGGCGTTTCCTCCCGTAAAACCGACAGTGTGACGGCGGGCCGGATCTACTCCTGGGTGCTGGCCAAGGAACGCCGCGGCGACTATCTGGGCGCCACCGTCCAGGTCATTCCCCACGTCACCGACGAGATCAAGGCGGCCATCCAGCGCGACGTGGGCGACGCCGACTTCGTCCTGTGCGAGATCGGCGGCACGGTCGGCGACATCGAGGGCCAGCCTTTCATCGAAGCTATCCGCCAGATCGGCTACGAGCTGGGGCGCGAGCGCTGCCTGTTCGTCCACCTGACGCTGGTACCGCACATCCCGAGCGCGGGCGAGTTGAAGACCAAGCCGACCCAGCACTCGGTCAAGGAGCTCCTGGGCGTCGGCGTCCAGCCGGACATCCTGCTGTGCCGCTGCGATCGCGATATCCCGGTCAGTTCGCGGCGCAAGATCGCGCTGTTCTGCAACGTCCATGAGGACCGGGTGATCCCGGCGCTCGATGCGCGCACGATTTACGAAGTGCCCATGCAGTATCACGCCGCCGGCTTCGACCATCAGGTCTGCCGCCATTTCGGTATCGAGGACCGCAAGCCCGACCTGAGCCGCTGGCAGCAGATCGTCCACCGCGTGATGCAGCCGGACGGCGAGGTCAGCGTGGCGATCGTCGGCAAATACACGACGCTGCACGATTCTTATAAGTCGCTGATCGAAGCGCTTACGCATGGCGGCATCGCCAATAACGTGAAGGTCAATCTGTCCTGGGTCGACGCCGAAACCTTCGAGTCCGACCAGAGCAAGATCGTGCCGACCCTGGGCGGGGTGAACGCGATCCTGGTGCCGGGCGCCTTCGGCGAGCGCGGCGCGCAGGGGAAGATCGAGGCCATCCGCTTCGCCCGCGAGCGCAAGGTGCCCTATTTCGGCATCTGTTTCGGCATGCAGATGGCCGTGGTGGAAGCCGCGCGGAATCTCGTCGGGCTGCCCAGCGCCTCGTCGACCGAATTCGGCCCCTGCCAGGATGCCGTCGTTGGCCTGATGACCGAATGGATGCGTGGCAACGAATTGGAGCGGCGCACGGCCAACGGCGAGCTGGGCGGTACCATGCGTCTCGGCGCCTATGAGTGCGACCTGTCGAAGGGCAGCTTGGTGCGCGATATCTACGGAAAAGACCGTATTGCCGAGCGCCATCGGCACCGTTACGAGGTCAACATCAACTACCGGCCCATGCTCGAAAAGGTGGGCATCCGCTTCTCCGGCATGTCGCCGGATGGGGTCCTGCCGGAGATCATCGAGGTCCCGGATCACCCCTGGTTCGTGGGCGTGCAGTTCCATCCGGAGCTGAAGTCTCGTCCGTTCGAACCGCATCCGCTGTTCACCTCGTTCATCGAGGCGGCGGTGGAACAGAGCCGGCTGGTCTAGGCAGGCCCAGGCCGCCCGGTTCGGCGGCGGTTCGCAAATCTTCGGAGAACCCATCCCGTGGCGAAACCTCACCGCGTCAAGATCGGCAAGGTCACCGTCGGCAACGACCGGCAATTGGCGCTGATCGCAGGTCCCTGCGCGATGGAGTCGCGCGCGCATGCGATGGAGATGTCGCACGCCTTGGTCGAGATGACGCGGGCGCTGGGCATGGGCCTGATCTACAAGACCTCTTTCGACAAGGCCAACCGCACCAGCATTTCGAGCGCGCGGGGTATCGGCATGGCAAAGGCGCTGCCGATCATGGCCGAGGTGCGTGCGCGCTGGGGCTGCCCGGTGCTGACCGACGTGCACGACGCGGCGCAATGCGCGCCGGTGGCCGAGGCCGTCGACGTGCTGCAGATCCCGGCCTTCCTGTGCCGCCAGACCGACCTTCTGGTCGCGGCCGCCAAGACGGGCAGGGCGGTCAACATCAAGAAGGGCCAGTTCCTGGCGCCGTGGGACATGGCCAACGTGGCGGCCAAAATGGAGGCCGCGGGCAACCGCAATGTGCTCCTGTGCGAGCGGGGCGCGTCCTTCGGCTACAACACGCTGGTCTCCGACATGCGTTCGCTGCCGATCCTGGCCAAGACCGGCTATCCCGTGATCTTCGACGCGACCCATTCGGTGCAGCAGCCGGGCGGCCTTGGCGGCACCAGCGGCGGCCAGCGCGAGTTCGTGCCGGTGCTGGCCCGCGCGGCCGTGTCCACGGGCGTCGCCGGCGTGTTCATCGAAACGCATCGGAACCCTGATAAGGCGCCGTCCGATGGGCCCAACATGGTGCCCTTGAAGAAGCTCAAGGACCTGCTTAAGACGCTTCTGGCCTTCGACAAATTGGCCAAGGCCCGGCCCATCCGGCTGGACTGATCTTTTCCCACTCTTCGACCGAACGAGATCCGACATGAGCGGCATCGCCGACCTTCGCGCCCGTGAAATCCTGGACAGCCGGGGCAATCCCACCGTCGAGGTGGATGTCACGCTGGAGACCGGCGCCAAGGGGCGCGCGGCGGTACCCTCGGGCGCCTCGACCGGCGCGCACGAGGCGGTCGAACTGCGCGATGGCGACAAGAAGCGCTATGGCGGCAAGGGCGTGCGCAAGGCCGTGGACGCGGTCAACGGCGAGATCTTCGACGCTGTCTCGGGCCTGGAGGCGCGCGAGCAGGAAGCGCTCGATGCCGCCATGATCGAATTGGACGGTACCGAGAACAAGTCGCGTCTGGGTGCCAACGCGATCCTGGGCGTGAGCCTGGCGGTGGCCAAGGCCGCGGCGGCCGAAGCTGACCTGCCGCTCTACCGCTATGTCGGCGGCGCGCACGCACGCACCCTGCCGGTACCGATGATGAACATCGTCAACGGCGGCGCGCACGCGGACAATCCGATCGACTTTCAGGAGTTCATGATCCTACCGGTTGCCGCGCCGACGTTTTCGGACGCGCTGCGGGTCGGGGCCGAAGTCTTCCACGCGCTGAAGAAGCAGCTTCACGACGCCGGCCACAACACCAACGTGGGCGACGAGGGCGGTTTCGCGCCCAACCTGGCCAGCGCCGAGGCCGCCCTCGACTTCATCATGAAGGCGATCGAGCGTGCGGGGTACAAGCCGGGCGAGGAGGTCGCGCTGGGTCTCGATTCCGCTTCGACCGAATTCTACAAGGGCGGCAAATACGTCATGGAGGGCGAGGGGAAGACGCTCGATTCCGCGGGCCTGGTGAAGTTCTACGAGGGTCTTGTGAAGCGGTTCCCCATCCTGTCCATCGAGGACGGCATGGCGGAGGACGATTGGGACGGCTGGAAGGCTTTGACCCAGGCGCTCGGCGCCAAGGTGCAACTTGTGGGCGACGATCTGTTCGTCACCAACCCCGCACGCCTGTCCGACGGCATCAAGCGCGGCGTGGCCAACGCCATCCTGGTCAAAGTCAACCAGATCGGCACCCTGTCCGAGACGCTGGAGGCGGTGGAGCGGGCGCATAACGCCAGCTACCGCGCCGTCATGTCGCACCGCTCGGGCGAGACCGAAGACTCGACCATCGCGGATTTGGCCGTCGCCACGAACTGCGGCCAGATCAAGACCGGATCGCTGTCGCGTTCGGACCGGCTGGCGAAATACAACCAGCTCATCCGCATCGAAGAGGAGCTGGGGCCGGCCGCGCGCTATGCCGGCCGGGCGGCGCTTCGCTGATTTTTTTGCCCGGCGCCGGGGTCTTCAACGATTCAAAACCGGTCAATCGGTTAGAATCGGATACCTGACCGGTTATAAGGGATTGCCTGCTCACTGAGACGCCAGAGGAGGACGCCGTGAACCAAGTCCGCATCGATCTCTATAGCGACACATGCACGCGTCCGACCCCCGGCATGCGCAAGGCCATGGCGGAAGCCGAGGTCGGCAACGAGCAGGCCAAGGAAGATCCGACGACCAACCGCCTGCAGGAGCGGGTGGCGGAGCTGCTGGGCAAGGAAGACGCGGTCTTCCTGCCCTCGGGCTCCATGTGCAACGCCGTCGCCTATCGCGTGCATTGCCAGCAGGGCGACGAGGTGATCTGCGACAAGACCGCTCACGTCATCCATTACGAGGTCGGCGGGCCCGCAGCTCTGTCGGGCGTGATGATCCGCCCCATGGACGGGGTGAACGGCATCTTCACGGCGGCGCAGGCAGAGGCGGCCGTCCGTCCGGTGACCAGCAACCATCACCCGCGCACGCGCCTGATCTCGATCGAGCAGACCAGCATGGGCGGCGGCGGCACGATCTGGCCGCAGGAGACGATCCGCGCCTTGGGGCAGGTGGCCAAGAAGCACAAGCTGGCCTACCACATGGACGGCGCGCGGCTGATGAACGCGGCGATCGGTTCCGGCACGAAGGCCAAGGACATCGCGGCGCCGGTGGACAGCACCTGGCTCGACCTGACCAAGGGGCTGGGCTGCCCGGTGGGTGCGGTTCTGGCTGGGACCAAGGACTTCATTGCCCAAGCCTGGCGCTGGAAGCACCAGTTCGGCGGGGCTATGCGCCAATCCGGCATCATCGCGGGTGCCGGCCTTTATGCGCTCGACCACAATATCGAGCGGTTGGCCGAGGACCACGCCAACGCCAAGCATCTCGCCACGCTTCTGGCCGGAATTCCAGGCATCAAGGTCGATCCCAAGGCGATCCAGACCAACATCGTCTTCTACGACGTCTCCGGCACGGGCGTGCCGGCGCCGCAACTGCATAAGGCGCTGATGGCCCAGGGCATCCGCATCGGCGGTGCGCGGGACGCCGCGATCATGCGTTCCTTGACCCATCTGGACGTCACCAAGGCCCAGATCGAAGAGGCAGTTCAGGCGCTGGCGCGCGCGGTGAAGGACGCAAAGCCGAAGGCCAAGGCGTCATAGGCGATTCCCTTCATCAAAACTGAACTTTCGCGCGTTATGAGCGTTGCCGGGGAAACAGCTTTTCCTCGGTGATCCATGACTATCCGCGTCGTCCAAGAAAACCCCTGGCGCTTCGCCGTCCGCATCGATGGCGTCGTGCGTGGCCATATTGTCAAACACGGCAGCCATTGGTGGTTGCAGCGGGTCGACCGCGACGATGTCCGCGACTATCAGGGGGTGGACGTGACGCTCGTGATCGACGAGCCGGACCATCTGGGCATGGTCACGCGCCAGCACATGCTGGACGCCCGAAAGCGGCCAACCGGCCTGTCACGCACTTGTCGCACTCCAGAAAATCCATCGGCGATTAACCTTAGGACCCACTACCCATGGTGGAGTCCGCAGTGAAATTAGCGAGTCGTTTCAACAGGTTGATTCAGGATTCGAAGACTCAGGTCTAGAGTCTAGATTTTATTGATTCTTTTTACTTGACCCATGGGAATCCGCTGTGATTCCCTCGGTTCACGATGTCGATACCGATTGAACTCCGCCGCCGTATTCGCCATGCGATTTTCCCCCTGCTGGGCATCGCGATGACAGGCTATTTCGGCTACCACGCGCTGACCGGCGACCGCAGCATCGTGGCCTTCTTCCGCATCACCGACGAGATCAAGGCGGCCAAGGCCGAACTGGCCCAGGCCAAGGCCGAGCGGCAGAAACTGGAGCATCGGGTTTCTCTTCTGCGACCGGAAAGCTTGGACCCGGACATGCTGGACGAGCGTGCCCGCTGGTCGCTGGGCTTCGTGGGTGACCGCGAGATCGTCATCCTCGGCCCGTCGAAAATGGCCCAAGGACGCCAGGCCGCGCCGGCCAACTGAGCGTCGTTTAACTGAAATCAAGTTAATCGTGAATTTTCTGTTGCAGAGCAATAATTTGTTGCGCTTGCGGCGCACTATTTTTGCGTCTTTTTAGCTGGCCGGAACCATCCTCCTATCCTAAGTTTTGGCGATAGAGCCTGGCTGGCGAAAAAACTGCCGGACTGGGCCGCGCCTAGCCTTTCGGGAGGATCCGCCTGATGCCAGCCAAACAGGCCGCCGAGCCGGCCGCCGCCAAGAAACCCGTCCGCAAAGACCCCGGTGGCAAGCTGGATCCCGAACTTTCGCTTCGTCTCTACGAACAGATGCTTTTGATCCGCCGGCTCGAGGAGAAGGCGGGCCAGATGTACGGCATGGGCCTGATCGGCGGCTTTTGCCACCTTTATATCGGGCAGGAGGCCGTCGTCATCGGCATGCAGTCGGTCATCACGCCCAACGACGCCGTCGTCACTTCCTATCGCGATCACGGCCACATGATCGCCTGCGGCATGGATCCCAAGGGCATCCTGGCCGAGCTGTGCGGCCGGCGCGGCGGCTATTCCAAGGGTAAGGGCGGCTCGATGCACATGTTCAGCCGCGAGAAGAATTTCTACGGCGGCCACGGCATCGTCGGCGCCCAGGTTCCGTTCGGCACAGGCATCGCCTTCGCCCACCGCTACCGCGAAAACGGCAATGTCTGCCTGACCTACATGGGCGACGGCGCGGTCAATCAGGGCCAGGTCTACGAATCGTTCAACATGGCCGCCTTGTGGAAGCTGCCGGTCGTCTACGTCATCGAGAACAACAAATACGGCATGGGCACCTCGATCGAGCGCGCCTCGGCCCGCGTCGATTTCTACCATCGTGGCCAGTCGTGGGGCATTCCGGGCGCCCAGGTGGACGGCATGGATGTGATGGCTGTTCGCGAGGCCGGCGAGAAGGCCGTGGCGACCGCGCGCGCTGGTAAGGGGCCCTACATCCTCGAGATGATCACGTACCGTTATCGCGGTCACTCGATGTCCGATCCGGCCAAGTACCGGACGCGCGAGGAGGTGCAGAAGGTGCGCTCCGAGCGCGACCCGATCGACCGGCTGGCGCATCTGATCGTCGAGCAGGGGGTCGCCAGCGAGGAACAGCTCAAGGAACTGGACCGCAAGGTGAAGGCCACCATTTCCGAGGCTGCGGAATACGCCCAGAACTCGCCGGAGCCCGATCCCTCGGAGCTCTACACCGACGTCTACGTCGACGCCTGACCTGCTTCGCGCGAATACGAGGACTCCAAGGATGCCCGTTGAAATCCTGATGCCCGCTCTGTCGCCCACGATGACCGAGGGCAAGCTCGCGCGCTGGCTGAAGAAAGAAGGCGAGAAGGTTGCCTCTGGCGACGTGCTGGCCGAGATCGAGACCGACAAGGCGACGATGGAACTGGAATCGGTCAACGATGGCGTGTTGGGCAAGATCCTGGTGCCCGCCGGCAGCGACGCGGTCGCGGTCAACAAGCCGATCGCGCTGATCATGGAGGACGGCGAGGACGCTTCGGCGGCCGCGCCGCCCAAGGCGCAGACGACAAACGGTGCGACCCAGAAGGAGGACGTGAAACCGGCCGAGAAGGCCGAGGCACGCCCGGCGGTACCCGTGCCGCTTGCAGTGCCGCAGAAGGCGGTGTCCCAGGCCGAGCCGGAATTGGGCGAGACCAAGACGATGACTGTGCGCGAGGCGCTGCGCGACGCCATGGCGGAAGAGATGCGCCGCGACCCCGACGTCTTCCTGATGGGCGAGGAGGTCGCGCAGTATCATGGCGCCTACAAGATCAGCCAGGGTCTTCTGGAGGAGTTCGGCGAGAAGCGCGTGGTCGACACGCCGATCACCGAGATGGGCTTCGCAGGGCTCGGCGTGGGCGCATCCGTCATGGGCCTCAAGCCCATCGTCGAGTTCATGACTTTCAACTTCGCCATGCAGGCGATCGACCAGATCATCAACTCGGCGGCCAAGACGCTTTACATGTCGGGCGGCCAGATCCATTGCCCGATCGTCTTCCGCGGCCCCAACGGCGCGGCCGCGCGCGTGGCCGCTCAGCACTCGCAGGAATACGCGAGCTGGTACGCCCATATCCCGGGCCTCAAGGTCGTCGCGCCCTATTCGGCGTCGGACGCCAAGGGTTTGCTGAAAAGCGCGATCCGCGATCCGAATCCCGTGATCTTCCTCGAGAACGAGATCCTCTACGGCCACAGCTTCCCGGTGCCGACCGATCCCGAATATCTGGTGCCGATCGGCAAGGCCAGGGTGGTCCGGCCGGGCCAACACGTCACCATCACGGCCTTCTCGCGCATGGTCGAATACGCGCTGGCCGCCGCCGAGACGCTGAAGGGCGTGGGGATCGAGGCCGAGGTCATCGTCCTCCGCTCCTTGCGTCCCTGCGATACCGAGACGGTGGTGGCCTCGGTCAGGAAGACCTACCGCATCGTCTCCGCCGAGGAGGGCTGGCAGTTCGCGGGTATCGGCTCCGAGATCTCGGCGCTCGTGATGGAACAGGCGTTCGACTATCTCGATGCGCCCGTCGCGCGCGTGGCGGGCGTCGACGTGCCCATGCCCTATGCCGCCAATCTGGAAAAGCTCGCCTTGCCGCATGCCGATCACATCGTCGCGGCGGCCAAATCCGTTCTTTACCGAAGCTGATCATGGCTTCGATAAACCTCGATAACGTTAAAGCTCAGCTAGGAAAGAACGCGACCTTTGTCTGGCTAATAGGCGGTGCCATTCTTTTCCTGGTCGACGGTGGGATTGCTAATCTCTTTAGCTGGAAAGCTGCGGCATTTCTTTTCATCGGAATGTTCGCCGCAGCCGTTATCGTAGGAAACGTCACTTACTTCATCATACGAAAGATAGGCGATTATTTAGCTGATAAGTATGGCGAGCCATCGACCCCACAAGCCCAGCTTGCGATGCGACGTTGGCGAAATGTCTTTGGCCTCATGGATTTTGGCATTGCCACGCTCTTTCTCTTGTGGGTGTACGCGAGCTTCTTCTGGGACAACTAACTGAACGGCGATCGCTATCATGACCATCGACATCACCATGCCCGCGCTTTCGCCCACCATGACCGAGGGCGCGGTCGCCAAATGGCATAAAAAGGAAGGCGATGCGGTCAAATCCGGTGACGTGATCGCCGAGGTCGAGACCGACAAGGCCACCGTCGAGGTCGAGGCTGCCGACGACGGCGTGATGGGCAAGATCGTCGTGCCCGAAGGCACCAAGGGGGTGAAGGTCAACGACGTCATCGCGGTACTATTGGAGGAAGGCGAGTCCGCCTCTTCGATCAAGGTTGGCGCCAAGCCCGCGCCGAAAACCGAAGTGCCCGCTGCCGCGCCGGCTCCCGCCGCCAAACCTGCCGCGCCACCGCCTCAGGCCGCGCCACAAGCGCCCGCGCCGAAGCCCGCCGTGTCCTCGCAGGCGAACGGCGGAGGTGACCGCATCTTCGCGAGCCCTCTCGCGCGCCGTATGGCCGAGAAGGCGGGTATCGATCTGGCGTCGCTCAAGGGCTCCGGCCCGCACGGCCGCATCGTGAAATCCGACATCGACGCCGCGCGCGGGCGAACGCCGGCCGCACCCGCGCCGAAAGCCGCGCCGGGCCAGGCCATCGCACCCCAGGCGAAGGCGCCGCCGCCCGCGCCGACCGCGGGCCTGCCGTCTTTCACCGAAGTGCCGCATACGACAATGCGCAAGGTGATCGCCCAGCGCTTGGTCCAGTCCAAGCGCGACGCACCGCATTTCTACCTGACGATGGATTGCCAGATCGACAAGCTCCTGGCGCTGCGCAAGGAGTTGAACGGACGCAAGGCGGCCGAGGGCGATCACGGTTACAAGCTGTCGGTCAATGATTTCGTCCTACGCGCGGTCGCGTTGGCGATGAAGAAAGTGCCGGCGGCCAACGCCTCGTGGACCGAGACTTCGGTGCGTATCTTCCACGGCGTGGACATCTCCGTCGCGGTCGCGATCCCGAACGGCCTGATCACGCCCGTCATCCGCGGCGCGGAGGGCAAGGGGCTGGCCGAGATCTCCAACGAGATGAAATCGCTGGCCGAGAAGGCGCGCGCGGGCAAGCTGACGCCGGAGGAATACCAAGGCGGCACGGTCAGCGTGTCGAATTTGGGCATGTATGGCGTGCGCGACTTCGCCGCCGTGATCAACCCGCCGCAAGGCTGCATCCTGGCCGTGGGCGCGGGCGAACAGCGCCCGGTGGTGAAGGATGGCGCCATCGCCATCGCCACGGTCATGTCCTGTACCCTCTCCGTCGACCATCGGGTGGTGGACGGCGCGGTGGGGGCCGAGTTCCTGGGGGCTTTCAAGCAACTCATCGAAGATCCGATGACGATGCTCCTCTAGGGAGACCATCATGCCCAACCTTCGCCTGCCCGCGCGCACCGCGCGGGCGCTGATCGTCGCCTTCGCCGCGTTCGGCGCGTCGCTGTCCGCCGCGGCCCAGTCGCCGGACGAAACCGCCATCCGCCGCGCCTTCGACGACGTGCGCCAGATGGGCAAGCCCGGCATGGCGGCGGCGCCAGCGACCATGGCGTCCGACATGGCGGCCTTCTATTCGCGCGTCGCCCGCCGCGCCTACGGTTCGGAAGGGATGGGCGCGCCGGGGCCGACCTATGCCGAGGCGTACGGCATGTACATGCTGCGCGGCGTCGTGTTCTGCCGTTATCTAGGCCCGCAGAAGGACACGACCCAGCGCATGCTGCAAGGCGGCGACGCGATCGGCGCGCTCGATATGCTGCGCGCGGCAGAGGCCGCCAAGCCCTGGGGCCAGGGTGACGAATCGCTCGGCGCGATCCAGGTTTCGGGCGACGCGGCGACGGCTGAATACCGTTGGGCCGGTACGCGCCCTCTGGGGCGCGGTACGCCGCTGTCCTTTACCGACAAGGTCGAGTTCCGCCGCGTGGACGGACGCTGGACGCTGGCGTTCGATTCCTACATCGCCGTGCTGGACAGTCATTGGCCCGTTCTCGCGACCAGCGTGGTGCCCAAGGTCGAGCCTGGCGATCTGACCCAGGACAAGAACAACGCGGCGCTGGATGCGGCGACCGCGCGCGCGTTCGACTATGCGGGTACGCAGGCTTGCGGGGACGCCAGCGCGCACCTGAAGCGCCTGAAGGACGCCAAGCGGACGGAGTCGCTCGAGAATTTTCGCGGCCGCCTGAACAAACTGTTGATTACGCCCGTTCAGGATTGGCCGGACCAGAAGACCCTGGCGTGGTGGGACAAATGAATGCCACGCGCCGCGCCGCGCTCGGCCTCTGCGGCCTCGCGCTTGCGGCGCTTGCCGTTCCGGCGTGGGCGGCGAATGACGACGATATCCAGCGCGGCTTCGATGCCTTCAAGGCGGCCATGGCGGCCAAGGACGAAGCGGCCTTGCCGGCGGACGAGCCGGCGGACGGTTTGTATGCCTATTACGACGGGGTGGGGCGCAAGGCGCTGGGGCTCGACGACTTCGACCCGGAACGGGGAACCTTGTTCGACCATTACAGCATCGCGCTGGTGCGCGGGCTTCATCTCTGTCCGTATTTCCGCGAGGGGCCGGCATACGTGCAATCGCTGCTGAAGAATGGCCTGACGGCGCGTGGCCTGATCGCCCTGGAAGGACGTCAGGGCGGTGTGCTGCCGTGGGTCGAGGCCAAGGAAAATCTGAAAGTGGCCGGCATCCTGGGCGGGTCCGCCGCCGTCGACTATCGCTGGGAGTTCACGCGGGAAAACGGCAGTACGATCGGCTTTGACGACCAGATCGAGTTCAAGCGCGACAAGGGGCACTGGATCCTGGTGTTCGAATCCTATCTGCAGGCTATCGACCGCAACGGTCTGGTGGTGGCCGCCGTGGTCGGCTCGTCGATGCGCCAGCCGCAAAGCACGCAAGGGCTGGACGACGATTCGGATCGGCACTTCCGCATCCGCAACCTGGCCCTGCGCCGCGCGGCGACCTCCTTGCGCGAGGAATGCCCGCCCTTCGCCGACCGGCTGGCGAAGCTGCGCGCGGCCAACGACAATGCCGCCGTGCTCAAGCTCTTCTACGGCGTGCGCGACCTGATGGCGCTGCCCATGGCCGAATGGCCCAAGACCGAAACCCTCGCATGGTGGGGAACATGACCGACGGCAAGTTCGATCTCGTGGTGGTGGGGGGCGGGCCGGGCGGTTATGTCGCGGCCATCCGCGCGGCGCAGCTCAAGATGAGCGTGGCGGTGGTGGAGCGCGAGCATCTGGGCGGCATCTGCCTCAACTGGGGCTGCATTCCGACCAAGGCGCTTTTGCGCACCTCCGAGGTCTACGACCTGATCAAGCACGCTGATCAGTTCGGCCTGACCGCGGGCCAGCCGGGCATCGACTTCCCCAAGATCGTGAAGCGCTCGCGCCAGGTCGCCCGCCAGCTCAACCAGGGCGTCACGTACCTGTTGAAGAAGAACAAGGTCACGGTGTTCGACGGCGCTGGTAGGCTCGAAGGGCCGCGCACGGTGAAAGTGGAGAAGGACGGCAAGCCGGTCGCAACCCTCCAGGCCAAGAACGTCATCCTGGCCACGGGCGCCCGTGCCCGCGCGCTACCGGGCTTGGAGCCCGACGGCAAGCTGGTCTGGACCTACAAGGAGGCCATGGTGCCGACTTCGATGCCGAAGTCGCTCCTGGTTATCGGCTCGGGCGCCATCGGCATCGAGTTCGCGAGCTTCTACCGCACGCTCGGCGCCGAGGTGACGGTGGTGGAAGTACTGCCGCGCGTGCTTCCAGTGGAGGACGAGGAGATTTCCGCGCTCGCGCGCAAGGCATTCGAGAAGCAGGGCATGAAGATCATGACCGGCGCTACGGTGAAGGCGCTGAAGCGCGGGAGCGACTCCGTCACCGCCACAATCGAGGCCGACGGCAAAAGCCAGGAGCTGATTGCCGAGCGCGTCATCCTGGCCGTGGGCATCACGGGCAATGTCGAGAACATCGGGTTGGAGACCACCAAGGCCAAGGCCGAGCGCGGCCATGTCGTCGTGAATCCGTGGGCCGAGACGGCGGAACCCGGCCTCTATGCCATCGGCGACCTGGCCGGACCGCCGTGGCTGGCGCACAAGGCCAGCCATGAGGGCGTTATCGCGGTCGAGCGCATCGCGGGCATCAAGGGCCTGCATCCGCTCAACACCCGCCGCATCGCGGGCTGCACCTATTGCCGGCCCCAGGTGGCCAGCATCGGCCTGACCGAGAAGGCGGCCAAGGACGCCGGGCGCAAGGTGCGCGTCGGCCGCTTCCCCTTCATCGGCAACGGCAAGGCCATCGCCCTCGGCGAGCCGGAAGGCCTGGTCAAGACTGTGTTCGACGCCGACACGGGCGAATTCCTGGGCGCTCACATGATCGGCGCCGAGGTGACCGAACTGATCCAGGGCTATGCCGTGGGCATGACGCTTGAGACGACCGAGGCGGAGCTGATGGAAACCGTCTTCCCGCACCCGACCCTGTCGGAGATGATGCACGAGTCCGTGCTTGACGCGTATGGACGCGCGATCCATTTCTAGCTTGCGGGGCCATTCGCCCCGGCGGAGCGCAATTTGAGCGACGTCGCCGACCCCAACAACCGGACCATCCCGCGCAAGCCCGCGTGGATTCGCGTCAAGGCGCCGACCTCGCCGGTCTATGCCGAGACGCGCAAGCTCATGCGCGACAACAAGCTGCACACGGTGTGCGAGGAAGCGGCCTGCCCCAACATCGGCGAGTGCTGGGCGCAAAAGCACGCGACCATGATGATCCTGGGCGACACCTGCACGCGCGCCTGCACCTTCTGCAACATCAAGACCGGCCTGCCCAACCTGCTCGACCCGCACGAGCCGCAGCGCGTGGCCGACGCGGTCGCCAAGCTGGCGTTGAAGCACGTCGTCATCACCTCGGTCGACCGCGACGACCTGCCGGACGGCGGGGCGGAGCATTTCGCTTCCGTCATCCGCGGCATCCGCGCGGCGTCGCCCGGCACGACCATCGAGGTTTTGACGCCCGACTTCCTGCGTAAGGACGGCGCGGCCGAGATCGTCGTGGCGGCCAAGCCCGATGTCTACAATCACAATTTGGAAACCGTGCCGCGCCTTTACTCCGAAGTGCGGCCCGGCGCGCGTTACTTCAATTCGCTGCGCCTGCTCGACGGCGTGAAGCGGATCGATCCGTCGCTGTTCACAAAATCGGGCCTGATGGTCGGCCTGGGCGAGACGAAGGACGAGATCTATCAGGTAATGGACGATCTGCGCGCGGCCGGCGTCGATTTCCTGACCATCGGCCAGTACCTGCAGCCGACGCCCAAGCACCACGCGATCGAGCGCTTCGTCACGCCCGACGAGTTCAAGGCCTACGAGACCATGGCCTATGGCAAGGGTTTCCTGATGGTCTCGGCCTCGCCCTTGACCCGCTCGTCCTACCACGCGGGCGACGATTTCGTGCGCCTGCGCGAGGCGCGCACGCGCCAACTCGCGGGCTGAGCCATGCATCACGTCGAGCGCAAGCTGCTGCCCTATACGCCCGAGCAGCTTTTCGATCTCGTGGCGGATATCGAACGTTATCCCGAGTTCCTGCCGTGGTGCGTGGCCGCGCGGATCAAGAAGCGGGAGGGCGAGGTGCTCTTCGCCGAGCTGGTGATCGGCTTCAAGATGATTCGCGAGCGCTATACCTCGCGCGTCGTGCTGGACCGGCCGCGCCGCATCGACGTGCAGTACACCGAAGGTCCGTTCAAGCACCTGGAGAACCAATGGGCCTTCGCGCCGGCCGACGGCGGCAAGTGCCAGCTCGACTTTCACATCGACTTCGAATTCCAGACGCGCTTCCTGGACAAGATCATCGGCCCGCTGTTCGGCGAGGCCGTGAAGCGCATGGTCGGCGCCTTCGAGACGCGCGCGGCGAAACTCTATGGGCCGAAACCCGCCGCTTGATCCGCCTTCGGTTCCAGCTAGCGTTCCGGGATGAAAACTAGGCCAGCATCTCCATGCCCCGCATGGTCGGCAGCATCACGCCCGTGACCAGCAGATTGTGCGCCACATGGGCCAGCATGGCGGGCCAGAGCGAGCCCGTGCGCTCGTAGATCCAGGCAAACAGCAAGCCCAGGATCGCCGTCGGCAGGATGATGTCGGGAATGCCGTGGGCAAGGGCGAAGACCAGGGCGCTGGCGAGGCCCGCGATCCAGAAATTCACATAGCGGCGCAGCCATGCGAATAGCACGCCGCGAAAGACCAGCTCCTCCGCAATGGGCGACAGGATGCCGACCAACAAAATGAAGGCGGCGGTGATCGTGCCGTCGTCGCCCGACAGGTCGGGCATCATGTCGAGCTGTTCCTCGATCGCGGCCCGCCCGGTGATCTTGTAGGTGGCATAGAGGACCGCTGCCACGACCGGCAGGCACAGAAGCCACCAGCCGAGCGCGCGCAGATAGGCGCCGGCCGGCGCCGCACGTAGTCCCAGGCCCGACCACGGCAAGCGGCCCAGAAGGACAACGAACACGATCACGCCCAGGATAGACGCGATGGGCAGGATCATCAGGTCGATGACGTCCAGCGCGTCGTCCGACAGGCCGAGGCCATAGACGAACGGCAGCAGGATTCGCACGCCGAAGAAGACAAATGCACCAACGCCGGCCACGGCCAGCACAAGATGAATCAGCCCGGGCGTTTGGGCCTGCGGTGGGTGGTAAGCGTGTTCGCTCACCCGAGCTGCCGGAGGACGAGCGTGAGCGCGGCGATGATGGAAGCGTGGCGGACCGCGTCGCGGTCGCCGGAGAACTGATGGCGTTCCACCGCCGTCTCGCGGCCGCGCCGCGCGCAGCCGATATAGACGAGGCCGACGGGCTTGGCGTCGGTGCCTCCGTCCGGGCCCGCGACGCCCGTCAGCGAAACCGCGATGCCGGCCGCCGAGCGGGCCAAGGCGCCGTCCGCCATGGCGCGCGCGACATGGGCCGAAACGGCGCCATGCTTTGCGATCAGCGCGGCCGGCACGCCCAGAAGCTCGATCTTGGCTTCGTTGGAGTAGGAGACGAAACCGCGCTCCACCACGCGGCTGCTGCCGGCGATGGCGGTAAGCGCCCCGGCGACCAGCCCGCCCGTGCAGGACTCGGCCGTGGCCAGTTTCATCCCGACATCCTCGCAGCGGCGCAGGACGTCGCGGGCGGGCGAAAGAATGGCGTCGTCGAACATGACGTCACCCGACGAAATAGCGAACCGCGAGGAGACACAACGCAGCATACGCCCCCGCGGCGACGTCATCGAGCATGACGCCCCAGCCGCCATGAAGGCTGCGGTCGGCCCAATTGGCCGGCCAGGGCTTCAGGATGTCGAACAGGCGGAACAGGATGAAGCCCAGGGCGAAATCGCCGAGGGTCATCGCGGCGGCGGACAACGCCAGCCATTGGCCCGCTACCTCGTCGATCACGATCCGCTGCGGGTCGTTCTCGCCGGAACGGTCGCAATAGACGCCCGCGGCCCAGATGCCCATGGCTGTGGCGAGACCGGCGGCGGCCAGCAGCCCAAGCGGCCCCCAGGCATCCTGGATCAGCCAGGCGAAGGGCAGGGCGGCGATGGAGCCCCAGGTGCCGGGGAACTTCGGCAGCAGCCCCACGCCGAACCAGGTGGACAGCCACCAGGCGGGATGGCGGGCGTTGATGCCGGGCACGGTCAAGACGCGGCGGGCAGGCGCACGCTGGCGATGGCCTGGGCGGCCATGCCTTCGTCGCGGCCGGTGAAACCGAGCTTTTCGGTGGTGGTGGCCTTCACGCTCACGCGCTCGCGCGCGACACCCAGGATCTCCGCCACGCGTGCTTCCATGCGCGGCCGGTGCGGTCCGATCTTGGGCCGCTCGCAGATGAAGGTGATGTCCACGTTCTGGATCTCACCGCCCTTTTCGCGCACCAGCTTGGCCGCATGGGCCAGGAAGATGTCGGATGGGGCACCGCGCCATTGCGGATCGGACGGCGGGAAATGCTGGCCGATGTCGCCCGCGCCGATGGCGCCCAGGATGGCGTCGGTGATGGCATGCAGTCCCACGTCGGCGTCCGAATGACCGACCAGCCCGTGCGTGTGCGCGACCGCGATGCCGCACAGAAAGACCTTGTCGCCGGGGCCGAAGCGATGGACGTCGAAGCCCATGCCGATGCGCGTCTCCGCGCCCGCGCCCAGCCTGCGCGCCGCGCGCGCCAGATCGTCTTCCGTGGTCACCTTGAAATTGTCCTCATTGCCCATGACCAGCGCAACCGAAAGCCCCGCGCGCTCGGCCACGGCGGCGTCGTCGGTCAGGGCCTGGCCCGCCACGGCGCGGTGCGCGGCCAGGATCTCGGCGTAGCGGAAGCCCTGCGGTGTCTGCGCGCGCCACAGCCCGGCGCGGTCCACCGTGGCCGCGACCGCGTTGTCCGCGCCCGCACGCTTCAGCGTGTCGTTGACGGGAACGGACGCCACCGCGCCGGCCGCCGTGGCCAGCGCGTCGATCGTGCGCGTGACCAATGCTTCGTCGGGGAAGGGACGCGCGGCGTCGTGGATCAGCACGTGATCGGGCTTTATCTCGGCCAGGCTTTCCAGGCCGAGGCGCGCGGAATCCTGCCGCTCCGCGCCGCCATGGACGGGGGGCAAAAGCGCGAGCCCATCGACCGCCGCGTCGTAGAGCGCGCGATCGTCGGGATGGATGATGACGCGCACGGCGTCGATCTTGGGATGGCGCGCGAAGGCCTCGGCGCAGTAGCGCAGCAGGGGTTTGCCCGCCAGCATCCGGTATTGCTTCGGCATCTCGCCGCCAAAACGGTGCCCACGGCCGGCGGCCACGATCAGGGCGACGCAGCGCGACATGGCGGAATCCGGGAAAAGGTGCGGGGCGCGGACGTCATAGGCGCCGATGGCTTAACATTTGGGACCTAAAGCCGCTAGCGGGAACGGTATTTCCGGCCCCGCCCGAGGTTGCGGCGCGGGCCGATTTCTGGTTTATCTGTCACGGGTTTATGCCCACAAATTCATCATATCCGGGAAGTGCCTAGAAAATGGGCATCAAGATCGGCCCCATCGCCATCAACGATCCGGTGATCCTCGCGCCCATGTCGAGCGTGACGGACATGCCGTTCCGCCGCCTGGTGAAACGCTGCGGCGCCGGCCTCGTCGTGTCCGAGATGATCGCGAGCCAGGCCATGATTCGCGAGACGCGCGATTCGCTCAAGCGCGCGTCCAACGCCTTGGACGAGAAGCCGATGGCCATGCAGCTCGCGGGCTGCGATCCAGCCGAGATGGCCGAGGCCGCGCGGCTGAACGAGGACCGCGGCGCCGCCATCATCGACATCAATTTCGGCTGCCCGGTGAAGAAGGTGGTCAACGGCCACGCGGGTTCCGCGCTGATGCGCGATGAAGTCCATGCCGCGAAAATTCTGGAAGCCACGGTCAAATCCGTGCGCCTGCCGGTCACGCTCAAGATGCGCCTGGGCTGGGACGACAAGAACCGCAATGCCGCCAAGCTGGCCAAGATCGCGGTCGAGTGCGGCATCAAGATGGTGACCATCCACGGCCGTACGCGCTGCCAGTTCTATGAAGGGCACGCCAATTGGGCGGCGGTGCGCGAGGTGAAGGAAGCCGTCCAGATTCCCGTCATCGTCAACGGCGACATCAAGACGCTGGAAGATGCCAAGACCGCGCTCGATCAGTCGGGCGCCGACGGTGTGATGATCGGCCGTGGCGCCGAGGGCAAGCCCTGGTTCGTCAACCAGGTGATCCGCTATCTCAAGACCGGCGAACGGCTGCCCGATCCGCCGGTCGCGTTCCAACGCGACATGCTGCTGGAGCATTACGACCTGATGCTGTCGCACTACGGGCTCGATGTCGGCGTGCGCATGGCGCGCAAGCATCTGGGCTGGTACTCGAAGGGATTCGCGGGTGCGTCCGATTTCCGCGCGCGTACCAACCACATGTCCGACCCCGACGACGTGCGCGCCGCGATCCGGGACCTATACGGCCCGGCTGAGGAGAGGGCGGCCGCGTGACCGCGAAGGGCACGGCGCCCGCGCGCCTCGCGCCCCGCGCCATCGATCCGGCTTCCATCCTCAACGCGCTGCCCGACGCCACCTTGGTCATCGACGGCACCGGCGCGGTACGTCACGTCAATATGGCGGCGGAACAGCTTTTCGACGCCAGCGCCGCGCATCTCGGCGGCCGGCCCTTCGTCGAACTGCTGCCCGCGGACAGTCCCATTCACGCGCTGGTCGAACAGGTGCGCAACCAGGGCGGCAGCGTCGCCGAATACGATGTCCTGCTCGAAACGCCGCGCATCGGCAGCCACCAGATCACATTGCATGTCTCGACCTTGCCGGAAGCGGCGGGCTGCGTCGTCGTTTCGCTGCGCCGGCAGTCGATCGCCCACCGCATCGATCACCAATTGACCCATCGCGGCGCGGCGCGTTCGGTCGCCGCGCTCGCCGCCATGCTGGGCCACGAAGTGAAGAATCCTTTGTCCGGCATCCGCGGTGCGGCGCAACTGCTGGAGCAGGGCGTGCGCGCAGAGGACCGTTCGCTGACCCGTCTGATCTGTGACGAGACCGACCGTATTCGTGCGCTGGTCGACCGGATGGAAGCGTTCTCGGACGAGCGGCCCATCGCGCGCGGGCCGGTGAACATCCACGAGGTGCTGGACCGCGTCTGCCGCGTGGCGCAGCACGGCTTCGGCCGCCATGCGCGGATCGTGGAGCATTACGATCCCTCGTTGCCGCCCGTCTCGGGCAACGCCGATCTCCTGATCCAGGTTTTCATGAACCTGGTGAAGAACGCGGCCGAGGCCGTGCCGGCCGAGGGCGGCGAGATCACTATCTCCACCGCCTATCAGCACGGTATCCGTCTGGCGCTGCCCGGGCGCGACACGCGCGTGCATCTGCCGATCGTGGTCTCCGTGGCCGACAACGGCTCCGGCATTCCCGAGGACGTGCAGCGCCATCTGTTCGAAGCCTTCGTCACCACCAAGCCCAACGGCACGGGCCTGGGCCTGGCGCTGGTGGCCAAGCTGGTCGCCGACCATGGCGGCGTGGTCGAGTTCGACAGTGCGCCGCGCCGCTCGGTCTTTCGCGTCATGCTGCCGCTGCATGAGGACGCGCCATGAGCGGCGAAACCATCCTGGTCGCCGACGACGACCGCGGCATCCGCACCATCCTTTCCGAGGCGCTGGGGCG
>JBFXED010000004.1:0-145871 GCA_050180485.1 Alphaproteobacteria bacterium | reverse complement strand
GCGCCGCGCCGCTCGGTCTTTCGCGTCATGCTGCCGCTGCATGAGGACGCGCCATGAGCGGCGAAACCATCCTGGTCGCCGACGACGACCGCGGCATCCGCACCATCCTTTCCGAGGCGCTGGGGCGGATGGGTTACGACGTGCGCGCGGCGGCCGACGCGGGTACGCTGTGGAACTGGATTACGAAGGGCGAGGGACACCTGGTCATCACCGACGTGGTGATGCCCGACGGTGACGGGCTCGACCTCTTGCCGCGTATCCGCCGCGTGCGGCCCGATCTGCGGGTGATCGTGATGAGCGCGCGCAACACGCTGATGACCGCGTTGCGTGCGACCGAGCGCGGCGCGTTCGAGTATCTGCCCAAGCCGTTCGATCTGTCGGCGCTGACCGATGCCGTGCGGCGCGCGTTGGCGCCGGCGGGCGTCGTGCCCGCGCCGGGCGAGGAGAGCGAGGAGAAGCTGCCGCTGATCGGCCGCTCGCCCGCCATGCAAGACGTCTACCGCGTGATGGCGCGCGTGATGGCCACGGACCTGACCGTGATGATCACGGGGGAATCCGGCACCGGCAAGGAACTGGTCGCCCGCGCGCTGCACGATTTCGGCAAGCGCCGGAATGCGCCGTTCATCGCCATCAACATGGCGGCGATTCCGCGCGAGCTGATCGAGAGCGAGCTGTTTGGCCACGAGAAGGGCGCTTTCACCGGCGCCGGTGCGCGCCAGGCCGGCCGTTTCGAGCTGGCCCAAGGCGGCACGCTGTTCCTGGACGAGATCGGCGACATGCCGCCCGAGGCGCAGACCCGTCTTTTGCGCGTGTTGCAGGAGGGCGAGTACACGACCGTCGGCGGCCGCGCGCCGGTGCGCGCGGACGTACGGATCGTAGCCGCGACCAACCGCGACTTGCGTCAGTTCATCCGGCGCGGCCTGTTCCGCGAGGATCTGTTCTATCGCCTGAACGTGGTGCCCTTGCGCCTGCCGCCCTTGCGCGAGCGCAGCGACGACGTGGCTTCCCTCGCGCGCCATTTCTTGGCGCGGGCGGCGGAAAGCGGCCTGCCGGCCAAGACCTTGGATGCTTCGGCGATCGACGTGCTGCGCCGCCACGCGTGGCCCGGCAACGTGCGGGAGCTGGAGAACCTGATGGTGCGCTTGGCCGCCCTCCATCCCGCCGACAATATCGGCGCCGAGGTGATCGAGGCCGAGATCGCCGAGTCGGCGGCCTCGGTCGAGCAACGCCCGGTCGACGATAATCTGGGCGCCGCGGTCAACCGTCACCTCAAGACGTATTTCGATGCCCATGAAGGCGGTCTGCCGCCGCCGGGCCTGTATCAGCGCATCCTGCGCGAGATGGAACGGCCGTTGATTTCCCTCAGCCTTGGCGCCACGCGGGGCAACCAGATCCGCGCCGCTGCGCTCTTGGGCCTCAACCGCAATACGCTGCGGAAAAAGATCCGAGAGCTGGATATCGCCATGCCGCGGGAGCAGAAATGATCGCGGAGACGCGCTCCGCCGCCGGGCCCGTCCGCGCGACCTTCTTGCGCCGCGCCGGCGGTTGGGTCGCGCGCGTGGCGTTGGGCCGCACGGTCGCGTTGGCGCTGGCCATCCTGTCCGTGGCCTCGGGCATCGCCACCTACATCGTCCTGACCCAGTCGGCGCCGTTCGGGCCGGACCCCGATACGGTGCTGATCCTGGTCAATGTCGACTTGGCGCTGCTGTTGATGCTGGGCGCCGTGGTCGCGCGGCGCATCGTCGCCTTGTGGGGCGCAAGGCGGCGCGGTTCGGCGGGCTCGCGCCTTCACGTGCGTCTGGTGGTGCTGTTCAGCCTGGTCGCGGTGACGCCGGCCATCGTGGTCGCCGTCTTCTCGGTCATCTTCTTCAACGTCGGCATCCAATCCTGGTTCAGCGACCGGGTGCGAACGGCGTTGCGCGCATCGTTGTCGGTCGCCGAGGCCTATCTCAACGAGCAGCAACAGGCCATCCGTGCCGACATCCTGGTCATGGGGCAGGACATCGCGCGCGAGCAGTCGCTGGTGTTCCAGGACCCCGTTCTTCTCAACCGCGTGCTGAGCGCTCACGGTGCGCTGCGCGGCGTGCCCGAGGTGATGCTGTTCGAGGGCTCGACGGGCCAGGTGCTGGGCCGCTCCAATCTCAGTTACACGCTGGAGTTCGATCCGGTTCCGACCTGGGCCATCGAGCGCGCGCGTGCGGGCGAGGTGGCCCTCATCGTGAACGAGAAGGGCGATCGGGTGCGCGCCCTCATGCGGCTGGGCGACCAGCCCGACACATTCCTGTATGTCGGCCGCTTCGTCGATCCCAGCGTGCTGAACCACGTCAAGCGCACCCAGGACGCCGTGCTGGTCTACGAACAGCTCGAGGGGCGGCGATCGAGCATGCAGCTCAATTTCGCGCTGCTGTTCGCGGTGCTGGCGCTGCTTTTGCTGTTCGCGGCCGTATGGATCGGCTTGGTCTTCGCCAACCAGCTCGCGCGGCCCATCAGTAACCTGATCGGCGCGACCGAACGCGTGCGCGCGGGCGACATGGGCGTGCGTGTGCCCGCGGCGGACGGCGACGACGAGATGGGGGTGCTGGGCCGCGCGTTCAACCGCATGACCAGTCAGCTTGAAAGCCAGCAGCGCGAGTTGCTCGATGCCAACCAGCAGCTCGACACGCGGCGCCGCTTTACCGAGGCCGTGTTGGGCGGCGTTTCATCCGGTGTGATCGGCCTGGACAGCGAGTTTCACATCAATCTGCCGAACCGAACCGCCTCCGCGCTCCTGGGCGCGGATCTGGACCGGGAGATCGGCAAGCCCTTGGCTGCGGTAGTGCCGGAAATGGGAGAGTTGCTGGACGAGGCGCTGCGCCGTCCGCGTGGCCTGATTCAGTCTCAGATCCGCGTGGCGCGCGAGAAGCGCAACCTGACCCTTCTGGTGCGCGTGGCGGTGGAGCGCGCGGCGGACCAGCAAGTGCTGGGCTATGTCGTCACCTTCGATGACATCACCGAGCTTCTGTCGGCCCAGCGCAAGGCGGCATGGGCGGACGTGGCGCGGCGCATCGCGCACGAGATCAAGAATCCGCTGACGCCGATCCAGCTTTCGGCCGAACGGCTGAAGCGCAAGTATCTCAAGGAGATCACCAGCGATCCCGAGACCTTCGAAACCTGCACGGACACGATCGTGCGCCAGGTGGGCGATATCGGCCGCATGGTGGACGAATTCTCATCCTTCGCGCGCATGCCGGCACCCGTGATGCGCGAGGAAGACGCGGTGAAGCTGTGCCGCCAGGCTGTCTTCCTGCAACAGAACGGTAATCCGTCCATCGTTTACACGATCGAGGCGCCGGAGGCGGCGCAGTTCGTGTGCGACGGCCGGCAGGTCGGCCAGGCGTTGACCAATCTTCTGCAGAACGCCGCCGATTCGATCCTGGCGCGGCCCGAGCCCGAGAACGGAGCCTTGCCGGAGGGGCGCATCGTCGTGCGCTTGGTCGCGAACGCCGGCGAGCTCGGGATCGACGTCGAGGACAACGGCATCGGTCTGCCCGTCGCGCAGCGCGACCAGTTGACCGAGCCGTATGTCACCACGCGTGCCAAGGGAACCGGCCTCGGTCTGGCCATCGTGCGCAAAATCATGGAAGATCATGGTGGCGAGTTGGTGTTGGAAGACCGCGAAGGTGGCGGTGCGCGCGTCCGGCTCGTGTTTCCGGCCAACGCGGCGGTCGCGCCCCGCGCGGAAGCCGCCGGCCAAATTCGGACGTGACCCTCGATGGCCCATGACATCCTGATCGTCGACGACGAGGCGGACATCCGCTCGCTGATCGCCGGCATCCTCAAGGACGAGGGCTATGGCACGCGTGAGGCCGGCAACAGCGACCAGGCGCTGGAAGCCGTGGTCGGCCGGCGCCCGAGCCTCGTGGTGCTCGACATCTGGCTGCAGGGCAGCAAGCTGGACGGGCTCCAGATCCTCGATCTCGTGAAGCGCGACCACCCCGACGTGCCGGTGGTGATGATCAGCGGCCACGGCAACATCGAGACGGCCGTGACGGCCATCCGCAAGGGCGCGTACGATTTCATCGAAAAGCCGTTCAAGTCGGATCGGCTTCTGCTTCTGGTCCAGCGCGCCATCGAGGCCGCCGCGCTCAAGCGCGAGAACGAGGAGCTGCGCTTCCGCGCGGGCGGCAACCACGAACTGGTCGGCCAGTCCTCGGTCATCAACCAGGTGCGCCAGGCCATCGAACGGGTCGCGCCCACCTCCAGCCGCGTGCTGGTCTCGGGGCCCGCTGGTGTCGGCAAGGAGATCGTGGCGCGTTTCGTCCACGCACGCTCGCGGCGCTCGGCGGGGCCATTCGTGGTGCTGAATTGCGCGACGATGCAGCCGGAGCGCATGGAGGGCGAGCTGTTCGGCTTCGAGCCGGGCGCAGCCGGGCCCGGCGCGCCCGCCAAAACCGGCACCTTCGAGCGCGCCCATGGCGGCACGCTCCTGCTTGACGAAGTCTCCGACATGCCGATGGAGACCCAGGGCAAGATCGTTCGCGTCCTGCAGGAGCAGAGCTTCGAGCGCGTGGGCGGACAGGTGCGCGTCGAGGTCGATGTGCGGGTGTTGGCCACGACCAGCAAGGACCTCAAGGAGGAGATCGCCGAAGGGCGGTTCCGGGAGGATTTGTTCTACCGCCTGAATGTCGTGCCGGTGCGGGTGGGGCCGCTGCGCGAGCGGCGGGAGGATATCCCCCTCCTGGCCAAGTTCTTCATGGAGCGCGCGGCCGAAGTCGCCGGCGTTCCGCCGCGCGAGATCGGCATGGACGCGATGGCGGCCTTGCAGGCCTACGAATGGCCGGGCAACGTCCGCCAGCTTCGCAACGTGATCGACTGGTTGCTCATCATGGCGCCTGGCGACGCGCGCGACGTGATCCGCGCCGACATGCTGCCGCCCGAGATCGGCGCCATCGCCTCGCCCGTGGTCGGCTGGAACAAAAGCGACGAGATCATGGGGCTCCCCCTGCGCGAGGCGCGCGAGATTTTCGAGCGCGAATACTTGATGGCACAGGTCACGCGCTTCGGCGGCAACATCTCGCGCACGGCCAGCTTCGTTGGCATGGAGCGTTCCGCGTTGCACCGGAAATTGAAAAGCCTGGGCGTTGCCGGAGCGGACAAGCCCGATGCCTGAGCGGATGCCGGCCGAAGGCGCCACGTCGTGAAAGTCGTCGTCTGCGGCGCGGGGCAGGTGGGTTCGAACATCGCGCGCCATCTGGCCACCGAGGCCAATCACGTCACCGTCATTGACCATGCGCCCGATCTTGTACGGAAGATCAGCGATTCGCTCGAGGTACGCGGCATCGTGGGGCATGCATCGCATCCCGGCGTGCTGGAGCGCGCGGGCGCGCGCGACGCCGACATGCTGATCGCCGTCACCCACAGCGACGAGGTCAACATGGTGGCCTGCCAGGTCGCCGCTTCGCTGTTCAACGTGCCTACCAAGATCGCGCGTGTGCGCAGCCAAAGCTATTTGCAGCCGGCCTGGGCGGATTTGTTCAGCCGCGAGAAGCTGCCTATCGACGTCATCATCTCGCCCGAGATCGAGGTCGCGCGAGCGATCAGCCGGCGCCTGCAGGTGCCAGGCGCGTTCGACAACATCCCGCTGGCCGAAGGCCGGGTCCAGGTCATCGGCGTGCGCTGCTCGGAGGAGTGCCCGATCCTCGACACGCCGCTGCGCCAGCTGACCGAACTGTTCCCCGACCTGAACATCGTGATTCTGGCCATTCTGCGGGCGGGGCAAGCGGTCCTGCCACGCGGCGAGGAACGGTTGAAGGCGGGCGACGACGTCTATTTCGTGGTCGACAGTACCCAGGTCTCGCGCGGCATGGCCGCCTTCGGCCATGAGGAGCCCGAGGCGCATCGCATCGTCATCGTCGGCGGTGGCAATATCGGCCTCTATCTGGCCCAAGAGATCGAGAACACGCACCCCGGCGTCAGAGCCAAGGTGATCGAGCAGAACAAGGAGCGCGCGGAGTTCGCGGCGCAAAGCCTGTCGCGCTCGGTCGTGATCCACGGCAGCGCGCTCGAGGTCGAAATCCTGGAAGAGGCCAACGCCGACGCGGCCGAGGCCGTGGTGGCCGTGACCAACGACGACGAGGTCAATATCCTGTCGTCGCTCTTGGCCAAGCGCGCTGGCGCCCGGCGCGCCATGACGCTGGTCAACAACATGAGTTATGAATCCCTGATCGCGACGTTGGGCGTCGACGTGGTGGTGGTTCCCCAGGCCATCACGGTCTCCACCATCCTGCAGCATGTCCGACGTGGGCGAATCCGCTCCGTCCATTCGCTGCGCGAGAATTTGGGTGAGGTGATCGAAGCCGAGGCGCTAGAGACGTCGAGACTGATCGGCCGTGCGATCAAGGATGCCGACTTGCCCAAGGGCATCGTGATCGGCGCGCTGATCCGGGACGAGCGTGTCATCATTCCGCGGCTGGACACGGTGGTGAAGGCCAAGGACCGCGTCATCATGTTCGCGCGTCCCGAGGCCATCCGGGCGGTCGAGAAGATCTTCGCCGTCAGTCTGCAATTTTTCTGAGTTCTCCCATTCAACGGAAACGCATATGGCGCGCATCGCATACGTGAACGGACGTTACCGGCCCCATCGGGAGGCCGTGATCCATGTCGAGGACCGCGGCTACCAATTCGCGGACGGCGTATATGAGGTCGTGGCCGTCGCCGGCGGTAAGCTGGTCGACGAGGATTGGCATCTGGATCGGCTGGATCGTTCGCTGAAGGAGCTGCGCATCGCCGCGCCCATGCCGCGCGCGGCGTTGCGCATGGTCATGCGCGAGGTGATTCGCCGTAACCTGGTGGCGGACGGGATGGTCTATATGCAGATGACGCGCGGGGTCGCGCCACGCGATCACGTCTTCCCGAAGAACGTGGACACCGCCATCGTCATCACCGCGCGGCGGAAGAAGCCGCCGGCCGCGGAGCTGCTGGAAAAGGGCGCCAAGGCCATCAGCATCCCGGATATCCGCTGGGCGCGCTGCGATATCAAGTCGGTTTCGCTGCTGCCCAACGTGCTCGGCAAGCAGCAGGCCATCGAAGCCGGCGCCTACGAGGCGTTCCAGATCGACCGCGAGGGCTTCGTCACCGAAGGCACGGCGACCAACGCCTGGATCGTCACGCCCAAGGACGAACTGGTCACCCGCAGCGCTGGCCCGGAGATCCTGAACGGCATCACGCGGTTGGCCGTGATCGAGATCGCCAAGGGGCAGGGGCTTCGCTTCGTCGAGCGGCGCTTCACGTTGGCCGACGTCAAGGCGGCGCGCGAGGCATTCGTCACCGGCTCGACCGCCTTCGTCATGCCCATCGTGCGGATCGACGATGCCACGATCGGCGATGGCAAGCCGGGTGCGCTGACACGCGCGCTGCGTCAGGCCTATATCGACCGCATCGGCGCGCAGGACGCCGCATGAGCCTGCCGCGCCCGCGCGCCATCCTGTTCGATTGGGACAGCACGCTGATCGACGCCTGGCCCGCGATCGGCGCGGCGCTGAACGACACGCTGGTGGCCATGGGCCACGCGCCGTGGACGGATGCCGAGACGAGACTGCGCGTGCGCGAATCCATGCGCGACAGTTTCCCCAAACTATTCGGCGAGCGCTGGACCGAGGCACGCGAGGTGTTCTACGCGCGCTACAATGCCTGCCATCTCGACCATCTGGCCGTTCTGCCCGGTGCGGCCGACGTGCTGGCCGCTCTCAAGGGCGAGGGGTTCTATCTGGGCGTGGTCAGCAATAAAAAGGGCGATCTTCTGCGCCAGGAGGCCGCCCATCTGGGCTGGACACCCCATTTCGGCCGTCTTGTCGGCGCGGGCGACGCCGTGCGGGATAAACCGGACCCCGCGCCCATCGCCATGGCGCTGGAATCGTCCGGCATCCTGCCTGGCCGCGAGGTCTGGTTCGTGGGCGATACGGGAATCGATATGGCCTGCGCGCGGAATGCGGGTTGTATCCCCGTCCTGGTTGGCGATTTGGACCCGGATTCGGCGGAATTCCGCGATGCGCGCCCGGAATGGCATGCGCGCGATTTCGCCACCCTTCGCGGACTTGTTGCGGGCCCCTGACTGGCCACATATATCCTTCGTGGACGTCGCATAGAATAGAATTGGCGGTTCGGCCGGTGTCGTTGGCCGAACGTCTCCCACGGGTCCGGGCGCTCGCGCGCCGCGGCCCGCAAAAACAAAGGAGGACACAACGATGTCTTCAGATAAAAACCTCCAGGACGTGTTCCTGAACCATGTGCGCAAGAACAAGATCCCGGTCACGGTGTTCCTCGTGAACGGCGTGAAGCTGCAGGGCAATATCGGCGCGTTCGATAATTTCTGCGTCCTGCTTCGCCGCGATCATCATGCGCAGCTGGTCTATAAGCACGCCATCTCCACCGTGATGCCGGGCGGCCCGGTCCAGCTCTTCGAGCCGGATAGCAAGGCCGAGGGCGAAGCCTGATTTGACCGAAGCCGTCTCGACCGCGATTCCGGCCCGCCGCACCGCTGTCCTGCACCCGGTGCGCGACGGCGGGCGGGCCGATTCCGCGCGTGACCCCGAGGCGCGCCTGGCCGAAGCCGTGGGCCTCGCGGCGGCGATCGCGCTGAATGTCGTCCATGCCGAAACGGTGCGCGTGCGCGAGCCGCGTCCCGCGACCCTGTTCGGCACGGGTGGCATCGACCGGCTCAAGGGCCTGATCGCGGACCTCGAGATCGAGCTGGTCATCGTCAACGGCGCTTTGTCGCCGGTCCAGCAGCGCAATCTGGAGCGGGCATGGAAATGCAAGGTCATCGACCGCACGGCGGTGATCCTGGAGATTTTCGGCGCCCGGGCGCGTACGCGCGAAGGCCGCCTACAGGTCGAATTGGCGCATTTGTCCTATCAGCGCAGTCGGCTGGTGCGTTCCTGGACCCACTTGGAGCGGCAGCGCGGCGGCTTCGGCTTCCTGGGCGGCCCCGGCGAATCCCAGCTCGAAATCGACCGCCGCCTGATCGACGAACGCATCGCGCGGCTGAAGGACGAGTTGGGCGATGTCGGACGCACGCGCCAGATCCACCGCAAGGCGCGCCAGCGCGTGCCCTATCCGGTGGTCGCGCTGGTCGGCTACACCAACGCCGGCAAATCGACCCTGTTCAACCGCTTGACGCACGCGGACGTGCAGGCGGCGGACATGCTGTTCGCCACGCTCGATCCCACGATGCGCAAGATCGAGCTGCCCTCGGGGCGCAACGCCATTCTGTCCGACACGGTCGGCTTCATCTCAGACCTGCCGACCGAGCTGATCGCCGCCTTCCACGCCACCTTGGAAGAGGTGCAGGAGGCCGATCTGGTCATGCACGTGCGCGACGTCGCGCACCCCGAAACCGAGGCGCAGAAAGCGGACGTCCAGGCCGTCTTGGAAAAGCTGGGTATCGCCGAGGGAAGCGGCCGGCCGATGATCGAGGTGTTCAACAAGCTCGATCTTCTAGAACCGGAGCGCCGCGAACTGGTGCTGAACGCCACCGGGCGCGCCAACGAACCGCAGGTCGCCGTCTCGGCGCTGACAGGCGAAGGCTGCCCCCGGCTTTTGGCCCTGGTTGACGAGGAGCTGGCCGAGGGACGGGACGTGATCCAGGTTTCCGTCCGTCTTTGGGACGGCAAGACCATCGCCTGGCTCTATCGCAACGGCGAGGTGATGGAGCGGCGCGATGACGACGAGTATGCCCACATCAAGGTCCGGCTGGCCGAGGCCGACCAAGCCCGCTTCGCGCGCCTGACGGATGCCGGGAAATCCGGCGAGAGTCGCCCTATAACTCATTGATTTATCGAAATTAGGCCGGTGGCCGTCTTGACAGGGCGAAGCCCGATCCATAAATAGCACTCGGCTCTTATGAGTGCTAATCGCCGGCCGGGCCGAGCGAGCAACCCGGTGGCATCACAGGGAAATGAGGAGGAGAGAGCATGGGCTTTAGGCCGTTGCACGACCGCGTCGTGGTCAAGCCGATGGAAGGTGAGGAGAAGACCAAGGGCGGCATCATCATTCCGGACACCGCCAAGGAAAAGCCGATGGAAGGCAAAGTCATCGCCGTGGGCCCGGGCGCCCGGGGCGAGGACGGCAAGCTGGTGAAGCCGGACGTCAAGAAGGGCGACCGCGTCCTCTACGGCAAGTGGTCGGGCACCGAGGTCAAGGTCGACGGGGAAGACCTGTTGATCATGAAGGAGTCCGACATCATGGGCATCATCGAGTAAGGAAGCACAGACAATGGCAGCGAAAGACGTCAAATTCGGCGGCGACGCGCGCGCGCGCATGTTGCGCGGCGTCGACATTCTGGCCAACGCGGTCAAGGTCACGCTCGGTCCCAAGGGCCGCAACGTGGTCATGGACAAGTCGTTCGGCGCGCCGCGCATCTCCAAGGACGGTGTGACCGTCGCGAAGGAGATCGAGCTCGCGGACAAGTTCGAGAACATGGGCGCGCAGATGCTGCGCGAAGTGGCGTCCAAGGCTTCGGACGCCGCCGGCGACGGCACCACGACGGCGACCGTCTTGGCCCAGGCGATCGTGCGCGAGGGCAACAAGGCGGTGGCCGCGGGCCTCAACCCGATGGACCTGCGCCGTGGTATCGACCTCGCGGTCGGCGCCGTGGTCGAGGACCTGAAGAAGCGTTCCAAGCCGGTTTCGACCAGCAAGGAGATCGCCCAGGTTGGCACCATCTCCGCCAACGGCGACACCGAGATCGGTGAGATCATCGCCCGTGCGATGGACAAGGTCGGCAAGGAAGGCGTGGTCACGATCGAAGAGGCCAAGGGCCTCGAGACCGAGCTGGATGTCGTCGAAGGCATGCAGTTCGACCGCGGCTACCTCTCGCCGTACTTCATCACCAACGCCGAGAAGATGACCTGCGAGTTGGAGAACCCGTACATCCTTCTTCACGAGAAGAAGCTGTCGAGCCTCCAGCCGTTGCTTCCCGTCCTCGAGTCCGTGGTGCAGAGCGGCCGTCCGTTGCTCATCATCTCGGAAGAGGTCGAGGGCGAGGCTTTGGCAACCCTCGTGGTCAACAAGCTGCGCGGCGGCCTGAAGGTCGCGGCGGTGAAGGCCCCCGGCTTCGGCGATCGCCGCAAGGCGATGCTCGAGGACATCGGGACGCTGACGTCCGGCCAGGTGATCAGCGAGGAGCTGGGCATCAAGCTGGAGAGCGTCACGCTGGACATGCTGGGCACGGCCAAGAAGGTGTCGATCGACAAGGAGAACACCACCATCGTCGGCGGCGCCGGTAAGAAGAAGGACATCGAAGCCCGCTGCAACCAGATCCGTTCGCAGATCGAGGACACCACCTCGGACTACGATCGCGAGAAGCTGCAGGAGCGTCTGGCGAAGCTGGCTGGCGGCGTCGCGGTCATCCGCGTCGGCGGGGCCACCGAGGTCGAGGTGAAGGAGCGCAAGGATCGCGTCGACGACGCGATGCACGCGACCCGCGCCGCGGTCGAGGAAGGCATCGTCCCGGGCGGCGGCACGGCTCTGCTGTACGCCACCCGCGTGCTTGCGAAGGTCAAGCCGGCGAACGACGACCAACGCATGGGCGTCGACATCGTGCGGCGCGCGCTCCAGGCCCCGATCCGGCAGATCTCCGAAAATGCCGGTCAGGATGGCGCCGTGGTCGCGGGCAAGCTGCTCGACCAGAAGGACGACGATCTGGGCTACGACGCCCAGCAGGACCGCTACACCAATCTGGTGAAGGCGGGCATCGTCGATCCGACCAAGGTGGTGCGTTCGGCGTTGCAGGGCGCGGCCTCCGTCGCGGGCCTGCTGGTCACCACCGAGGCCATGGTCTCGGAGCTGCCGGAGAAGAAGGACATGCCGGCCATGCCCCCGGGCGGCGGCATGGGTGGTATGGGCGGCATGGGCGGGATGGACTTCTAATCCAGCCCACCGCTTAAAGGATCAGGGGCCGCGGGCAACCGCGGCCCCTTTTTCTTTGGCGCCGATATGCTAGCGTCGGCCCGTCAAATGGCTCTCGATATCGACATAGTGGCGGCGCTCCTGCGCGAGGTCGCGGCGGCGGAGGTGATGCCGCGCTTCCAGAAGCTGGCCGCGCACGAGATCGCCGAGAAGAAACCCGGCGACATCGTCACCGCGGCCGACTTGGGCGTCGAGCGCGTGCTGACCCAGCGCCTGCCCGGAATGGTGCCCAGCAGCCGCGTGGTGGGCGAGGAGGCCGTGCACGCCGACCCCGCCGTGCTCAAGCGCATCGCCGAGGATGCCCCGGTCTGGATCGTCGATCCCGTGGACGGTACGACGAACTTCTCCGAGGGCAGTCCGCTCTTCGCCGTGCAACTGGCCTATGTGGTGCGCGGGGAGACCTGCGCGGCCTGGGTTTACGATCCCGTCCGCGACCTGATGGCCATGGCGGAAAAGGGGAGCGGCGCGATGTTGAACGGCACGCGCGCGCACGTGGCGCCCGCAATCTCCGCCCAAGACATGAAGGGCGCGCTCTACGCGGGCCCAACACGCCCGGGCCTGACCGCCGATTTCGCGGCCAAGAAGAAACACTACGCGGGCGGCGGCTACCGCCGCTGCGTCGGCCAGGAATATCTCTCGCTGGTTTCGGGCGAGATGCACTTCGCGCTGTTCACCCGCATTCTGCCCTGGGACCACGCGGCCGGGCAGCATATCCACGAAGAGGCGGGCGGTTATTCCAAGCTGGTCGACGGCCGCCCTTACAGCGCGACGGAATCTGAAGGTTACATCCTGCTGGCACCCGACCCCGAAAGCTGGGCCGAGTTGAAGGCGCTGTTCATCGCTTGACGTCTCGCGTTGTTTGCCGGCCTACCGGCCAGCACTGGACCGCGGATCAGGTCCGGGGTGACGAGTGGAGATGTGGCGATGTCGTGCGTTGACCCCATACATAGTTCGTCACGCCGGACTTGATCCCTCGACGTATACGTCGAGCCAGTCGCTCGGGAGCGCGCAATAACGCCGATTCTTTGCCGGATGGACTCCGCTTGTCCGATCCGCGACCATCATGGGCGATGGACGGGAGGGATGCGATGGCCCAGCCGACGACCGAATCCGCCAAGCCGAGACGAAGCCTGAAACGGGCGCCGCCCGCCAAGTTCAAGGACGGCGTCAGCGATCCGCGCGGCCTACCGCCCGCGTGCTACACCTCGGCCGCATTCCACGAACGCGAGATCGAGACGATCTTCCGCAAGGAATGGGTCTGCATCGGCCGCGTCGAGGACGTGGCCAAGCCTGGCGACTACGTCTCCATCGACATCGTGGGCGAACCCTTGGTCATGGTGCGGGACCTCGCGGGCAACCTGCGCGTTCACTCGCGCATCTGCCGCCATCGTTCCATGATCCTGGTCGAGGGCGCTGGCAACGCGCGCAGCTTTAACTGCCCCTACCACGCCTGGGTCTACGGGCTCGACGGACGCCTGGCCGGCGCGCCGGAGATGGAATACACGCCCGGCTTCGACCGCGCTGCCTGCGCGCTGCCGGGTCCCAAGGTCGAGGTGTGGGAAGGCTTCGTCTTCGTCAATTTCGATCCCAAGGCCAAGCCGCTGGCGCCGCGCGTGGAAAAGCTCGCGCGCTTCCTGGGTAACTGGCACATGGGCGAGATGGTCGCCGTCCGCAGCTTCGACTTCGATGTCGGTTGGAACTGGAAGGTGATGATCGACAACTACATCGAGGCCTATCACCATATCGGCGCGCACCGCCTGAGCCTCGAGCCGGTGATGCCGACGCGCCTTGTGCGGGTGGAGGACCTGCCGGGGCCGTTCACCATCGTGCATATGCCGCACGTGGAAGACACCGAAGTCTCGGGCTTCTACACGACCGGCGAGGAGCAGGCCAAGCTGCCGCCGATCTCCACGCTGACGGCGGAGGAGAGGCGGCGGCCTTCGCTGATCCACATGTTCCCCGCGCACCTGATGTCCACGTATCCGGACCGGATGGAGTACTACTTGGTCCTGCCGCGCGGCGCCGACGGGCTCACCATCCGCAAGGTCATGTGCGTGCCGAAGGCCGCGTTGGAGCAGCCTGATTTCGAGCGCGCCATGAAAGTGGTGACCGACCAGTATTTGAAATTCCGCGTCGAGGATATCGGCGTGAACGACGGTGTCATGCGCGGTTTGCGCTCGCGCTACGCCGCGCCGCCTCATCTGTGCCACCTGGAGCGGCCGCTGCTGGAATTCGCGGAATGGCTGCTGCGGCGCACGGGCCCGCCGCCCGCGCGATAAGAAATAAAGACAGTCGCTTGTCTTTAGCCCTCCCCGACGGGGGAGAGGGTTTCATTAGGCCTGAATCGAATACCCGCCGTCCACGGGAATGGCCGTGCCGGTGATGAAGTCGGACGCGGGCGAGGCCAGGAACACGGCTATCCCTGCAAAATCCTCCGGCATGCCCCAGCGGCCCGCGGGCGTGCGCGCCAGGACGCGCTCGTTCAGGCCCGGCATCTCGACGCGTCCGCGGCGCGTCAGGTCGGTGTCGATCCAGCCGGGCAACAGCGCGTTGCACTGGATGTTGTCCTTGGCCCAGGCCGCGGCGAGCGAGCGCGTGAGCTGCACGATGCCGCCTTTGCTGGCGCCATAGGACGCGTGGTACTGCGAGCCGAACATCGACATCATCGAGCCGATCGAGATCACCTTGCCGCCGCCCGCGCTAACCATGTGCGGATAGCAGGCCTGGGCGCAGGCGAAGGCCGAGGTGAGATTGGTGTTCATCACCAAGTGCCATTCGGCCAGCGAGGTTTCCTCGGGCCGTTTACGCACGGCGGTGCCGGCGTTGTTGATCAGGATGTCGATCCGGCCGAAGGCCTTGAGCGCGGCATCGGCCGCCTTCCGCCCGGCGGCCTCGTCGGTGGCTTCGAACGGGACGGAAACGGCTTTCGCGCCGGATTTGACCAGCGCGTCCACCGCGGCCGCGTTCTTTTCGGCGTTGCGACCTGCCACCACGATGGCGGCGCCCGCGGCGGTCAGCCCCTTGGCCATGCCGAGCCCGATACCGCCGTTGCCGCCGGTGACGATGGCGACCCTGCCCGTGAGGTCAAACGGATTCATGCGATCCCCCAACCGAATCCGGACGCGACTATCGCATGAAGACGCGCGCGGTTCGAGGCATCAGCGTTGTCTAAAGCCACCTCACGCTGAGCTTGTCGAAGCGTGAGGCCCAAAGCATCTATGGAACCTCGCCCTTCGTCCCTCGACAAGCTCGGGATGAGGAGGTTCAGGACGAGGCTTAAACCAATGCGTCAGCCGCCGGTCTCTTTTTTGTGAGCCGCGACGAACTCGGCCATGGATTCGAAGCGGAAATCGAGCTTCGGCATCTTGTCCATGGGCACCGTGGCGCCCGCGCCGCCGCCGCGCTTGGCGCGCCGGTCGATCCAGGCGTTGTTGAGACCCAGCTCGTTGGCCGGCACATGGTCGTGGAACAGGCTCTGCGCCGTGTGGAGGATCTGGTGCTTCTCCACGCCCATTTTCTTCAGCCGCTTGAAGCCCTCGTGGAAGTGGTTGTGCGTGGGCTTGTAGGCGCCGACCTGTTCGGCGGTGATGATGTCGTCGAAGGGGTTGCCCATCTTGGCCGCGCTTTTGGCTACGCCCGCGTCGTTCACGTTGGACAGGATGACCAGCTTGTAGTGCTTCTTGAGATAGGCCAGCGCCTCGGTCGAATCGGCGAACGGCTCCCAGTCGCCGATCGAATCGCCGAAGGCCCGCGCGGCTTTCTCGTCGACGGGGATATTCAGTGTCTTGGCCAATTGCTTGTGCGCGTTGGCCAGCACATCGGGGTAGAGCATGGTGGGATTGGCTTTTTCCAACGCATGCTCGCCCTTGCTGTAGGTCTCCAGGACCACGGCGTCGGGCATATCGACCCCGTTGCGCTTCAGCCAGGGCTGCAGGTGCGCGATCATGCCGGGCTCCCAGTCGATCAGGGTGCCGTAGCAGTCGAAGGTCAAAGCCTTGAAATCGGAGAGTTTCACGGGGTGCTCCATCGTCCGCGAGAGGGGTTTCACGGCACGATGGGTAGGTTTCCCCGCGCGGTCTTGACCGGGGCTCCGGCCCTTTGGGCCGAGACTAGGCACGTCGCCGGGTGACGCCTTCGCGCCAGGCCAGCCATAGGCCGCTGGCCGCGATGATGGCCGCGCCGGCCACGGCCCATGGATCTGGCACGTCGCCGAAGACGGCATAGCCCAGAAGTGCCGACGACAGGATGTGGATGTAGCTGTAGGGCGCGAGTTGCGCCGCGCCCGCGTTCTCGTAGGCCTTGATCAGCATGAAGTGGCCGACCGCGCCGACCAGACCCATGAGGGCCATCAGCGCCGCGTCATGTAGGCTGGGCGTGGACCACGTCCAGGGCAAGGGCAAGCCCAGCGCGACGGCGCCAACCAGCGGGGTATAAAGCAGGGTGGTGTAGGGACTCTCGCGCTGGGCCAGAGAGCGCGTGGCGATCTGGTAGAGCACGAGGCAGAGCGTCGAGAGCAGTACCAACAGGGCGCCCCAGTTGGCGAAGTCGAAGCCGGGCCGCGTCACCACCATGGCGCCCGCGAAGCCGACCAGCACGGCGATCCAGGTCGGGCCGTCGACACGCTCCTTGAGCAAGGGCACCGAAAGCGCGGCCAGCATGATCGGGCCGGTGAAGAGCAGGGCGCTGCCCTCGGCCAATGGCAGGGTCAGAATGCCCAGGATGAAGATGACGGTATGGGCGGTGAAGCCGCCGGAGCGCAGCAACTGCTGGCCCAGAAATGGTGTGCGGGCCGTGCGCGGCAACCCGCGCGGCAGCACGATCAGCACGCCGACCAGAAATTGGGCGGTGAAGCGGCCCCACAGCACGAAGAACACGTCGTAGCCGCCGGCCAGGAATTTCGAGATCGCGTCGAGCGCGGGGAAGATGGACCACGCGAAGATCGTGATCGCGATGCCGCGTCCCAGCGAAGCGCGGGTGGCAGTGGATATGGGATGTCTCCTAAAGGGAAGTAGCCTTACTGCACCGGGGCCGGTCTGTTCAGGAGTTTGAACCAAGGAACCATGCGGACCAGCCAGTTGGGTGGCCAATCGCCGGCCGACACCGTGATCTTCGAGAAGAGGGGCGGCAGATCGTGCCCATCCTGGATCGAAATCCGCAGAACCCGCGCGCGATCGACCGGCTTGAACGTGCGCTGAAACTCCTTGGGAAGCTGTAATGCGACGGGCTCCACGCGTTCGATCACGCCGTGCGATTCGTCAAGCCCGTAGCGGATCACGACCGGATCGCCGGGCAACACCTCATAGACGGCCCCGGCAGGCACGTAAGCCAGGATGAACCGGTGATCGTCGTAGATGTCCATAATTGGCTCCCCAAGGCGAACCACCGCTCCCTTCGCGACATAAAGACGGCCAACCACGCCGGTAATGGGCGCGCGCAGCTCGCCGGCCGCATAAAGCTTCTTGAGTTGGTCCAGAATTTCCGTCGCTTCGTTCATCCGTTCGAGAAGGAAGTGGGTTTCCCTGCTGTTGGCCTGCTGTTCGGCCTTGAGCGATTCGACATCGAGCTGGCTGCGGTAATCGGCTTCATAGGCGGAGAGGCGGTCGCGGGTCAGCAGACGTTGCTCCTCGTGCAATTTCTCGTAGGCCGCGATCGCCTCCGCTGTCGCCGTGGCACGGCCTTTCGACACTTCCAGAAGTCGCGTCACGACTTGCGAGCGTATTTGAAGGGCCGAATATCGCGATTGCAACTCGGCCAAACTGGACGCGACCCGCGCCATGCGCTCGGTGACTTCCTGGGACTTTACGTCGGCGACGATCTGGCCAGCCGTAACGCGGTCGCCTTCCTTCGGTACCAAATCCTGCACGGTCGCGGAAAACTCGGTGGCGATCGTCGTGACGTTCGCGAGCACCATGCCCTCGACCCGGAAATACAGCACCGGGCCGAAGAAAAGCTGCGCAAGCCATCCGAAGAACACCAAGATGACCGCGAGATAGACCCAGCGGCCCCAACGGCCGCGTCGGGCGCGCTGCTCGCTTTGCACCTGGTCGGCCCGAAAATAGCGATGCAGGCGCATCGTCTAAAGCCGCTCCATGCCACGGCGCACGCGTTCAGGCACGTAGGGATCTTGGTAAGACCTGCGGAAAACCAACTCGTCGATATAGGCATAGAGCCGGATGAAGCGCATGACATAGCCGTTCGCGATGGCGAACAGCGGAACGTAGGGAAGCAGCCGAATGCTTCCGTATGGCGCCGAAATCGCGAGCGCAATCAGGAACAGACAGAGTTGGGCGCCGATATAGATGGCGGTCGCGGCTGCCAGAATGACGAAAGCGGCCTGGCCGAAAGTCGCGAACAGCCATGCGGCATAGACCAGGAACGAGATGCACAGCACGATTTGGTAGAAGAGGATATCGAACACGCCGATCGCGTCGATCAGGGAAAAGGACCGACTCCGCGGATCGAATACGCTGCGGAACTTGCGCACCCAGATCGTTACCACCGCCCGTTCCCATCTCAGCCGCTGGTTGACCAATGCAAGAACCGTCTCGGGCACGTCCGTTAAAGACCATGCGTTAGGCGCAAAGCGGACCTTCCAACCGGCCCTCCGCAAACGCGCCGTCAGGTCCGCGTCTTCGCCGACCTCGGCGTCGTAGCCGCCGATCGAGATCAGCGCCTGTCGTCGGAACGCGCCGAACGCGCCGGAGACGACGAACAATGTGTCCAACATGTTCATGATCCGCCGGCCGAGACTGATGCTCACCAGGTACTCGAGGGCTTGGTAGCGGGAGACGGCCGTGGCATTGGCGTTGCGGGCGTAGAGGTTGCCCGAGACGGCGCCCACCAGCGGGTCGCTAAACTTCGCCAGCATGGCCTGAAAGGCGTAGCGGTCGAATGTCGTGTCGGCGTCCGTGATGAGGACGACGTCACCGGTCGAGTATTCAATGCCGAGATTGATCGCCGCGCTTTTGCCGCCGCGGATCTCGACCGACAGGACGCGGTCGACGAGGCCTTCGTTCTTCAGCGTATTCGCGACGCTTCGCGTGCCGTCCGTAGAGCCGTCGTCGATGACGACGATCTCGATCTTGGTGTTCAGGCCAAGTTGAATCTGATCCCGCGCGGAGAGCGCGCTGCGGCGCAAGGCCGCCGCTTCATTGTGGCAAGGAATCAGGACGCTGATGACCCGGTGCTTCCCATCGTCGCCGGCGCTGCGATGCGGGGACCAGTCTCTGTTCGCGATGGAAATGCCGGCCGCCACGAGCGCGGCGAATCCATAGCGCGGCAACTCCAGAAGGACCGTATACCAGAAAAGAAGTACGAAACTTTGGGCATCCAGTTGGCTCAGAAGATCGAAACCGTCGGCGATACTCATCGACAGGCTTCCAGCATCTTTTCGGCCTCGTCGCGCGTTCCGATGGACGACTCGATCTCGAGAGGCAGCGCCATGACCTTTTTAATTTTTTCATGCAGACGGGCCAGAATTGCTTCTACCTTGGCGACCTCGGTTTCCGGAAACGCGATGAAGATCTCCCGCGCGGCCGTGGCCGTGATGCTATCGCTGTTGCGCAGCGTTTCCGCGATCACGCGAATCAAAAGCCGCTCACTTTCGTCCAATGCGAGGCTGCCGTGCTTTTTTCGCAGCGCCTCGTAGTTTCCGATGCGCAGCCGCGCGAGCGAGAAGGCCCGGTCGTAACGGGCGGCGATCCGCAATTCCTTCCGTGCGACGAGTGCGAAGCTCTGCACCGGCAGAGCGCCCGGAAACGATTTCAACGCTTCCGTCATGCTGAGGGTCGGCAGGTGTCCCGCCGCGAGCGCGGCGGCGCCTTCCGGCGTAATCCGGTAATTGAACCAGTCGGCCGTCGCGGCACCTTCGCTCGGCGTAATCGTGCCGCAGTCGACGCAGACGAACCGCACGTCCGGATCGGCGGTCGCTTCACCGCACGCGACGCACACGGAAACCGATCCGGGGCGGTCATAGTCCACGCCGATATGCCGCAACTCCTTCCGGCATTTCGGGCAGACGAGCCGCTCACCTTGCAGGAAGGTCGATTCGGGCCCTTGGGCGCCGCACGGGTAGTGGTGCGTCAGCTGTTCTTTTTTCAGATTCGCGCTTCCGCATTTGCCGCAGGCCTCGAAGACGTTCACGCGGGACGAGCCGCAATGTCCGCACAAATTCGCGCGACCGAAAAAGCTACGCTCCAGCAGACCCATGTCGGCGAGAGATTCCACGGCCTTGCGGTTGGAACCGTGGAGACCGAGCAACGGATAGTAGACGATATCCGGAACGGCTGGCGTCCATGCAGCCGAAATTTCCTTCTGCCGGCTTTGCGCCATGCCCAGGACGTAAAGCCTGTCGCGGTCGGGCAGGTCGCTGATATCGACGATCGTGCCCGTGCGTCGGAGGATGGGAGCCACCGCAAGTAACGCGTCCCGCAGGGAAGCATTCGTCAGGTTCGGCAGGGACACATCGCTGCGTTCGGCATGCTGCCCGGAAAAATCCACCACGGGCGCCAGCATCGAATGGCCTTCTTGCAGCGCCGACCACAATGCCGCGGCGTCGACCGGGCCGAGCAGCAGGACGATGTCAAATCCGGCTTTCGGATCGGACGAAATCTGCATAGCCGCTGTCTTCGGAACCGTGCGGATATCGCCCCCCATCGCGAGGAGGCGAATCGCGCGCGCAGGCTCCAACGTCGGATGGGGGACTGTCAAATTCTCGCCCATACGGCCCTCTTTGACTATCGGCAAATCCGAACGAGCAACGTAGGGTACCGGGCTTCTATCGGCGCCATGTAATCATATTTATATTTATACCTCTGCGCCTGCGCGGAAACGGCCGGGCGTCACCCCGCGGCGGCGGCGCAGGGAGCGGGTCAGGGCGCTCTGGTCCGAGAAACCCGTGGCGACCGCGATCTCGGCGATGGACAGATCGCTGGCGCGCAGCAGGCGCTCGGCATGGTCCAGGCGCACGTTCATCGCGTACTCGCCGGGGCCGCAATCCATCGCGGCGCGGAACCGTTCGTGCAACGTGCTGGGCGACAGGCCCACGGCGGCGGCCAGCTCGGTCACGGAAAAGGGCTCGGCGTAATGGGCGTGGATCAGTTCGACCGCGCGCGCGATGGCGGGTGGCGTGCGCCGGTCATCCAGCCGCTTCGTGAGCGCGTGGATCAGAAGGCTGACGACGTGATGCTCCGCCGCAGCGTCCAGCGCGCCGTCCTTCATCTCGTGGGCGACGTAATTGGCGAAGCGGTTGAGCCCGTCATCGATGGCGAAGAAGGGCTGGGCGAGCGCCGGCCGCCACACAGCTTCCGGCAGACCCTGGCTGCGCCGCGCCTCACGCGGAACGTCCAGCACGACGAAGCAGTTCTCGCCCAGGCCTCGGAAGCAGTGCGACAGGCCGGAGACCACCAGAACCCCGCGGCCGCTTTCGACCGTGCCGCTGACATTGGCGAGCGCGACCGTGTGCGCGCCCGTCACCGGCAGCACGAGCTGATGCCAGTCATGGGTGTGAGTCGTGTCGGTGTGCGCGTACGAACGCAGCGAGACGTGGGCGCGGCCGTCGAGCATGGCGGAGCCTCCCGATGGAAGGCGGCCATTCTAGCGCGATTGTCATACACTTGCCCTAGGGCTTCAATTCGCCGATCAGATCCTTGGCGGGTTTGGCGAAGCCGCCTTCGACGGTCTCTCCGGTCTGACCGTAGCTGAGCCAGACCTTGAAGCCGAGCAGCTTCAACAGTTCGGGCGAGGCGCCATCCAGCACCTCCTGCTTGGTGCCGAGGGTGAAGTTCTGCAGCGTGCGCATCTGCGGCCCGCCATACATGGTGACAAGGCCGTAGCGTTCGCCGTTGCTGCGGTTGCCGCCCGCCGCATGCCACAGGCGGCCGTCCCAGATCACGACCGTGCCGGCGGGCGCCGCCGCGGCGACGCTCGGCGTCGGATGCGGCACGCTCGGGTCGGGCTGCACGCCGCTCAGATGGCTGCCGGGCACCAGGCGCGTGGCGCCGTTCTCCTCGGTGAAATCCGTCACCATGCACATGGCGTTGATGCAGAGCGGCGGGTTGATCGGCGTGGTGGACTTGGTGGGCGGCCCGAGCCGCACGTTGGTGCGCGACACGTCGCCCGCCTTGACGTAAGGCGCGCCCGGCATGGCGGGCGTGGGCAGCCACCATTGGTCGGTGTGGAGCGACAGAAGCTGCGCCCCCGGCCGCGTGATGTGCGAGGAAATCTCGCTCAGCACGTATTCCGCGCCCAGCACGTGCCTCGCCACCGCGTTCACCAGCGGGTGGTGCACGTGGCGCCGAAACATCTCGCCCTTGTTGATCAGCATCACCATCCACTGGTTGATGCCCGCGGGGTCCTGGACGAGGGAGCGTTTGTGGTGGCCTTGATTGCGCTCGCCCGCCGCCTGCTCGGCGAGGCGTGCCTTGAACGCCGCGATCTCGGCCGGCGTATAGGCGGCCTCGATCAGGCAATAGCCCCACTCGTCGATATCGGATTTCAGCCGCGCCACGTCGCGCGTGGGTTTCGGCAGCTTTTCGGTGTCCCAATGCGCCATGACACGTCCCTGCGATTAAGCCGTTCGGCCAATTAAGGTGGCATGGACGGCGGGTGCGGGCAATCGCGTCAGGCGGTGGCGAGCCGCGCGCGTTTGGGCTGCAACAAGAGCCACAATGCGATCGCCACGTTCACCAGGTTCCAGGCGATGCCGTTCAGGAACGCGATGTGGTACGAGCCCGTGAGATCGAAGATCGCGCCGCTCATCCAGCCGCCCAGCGCCATGCCGACGATCGAGGTGGTGATGATGAGGCTGATGCGGGTGCCGGCCTGTTCGGCGGGGAAATACTCCCGCACGATGATGGCGTAGCTCGGCACGATGCCGCCTTGCGACAGGCCGAACAGGGCCGAGACGATGTAGAGCGACGTCAGCCCGTCGAACGGCAGATAGAAGATCAGCGTCAACGTCTGCAGCGCCGAGCCGAGGAGGAGCGTGCGAACGCCGCCGATATGGTCGGCGATCCAGCCCGAGGCCAGGCGGCTGATCACGCCGAAGGCCAGCATGATCGACAGCATCTCGGCGCCGCGCGCGACGCCGTAACCCAGGTCGCTGCAATAGGCCACGATATGCACCTGGGGCATCGACATGGCCACGCAGCAGCAGACGGCGGCGAAGGCCAGGAGCGCCTGAAGCGCATTGGGCGAGATGTTCACCTGGCCCACGGGCTTGGTGGCCGCGTGGGCGATGGTGTCGGCGTGACCCACGGGCGATGGGCGGCGCAGCGCCAGGCTCAACAGCAACATGGCGGTGGCGCAGAACAATCCGGTGGACAGCAGCGCGCCGCGCCAACCCCAATCCTGCGACAGATACTGGATCAGGGGTGGCCAGATCGCGCCGGCCAGATAATTGCCGCTGGCGCAGATACCGACGGCGATCCCGCGGTTGCGCGTGAACCAGTGCGAAACGTCGGCCACCAGCGGTCCGAACGTGACCGAGCAGCCGGCCATGCCGATCAGGATTCCCTGCGCGAGAGTGAACTGCCACAGGTTTTGGGCGGAGGAGACGGCGATATAGCCGAGCCCCAACGAGACGGCGCCGATGGTCAGCGGCCGGACAATGCCCTTACGGTCAGACAAGCGCCCCATGAAGATGGCGCCGATGGAAAAGCCGAGCATGGTCGCGGTATAGGGCAGAGAGGCGTCGGCCCGATCGATGCCGAACTCGGCCTGGATCAAAGGCATCACCACCACGACCGACCACAGGCCTATGCCGCTGATCGTGCTGATGAACAGCGAGATCACAAGCCGGCGCCACGCGTAGCGCGATTCGATGCCTGACGCGCCAGAGTCCGCCTGTGTCAACATTCAACTAAGCCTTGATCTTCTCGCCCTTGGGATCGTAGAGCGGCCGCAGGGTGGCGGTGGCGGGGATGCGTTCGCCTTCCACTTCGATCTCGTAAGAACCCGCGTTGACGAAGGCCGCGTCCACTTTCTGGCCATCGTTGCGGACATAGCCCAGGCCCACCGCCGCGCCGACCGCGTGGCCGTAGGAACCGGAGGTGATGCGGCCGACCATCTTGCCGTCCCGCCAGATCGGCTCGTCGTGATAGAGCAGGGGCTTCGGGTCCTTGAGCTGGAACTGTACCAGCCGCTTCTCGACGCCTTTCTCGCGCTGCTTCAGCAATGCCTCGCGGCCGATGAAATCGGCGTTCTTGTCGAAGGCGACGGCGAAGCCCAGGCCTGACTCGATGGGCGTGTCCTCGAGGCCGATATCGTGGCCCCAGTGACGATAGCCCTTTTCGCTGCGCAGCGAATCGAGCGCGTGATAGCCCGCGTGGCGCAGACCGACGGATTGGCCAGCTTCGACGATGACGTTGTAGACGCCGGACATGAACTCGATGGGGACATACAGCTCCCAACCCAACTCGCCGACATAGGTCACGCGCTGGGCGCGCACCTTGGCCAGACCCATCTCGATCTCGCGCCCACTCATATAAGGGAAGGCCTCGTTCGACAGGTCTGCGGTCGTGAGTTTCTGCAACAGCTCGCGCGACTTGGGACCCATGACGCTCAACGTGCCCCAGGCCGAGCCGATGTCGGTCACGGTGACGCGCGCGCCCTCGGGCAGGTTGCGCTTGATCCAGTCCAGATCGTGCACGGCGGTGGCCGCGGCGGTCACCATCACGAACAGGTCGTCGGCCCAGCGCGTGACCGTGAGGTCGCACATGATGCCGCCGTGTTTGTTCAGCAACTGGGTATAGACCACGCGTCCCACCGGCACGGCCATGTCGGCGCCGCACAGGCGCTGTAGCACGGCTTCGGCATCTGGGCCTCGCACCGCGAACTTGGCGAAGGAGGTCTGGTCGAACAGGCCGACGCCTTGGCGCACGGCCATGTGCTCCTCGGCCGAGTAGGGGAACCAGTTTTGCCGGCCGAAGGAATATTCGTATTCCGCCTTAACGCCCTTGGGCGCGAACCAGTTGGCGCGCTCCCAGCCCGCGACCACGCCGAAGCAGGCGCCGGCCTGTGCGAGCCGGTCGTGGATCGGCGACAGGCGCAGGTTGCGCGCCGTCTCCGGCTGGCGGAAGGGGAAGTGCGGCTTGTACATGAGGCCCAACGCCTCGACCGTGCGGTCGTGCAGATAGTGCTTGTTGGCCTGGTGCGGGAAGACGCGTCGGATATCGACGTCCCATAGATCCATGCTGGGCTCGCCGCCTGCGATCCATTCGGCGACCGCCTTGCCCGCGCCGGCGGCGGAAGCGATGCCGACCGAGTTGAAGCCCGCCGCGACGAAGAAGCCGCGCAATCCCGGCGCTTCGCCCAGCATGTAGCGGTTGTCGGGTGTGAAGCTTTCGGGGCCGACGAGAAGCTGGCGCACCTCGGCCTTCTCCAGCGCGGGCACGCGCTGCAATCCGTTGTCCATCAAGATTTCGAACTGGTCCCAGTCCTCGGGCAGGACGTCGAACTCGAAGCTCTCCGGGATGCCGTTCATGCCCCAGGGCTTGGCGTGCGGCTCGAAGCCGCCGACCAAGAGCTTGCCCGCGTCTTCCTTGTAATAGGTGTAGCCGTCGTAATCTCGCATCGAGGGCAGACCCGCATGCATGCCGTCCATCGGCTGGGTCACGATGTACATGTGTTCGGCCGCGTGCAGCGGCACGGCGACGCCTACCATGGCGCCGATGTCGCGCGCCCACATGCCGCCGCAGTTGACGACGAAATCAGCCGTTACGTCGCCCGCGTCGGTCGAGACGCCGGTGACGCGCCCGTCCTTGGTGTGAATGTCGGTGACCTTCACGCCCTCGACGATCTTTGCGCCGCCCATGCGCGCGCCCTTGGCGAGAGCCGCCGTCGTGTCCACCGGATTGGTTTGGCCGTCGCCCGGAATCCAGATCGCGCCCTTCAGGTCGTCGGTGCGCATCAGCGGCCATTTCTCGCCCGCTTCCTTGGGCGAGATGACGTCCACCTCGACGCCGAAATACTTGGCCATCGAGGCCTGGCGGCGGTACTGGGCCATGCGCTCCTCGGTGCGTGCGACCGCGACCGAACCGCGGCGCTGGAAACCGGTGGCCTGGCCGGTCTCGGCCTCCAGCGTGCCGTAGAGCCGCGCGCCATAGATGGCGAGCTGGGTCAGGTTGTAGCTGGCGCGCAACTGGCCCACGAGGCCGGCCGCGTGCCATGAGGTGCCGCAGGCCAGTTTCTTACGCTCCAGCAGCAGCACATCCTTCCAGCCCAACTTGGCCAGGTGATAGGCCACGCTGCAGCCGATGATGCCGCCGCCGACAATGACGACGCGCGCGTGCTTGGGAAGCGTTACGCTCATGGTCCGGTTCCTAAAAATATGGGGCGCTCGCGCGTCCTAGCTTTGGAGAAAATCCCGCACCAATCCGCTGACCTGCAAGGGCGCCTCGAACAACAGGTTGTGGCGCAGCTTGGGGAAGATGTGGAAGCGGGAGCCCGCGATCTTGTCGTGCATCAGCTTGGACATGCGCGGGTTCGAGCCGGCGTCGTTCTCGCCCGTGGCCACCAGCGTCTTCAACTTGATCTCGTGCAGCCGGTCGGCGAAGTCGTTCTCGGCCAGCACGCGGTAGGCCGCGACATAGCATTCCGGATCCATTTGCGAGGCGTATTCGCGCCGCTTTGCCATGACCTCGGGGTTGGCCGCGCGGAACTCGGGCGTGAACCAGCGGTCGACCGAGGCGTCGTAATGGCCGAGGGGGCCGAGCGAGCGCAGGATTTCCAGGCGGCCCATCACGCGCACTTTTTCTTCCTCGGTGCGGCCCGCGACCGAGCCCATGATGATGAGGCGGTCGATATATTCCGGATGCTCCAGGGCGAATTTCTGGACCACGAGGCCGCCGAGGGAGAAGCCGAACAGGTGGGTCTTCTTCAGGCCCACGTGGTCGAGCAGCGCCTTCAGGTCGGCGACAAACTCGTCGATGTTGATCTTGTCGCGCGGCTTGCCCGATTCGCCGTGGCCGCGCTGGTCGTAACGCAGGATACGGAAATCCTTGGCCAGGTCGTCGACCACCCAGTTCCAATAGCCGAGCTGTCCGCCCACGCCATGGACGAGGGTGAGGACCGGTTTGCCCTCGGCCCCGTCCCACCGGTAGTTGATTTTGACGCCGTCGCGTTCGAAGAACATGGGTCGGGAACCTTCCATAGCGTAGAGGTGCGGGCAAGTGGCTCGTGGCTAATGACGCTCGCCGCGATTCAGCCTTTCCTGGCGGGCCTGGATGTCCTTCGGCCAGGTGCTTTTGATGTAGGCCAGGACATCCCAGATCTGGCGGTCCGCCAGAACGCCGTCATAGGCCGGCATGTCGGTTTGATAGTCGGGCGGCGCGATGTTCTTGAGCCCGTGTTTGGTCACCTCGAACAGATGGTCGTCCGGGTGGTGCCAGGTGTGGCCGCTTTCGTCGTGGGGCGGGGCGGGCAGACGGCCGTTGGCTAGGCGGCTTTGCCAATTGGGCTGCCCTTCCAGCTTCGCACCGTGGCAGTTCGCGCAATACGCGGCATAGACGATTCGCCCGCGTCTGACCTGGTCCGGATCGCTGGCGTCGGCATGGCCCTTGACGGCTTCGAAGATGTCGAACAGCCGCACGCCGGCCACCGCCAGCAGCCCCACGCAGACCACGGCCGCCAGGAGAGCGAGACGCCGGAAGGAACGGTGCTTCATGACCCGGCCTCGTAGCACGGGCGGCGGCGCGGTGCCATGGCCGCATGGGCTGCGGAGCGCCGCCGCCTGTGCTATAGCAACGGCGCGATGAAGACCGACGAGAAGCGGGCATGACCCGGGCGCATCCTATCGACCTCAGCCCGCCGGTCTCCGACGAGATCAAGTACACGACCTGCTACATGTGCGCCTGCCGCTGCGGCATCAAGGTGCATCTCCAGGACGGCGCGATCCGCTATATCGAGGGCAACCGGAACCATCCGGTGAACCGGGGCGTCTTGTGCGCCAAGGGCTCCGCCGGAATCATGAATCACTATTCGCCGGCGCGGCTGACCCAGCCGCTCTTGCGCGTAGGGCCGCGCGGCTCGGGCGAGTTCAAGGCGATCTCGTGGGATGAGGCGCTGGCGACGGCGGCGGGTTGGCTCGGCGCCATCCGCAAGGACGATCCGTGCAAGCTGGCCTTCTTCACCGGGCGCGACCAGAGCCAGGCCCTGACCGGCTGGTGGGCCAGCCAATTCGGTACGCCGAACTACGCCGCCCACGGCGGCTTCTGCTCGGTCAACATGGCGGCGGCCGGTCTCTACTCCATCGGCGGATCGTTCTGGGAGTTCGGCGAGCCCGACTGGGAGCGCACGAAATACCTGCTGATGTTCGGCGTGGCCGAGGATCACGATTCCAACCCGATCAAGATCGGCTTGGGCAAGCTGAAGGCGCGCGGCGCCAAGTTCGTTTCGGTCAATCCGATCCGCACCGGCTACTCGGCTGTGGCCGACGAATGGATCGGCATCCGTCCGGGCACGGACGGGCTGTTCGTGCTGGCGCTGGTGCACGAGATCCTGCGCGCGGGCAAGGTCGACGCCGATTTCCTGGCGCGCTACACCAACGCGCCGTGGCTGGTGATCCAGGCGCCGGGCGCGGCCGATGACGGGCTGTTCGCGCGCGGCGAGGACGGTACGCCTTTGGTGTGGGACCGCGCCAAGAATGCCATCGCCGGCAGCAACGATCCCGATGCACAAGTTTCGCTCGGCGCGGATGTCACCCTGCCCGACGGGCGCCGTGCCGTGCCGGTGTTCCATCTTTTGGCCCAACGCTATCTCGATCCGCGCTATGCGCCGGAGGCGGTGGCCGCGGAGACCGGCCTCGACGTTGAGACGATCAAGCGTATTGCCGCCGAACTGGCGCATGTGGCGTTCTCCGAAACCATCACCATCGAGCAGCCATGGACCGATTGGGCCGGGCGTCGGCATGAGCGGATGGTGGGGCGGCCTGTTGCCATGCACGCCATGCGCGGCATCTCGGCGCACTCGAACGGGTTCCACTCCTGCCGCGCGATCCATCTGTTGCAGATGCTGCTGGGCGCCATCGATTGCCCAGGCTCGTTCCGCTACAAGCCGCCGTTCCCGCGCCCCGCGCCGCCGCCCTTGAAGCCCACGGGCCGGCCCGATCAGGTGCTGGCGGGCAAGCCGCTTCCGGGACCACCGCTCGGTTTCCCGACGGGGCCCGAGGATTTGCTCGTGGATGCGCGGGGTAATCCTTGCCGCATCGACAAGGCCTTCTCGTGGGACGCGCCGATGGCTGCCCACGGCATGATGCACATGGTCATCACCGACGCGTGGAAGGGCGATCCGTATCCGATCGACACGCTGTTCATGTACATGGCCAACATGGGTTGGAACTCGGCCATGAACGTGCCGGGTACGCTGTCCATGCTGACCGACAAGGACCCAGCCACCGGCGAATACAAGATCCCGCATATCATTTACTCGGACGCGTATTTCTCCGAGATGGTGGCCTGCGCCGACCTGGTGCTGCCGGATACGACGTATCTGGAGCGCTGGGACTGTATCTCGCTGCTGGATCGGCCGATCTGCGATGCCGACGGCGCCGCCGATTCGATCCGCCAGCCGGTGGTGAAGCCCGACCGCGACGTACGGCCGTTCCAGGACGTGCTGATCGATCTGGGCGCGCGCATCGGCCTGCCGGGCCTGTTGAACGAAGAGGGCAAACCCAAATTCCCCGGCGGTTATCCCGACTACATCGTCAACCACGAGCGCACGCCGGGCATCGGCAGCCTGGCCGGATGGCGCGGCGCGAACGGCAGCGAGGAGGGGCGCGGTGCGGTCAATCCCGACCAGCTCCAGCGCTATGTCGAGAACCAGTGCTTCTGGCGGCACGAACTGGAACCCGAGCAGCGTTTCTTCCGCTTCGCCAACCGGAACTATCTCGACTGGGCCCAGCGTATGGGCTTCATCGGCAAGGCCGATCGCATCGTGCTGCACCTCTATAGCGAGCCGTTGCAGAAATTCCGCCAGGCCGCGCGCGGCCACGGCCCGATCCAACCGCCGGACGAGCACCGCGCGCGTATCGAAGCCTATTTCGATCCCCTACCGATCTGGTACCAGCCGTTCGAGCAGGCGGCCGTGGACACCGAGGAGTTTCCGTTTCACGCCATCACCCAGCGTCCGATGGCGATGTACCACTCCTGGGGATCTCAGAATGCCTGGCTGCGCCAGATTCACGGCGCGAACCGTCTTTATATGAATCGCGCGGCGGCCGCGGAGCAGGGCATCGCGGACGATGACTGGGTCTGGCTGACCAGCCACCACGGACGGGTGAAGGCCCAGGTCCGGCTGATGGAAGGCACCAACCGCCACACGGTCTGGACCTGGAACGCCATCGGCAAACGGGCTGGCGCCTGGAACCTGGGCGCGGGCAGCGCGGAATCCGAAAAAGGATTCCTTTTGAATCACTTGATCTCGGAACTTCTACCGGAACGCGAAGGCGGCTACCGCTATGCCAACGCCGATCCGGTGACCGGCCAGGCGGCCTGGTACGATTTGCGCGTGAAGGTTGAGAAGGCCGATCCGGTCGAAGCCGGCGAGACCGCGCCGCGCTTCGAGAAGCTGCGCACCCCGCCTGGTCTTGGCGAGCGGCCGAGCCTCCTTCAATACGGCGCGCGCTTCCGCGAGAAGAGGGGCGCATGACCAGCCTGCCGCGCGCCGCCACCGGCAAGAAGCTGGGCCTGGTCATCGACTTGGACACCTGCGTCGGCTGTCAGGCCTGCGCGGTGAACTGCAAAGAATGGAACACCGGCGGCCACATGGCGCCGCTGACCGACGAGCGGCCTTACGATTCCGATCCCATGGGCGTGTGGTTCAACCGCGTGCATGCCTTCGAGGCGGGCGAGGGGGCGCGTTCGCGCACCGTGCACTTCCCGCGCTCGTGCCTGCATTGCGCGGAGCCTGCCTGCGTCACCGTCTGTCCGACCGGCGCGTCCTACAAGCGGCCCGAGGACGGCATCGTGCTGGTCGACGAAAGCCTGTGCATCGGCTGCAAGCTGTGCTCGTGGGCCTGCCCCTATGGTGCGCGCGAATACGACCAGCGCGAAGGGGTGATGAAGAAATGCACCCTGTGCATCGACCGCATCTACAACGAGAATTTGCAGGAGATCGACCGTACGCCGGCCTGTGTCTCGACCTGCCCCGCGGGCGCGCGGCATTTCGGCGACCTGGGCGATCCCGAATCCGATGTTTCCAAGCTGGTCGCCGCGCGCGGCGGCTACGATCTGATGCCGGAGATGGGCTACAAGCCGGTCAACAAGTATCTGCCGCCGCGCCCGCGCAAGGATGTGGCCGGTTCGGTCGGCTGCGGCACTCAGCTCGATACCGTGGCGGGCGAGGCCAAGGGCCTGCTCGGCTGGATCGACCGGATGCTGTCGTGACGAGACGCTTTGTGCTTGCGCTGTTCGCGCTCTTGGCGTGGACGCTGCCCGCCGCTTCCCAGTCCATTCCGCCCAACGAGCGGCCCATGTATGGCGGGGTGAAGCAGGACGACCAGAAGTTCATCGATTCGGTGATCGCCAGCGGCTATACGCGCAAGTCGGGCGCGCAGGAGGCCGTGGCGCGCGGCTTCCAATCCTTCGAGAAGCGCGACTATGGCCCGGCCATGCGCCGCTTCAACCAGGCTTGGGTGCTCGATCCCGAGTATGCCGAGACCTATCGCGGCTTCGCGCTCGTGCTGATCGCGCGCGACCGTAAGCCCGCGGAAGCCGAGGCCATGTTCAAGAAGGGCGCCGGCTTGCCCGATGCCTCGGCCGGACTTCTGGCCGATTACGGCCGTTTCCTGGTGGTCACGAAGCGGATTCCGGAGGCCATCCCGATCTTGGAGCGCGGTGCTGCGGCCGAGGGCGATCCGGCGGACCAGATCAAGGCGCAGCGCCTTCTGGCCGACGCCTATTACGACGAGAAGCAGTTCGACAAGGCTTGCCCGCTCGCCAAGAAGATCATCGACAAGGTCGAGGAGGGCCGCGCGAAAGAATCGATGCAGTTCATCGTCACCTCGCCGCGCTGCGAGGGTTAGAGTCATGCATCCCGCCTATTCGATCATCTTCTTCACCACGGCTTCGGGCGCAGGCTATGGGCTCCTGTTCCTGCTCGCGTTGGCGGGGGCGGCGGGGCTTCTGCCGGCCGATCCGTGGCTGGGCGGCGCGGGCTTCGCGCTGGCGCTGGGGTTGGCGACCGCGGGGCTGCTCTCGTCCACCTTCCATCTCGGCCATCCCGAGCGCGCCTGGCGTGCGATCAGCCAGTGGCGTTCCTCGTGGCTGTCGCGCGAGGGCGTCGCCGCGCTCGTGACCTACCCGGTCGCGCTGGCCTTTGCCTATGGCTGGGTGGTGGAGGGACGGACGGACGGGCCTTGGACGCTGGCGGGCCTGGCCACCGCTGCGATGTGCGTCGTCACGGTGATCTGCACGGGCATGATCTACGCCTCGCTGAAGCCGATCCGGCGCTGGAACAACCGCTGGGTGGTGCCGAACTACTTGGCCCTGTCGCTGATGACGGGCGCGATCCTCTTGGAAGCGCTCGTGGTCGGGTTCGGTCATGCGCTGCCCGCCCTGGCGGTACTGACACCGGTCGCGATCTTGGCCGCGTGGCTCCTCAAGCGGGCCTATTGGCGCTTCATCGACACGGAGCCTGGCGCGGCCACCATCGAGTCGGCGACCGGCCTTGGCCATCTTGGCAAGGTCCGGCTGCTCGAGCCGCCGCATACTTCGGAGAACTACCTGCAGCGAGAAATGGGCTACCACATCGCGCGCAAACATGCGGTCAAGCTGCGCCGGATCGCGCTCGTGCTCGCGTTCATCGTTCCTCTCGTCCTTGCACTCATCATCGCACTGATGCCCCCGGGTATCTTGGCCTCCGCCGCTTCCATCCTTGCCGTGCTCTGCGTGGCGCTTGGCGTGGTGATCGAGCGCTGGCTCTTCTTCGCCGAGGCGCGCCACGCCGTGACGCTCTATTACGGTGCTTCGGCCGCGTGAGGTTGTCCGTCTCAATACGCACCGCTAACATGCCGCTACAAAACGGAAATCGCAGGGGAGAACCATGAGCACGCAATCATACAAGGTCGCCTTCCTGGGCCTAGGAGTCATGGGCTTCCCGATGGCCGGTCACTTGGCCGCCAAGGGCCACAGCGTGACGGTCTACAACCGCAGCGGTGCGAAGGCGCAAGACTGGGCCAAGCAGCACAAGGGCAAGACCGCCGCGACCCCCGCCGAGGCCGCCAAGGGCCAGGACATGGTGTTCGCCTGCGTTGGCAACGACAACGACGTGCGCAGCGTGGTCTACGGCAAGGACGGCGCCTTCGCCGGCATGTCGAAGGGCGCGATCTTCGTCGACCACACGACGGCGTCCGCCGACCTCGCGCGCGAGCTGGAGACCGAGGGTAAGAAGCTCGGCCTCTCCGTCATCGACGCGCCCGTCTCGGGCGGGCAGGCGGGCGCGCAGAACGCTGCTCTCACCGTCATGTGCGGCGGCGAATCCGCACCCTTCGAGAAGGCCAAGCCGGTCATGGCCTGCTACGGCAAAGCCGTCACGTTGATGGGCAAAGCGGGAGCAGGCCAGCTCACCAAGATGGTCAACCAGATCTGTATTGCCGGCCTCGTGCAGGCGCTCTCCGAAGGGCTCAACTTCGGCATGAAGGCCGGGCTCGATTGCGAGAAGGTAATCGAGGTGATTTCCAAGGGCGCGGCCCAATCCTGGCAGATGGAGAACCGCGGCAAGACCATGATCGCGGATAAGTTCGAGTTCGGCTTCGCGGTCGACTGGATGCGCAAGGATTTGGGCATCTGCCTGGAGGAAGCCAAACGCAACGGCGCGCGCTTGCCCGTGACGGCTTTGGTCGATCAGTTCTACGCGCAGATCCAAGCCCGCGGCGGCAAGCGCTGGGACACGTCGAGCCTCTATAATCTGCTGAACAAAGCGTAAGCGGAATTCGGCCCATGCGCCTTCGGCCCCGCCATTTTGCTCTGGCAGCGGTGGCGGGGCTGTTCGCGCTGGTCTCGGTGGCGGCCGCGCAGACGGCTCCCACAAATATTCCCGCCGTCGCCGATCCCAAATTCGGTGTCTTTATCGAGCGGATGCCGCGAGACCGTTCGCCTGAAGCTGATTTTGTCTATGAAGCCGCGCGCAGCCGATCGTTCGGCATCGTCGAACGGGAAACCCAATACGGCGTAAACCGATATGCCGCGGTGGAAGACGAGGCGCGCTGCGTCGAACTGATTAAGAACGCACACGGTCCCGGCAAGGTTGCGTCGCTGGGTTGGGCTTATCGCTACACACCCTTTCCGAGGGAGCCCTACGATTCGGATGCCGTACGCGGGATTTGCGTTTCGGTGGAAAAAATCGCAGCACCTTCAGCCCGCTATGTCGTCACACAGGACGGCTTGCGGGATAGCACCAGCGGCCAGTTCATTCTGCCACCCGGGACATTTACGTCTTCGGAGCAGATTTGGTCGGCGTTCGGGCTGCCGCGGTTCAACCCGACGGTGTGGAAAGGCGGGTGGCGCGAATCCGACCCCAGCGACGACCGCGATCTTGTTCGTGCGCTGACATCGGATGATCCGACGACGCGAGCCGCCGTGCTCAATTTGTTAAATCGCCGCGTCGTTTTCGCAAATTTTTCCAACGTAAAGCGCACTGCCTTGCGCCAGCCGACCGGCGCGCTGGTGGCTGCGGCTTTACTCGCAACCGGCTTCGCAACCGCACCTGAAAGCGAGCGGCGACGGGCAGGGGCGTTTGCAGCCGCAGCGATTCCCGCCGGCGCCGATGTGCTCTTTCCGGCCCTCATGCAGGCGCTCGATGAGCCTGTAAATCCGCTGAGTGACGATGAGGCTAAGAAACGGGAGTTGCTGGAAAAACGCGCCCCGGGGTTGGGCAACTTCGTCACGGGATCGCCGGAGCCGAGGCCAGGTTTCGCCATCGGTATTCTATTCGACACGGCGGCCATGGCAGCTTCGGTTTACGGGCCGTCCTATGCGTCCGCGTTTGTCAAAAAATATGACGATCATCTGGGTAAAATTCTGCGCCAGGAGATTTTCGGTGTTTACCCTATCGGCGGGTACATCATGGTCGTGGCCGCGGCGCCGGAGGCCAGTGGGGTCATTCTCCGCCTCTTCGCGGACGCCGATTCTCCCGGTGCAAAGAATAAAAACGGGACCTTGGAAAACGCGGCGGCGGTGATCGCCAGTGTGCGCGTCATTCCGCCGGATGTTGTGCCTGCGCTTCGCAAGCGTTGCGCCGGCGCGGGCGCTGAGACCAGGCCGTTCACCACGCTGTTTTGCGACGTCCAGCTTGCACGGACGGGCGATGCCGAGGCGTTTCAGCGGCTGATGGCAATCCTGAGGGCACCGCCGGACGGCGCGGATCACGCGCGGTTCAACGCCGCGCGGCAGATGTTGTTTTTCCTGGGGCCGAAGGGCGTGACGGGGTTAAAGGACGCGGCCATGGCGGCGCCTCCAGGTGCGGCCAAACCAATCTTGCAGGCGCTTTGCGAATTGGGCACGGAGGCCGGGCCCGAGATTGTGGCGCGCGCGAAAGCCGAGGCCGAAAGCATGCCAGCGGACTCGATCCTGAAATCCATGGCCGCCCGATGTGCGCAGCGCGGGCCGGTCGGAGCCTTCGGCGAATTCATCACACTGTGGAACGCGAATTAGCCGCGCCCCGGTTCTTCCTTCTTCGCCGCGTTCCACAGACGATCCATCTCCTCGAGATTGGATTCTTCCGGTGTCTTGCCAATCTGGCGCAAGAGTTCCTCGACGCGGCGGAAGCGTCGTTCGAACTTGGCGTTGGTGTCGCGCAATGCCGCTTCGGGATCGACCTTAAGCCAGCGCGCCAGGTTGGCGACCGCGAACAACACGTCACCCAACTCGTCCTGAAGCCGCGCCTTGGGCGTGCCGGCTTCGACCTCGTGCTTCAGCTCGCCCATCTCCTCCGCGATCTTCGCGAAGACGGGACCGAGATCATGCCAGTCGAAACCGACGCGCGCGGCGCGCTTCTGAAGTTTCTCGGCGCGTGTCAAGGCGGGCAGGGCGAGAGGCACGCCATCGAGCGTGCCCTCGACGCTCGACTTGGCTTTGCGCTCGGCCGCCTTGCGGTCTTCCCATGCCATAGTCTGCGCCTCGGCGGAGGCGACTTTGGTATCGCCGAAGACGTGGGGGTGACGCTCGACCATCTTGTCGGAGATCGCGCGCGCGACGGCGTCGAAGTCGAAATGTCCGGCTTCCTCGGCCATGCGAGCGTGGAAGACGACTTGCAGCAACAGATCGCCCAGCTCCTCGCGCAAGGCGCTCATGTCGCGCCGCTCGATGGCGTCGGCGACCTCGTAGGCTTCCTCGATCGTATAGGGCGCGATGGTCGCGAAATCCTGCTTTACGTCCCAGGGGCAGCCGCGCTCGGGATCGCGCAACCGCGCCATGATCCGGAGCAGACGGTCAATTTGGGCTTTGGGCGCGTCGGTCATGGAAATCCGCGGAGAAAAGGCGCGCGAAGAATAGGCGCGAGGCGGTCGGACACGCAATCGCGATGGGACGATTTGCCCGGTTGTCTCGCGACCCGGAAAGCTTAGTTTGATAACTGGAACCGGGGATAAAAATAGGGGAGCTCACGCATGCCCAGTTGGAAACCAGACCCCACGTTCTACACATCGCCGCGCATGGCGATGCAGGCGCCGGCCGAGAAGCTCGGCTACGTCGCGATCTTCAACGTGGCGGGCAAGAAGCCCGATGCCATGGGCGTCGTTGATCTCGATCCCAAATCCTCCACCTACGGCACGTTGGTCGGCCGCACGGAAATGCCGAACCTCGGGGACGAACTGCATCATTTCAGCTGGAACGCCTGCAGCTCCGCGCTGTGCCCCTATGCGCCGCATCCGCATGTGGAGCGCCGCTATCTGGTGGTGCCGGGCATCCGTTCGTCGCGCATCCACATCCTGGACGTAAAGGCCGATCCGCATCAGCCGAAGCTGGTCAAGGTGATCGAGCCCAGCGATCTGGCCAAGCGCGCCGGATATTCGCGCCCGCATACGCTCCATTGCGGTCCCGAAGGTATCTATGGCAGCGCGCTCGGCGCGCCGAGCGGCGAGGGGCCGGGTGGAATTTTCCTCATGGACCATGACGATTTCGGCGTGCTGGGCCAATGGGAGATGGATCGCGGGCCGCAGCAACTGGCCTACGACTTCGCCTGGCATCTGGGGCATGACACCCAGATCACCAGCGAATGGGGCACGCCCAACATGATCGAGGACGGCGTGGTGCCCGAGCTTCTGCTCGGCGGCAAATACGGCCATGCCCTGCATGTCTGGGATCTGCGGCGCCGGAAGCATGTCCAGAGCATAGATCTGGGTGCCGAGCACCAGATGGTGCTGGAACTGCGCCAGGCGCGCGATCCGACGAAGACCTATGGGTTCGTCGGCGTCGTGGTCAGCACCAAGGACCTCACGGGATCGGTCTGGCTTTGGCACAAGGAGAAGAACGGTTCCTACGCCGTGCGCAAGGTGATCGAGATTCCGCCGGAGCCCGCCGAACCGGATCAGTTGCCGCCACTGCTCAAGGGTTTCAAGGCGGTGCCGCCGATCATCACCGACATCAATCTGTCGCTGGATGACCGCTTCCTCTACGTCTCGTGCTGGGCGACAGGTGAATTGCGTCAGTATGACGTCAGCGATCCGTTCAAGCCCAAGCATGTCGGCTCGGTCCATATCGGCGGCATCGTCCGGCGCACCCCGCACCCGAAATCGGGCAAGGTGAACGGCGGCCCGCAAATGGTCGAGCTGAGCCGCGACGGACGGCGCATCTATTTCACCAACTCGCTCTACAAAGCCTGGGACGAGCAGTTCTATCCCGAGGGCATCAAGGGCTGGATGGTGAAGGTCGATGTCGATCCCAAGGGCGGCATGAAACTCGATCCCGATTTCTTCCTGGAGACCGTGGCTGGCGAGCGGCCGCATCAGATTCGCTTGCAGGGCGGTGACGCCTCGTCTGATACCTACTGCTATCCGTAACGCGGCGTGACCGAACCGGTCTGGACCTGGGCGGCGCTGGCCGGGCTGGGCGCGTTCCACGGCGTCAACCCGGCCATGGGTTGGCTGTTCGCGGTTGCGCTCGGCCTGCAGGAGAAGAGGGCAGGCGCCGTGTTCGCGGCGCTCGTGCCCATCGGTCTCGGCCACGCGCTTTCGGTGACCCTGGTCGCATTCGTGCTGGTTCTGCTGACGCCCATGGTGGCGCCCGCCGTGCTCGACGTCGCGGCGGCGCTGTTGCTGGTTGGATTGGGGATCTGGCGGCTCACCGCGCGGCATCGGGCGCGTGTTGGGATGCGCGTGGGCTTCGGCGGGCTGACGCTATGGTCGTTCCTGATGGCGACCGGCCACGGTGCCGGGGCCATGCTGCTGCCTGTTTTGCTGCGCATGGGGAAGGGCGGACATCATCACGCGGGGTATATGCCTGCGGCGGACGATCTGGGAACCGCGCTTCTGGCTGTGGGCATCCACACCGCATCCATGCTGGCCGTGGCCGGGATCGTGGCCTTTGCCGTGTACCGGTGGATCGGGGTCGCGTTCCTGCGCCGCGGCTGGATCAACCTGGACCTCATCTGGGCGGTGGCCTTGATCCTGGCCGGGCTCGGATCGGTGGCCAGCCATCTGTAGATCGGACGCCGCTCTTATTTTAGAGTCCGCGCCGTTTGCAGGGTTTCCACGCGGCTCGGGGCGCGTGCGTCTTGCCCATTTGTAAGGAGCCAGTGATGACCGCTTTCGTCCGCAGCCTTATCCTTGCCGCCGCGATTTCCGCCGGCGCGTCCGCCGCTCCGGCCCAGACGCCGCCCGCGTCCGAGGAAGGGCCCCTGATCACGATGAAGCTCGAGAAGAACTGCAATGTCCGGCCGAGCTGGATCTACCTGGAGGTGGACCGGCCCGGTTCCGACAAGACCACGCGCGTTCGGGTGACGCCTGCGCTGACCGCATCGTTCTATGCGCCACCGGGCACGAGGGTCCGTGCGAAGCAGAGCGACGAAGCGACATCCATTTCCATTCGCGGAAGCTGGACCGAGGCCGAGCCCGATGGCGTCATTCCGGTGAGCTGCGGGCGATAGAAGCCCGGGCGAGAGCGGGTCGTATGCGTGGCGAAAGCTCTGCTCGGAGTCATGGCTATAATTCGCATAATGTATGTTATGGAAAATTACGTATCACATTAGCAGAGCAGAGCTTTAAGTCAGCTCCTTCGCCTGGACTTAGATGTCGATGATCATGCCGTCATAGGCTGGCTCCACACCCTCCGGCAGCTTGGCCAGCAGCGCGTCATAGTCCAGCGAGTGATTCATGTGCGTAAGGATCGCCCGCCGCGGCTTCACCCGCGCGATCCACTCCAGCGTCTGCTTCAGATCCGAATGGGCGGGGTTCGGCCGCTCGCTCAGGCAATCGACCAGCCAAACCTGGATGCCTTCGAGCGCTCGGAAGCCCTCCTCCGGGATATTCTTTACGTCGGTCGAATACGCGAAATCGCCAAAGCGCAGCCCCACGGTCGGATCGCGCATGGCGCCATGGCTTTGCGGGAATGGCTGGACTTCCAACGCACCGATACGGAACGGCCCGCGAATCGGCCGGGCTTCCAACTTGGGCTGGTACCAGAAGCCATGACGGGGACCGGCGTTGTCGAAGACATAAGAGAAACGGCGGTGTAGTTCGGCCAGGGTCGCGTCGTCGCCATAGGCCGGTAGCGCCTTGTTGATGAGATGATTGATCGAGCGCAAGTCATCGAGGCCATGTAGATGATCGGCATGACCATGTGTGTAAACAACTGCATCCAATCGATTGATCTTATTTACTAATAGCTGCTCACGCAGATCCGGTGCGCTATCGACGAGAACCTGGGTTTCGCCCTCGGCGACCACGATGGAACTGCGCAATCGCCGGTTGCGCTTCTGTCCGGACGTGCAGACCGTACAAGTGCAACCCACCACGGGAACGCCGGCCGAGGGTCCGCAGCCGAGGATTGTGACCCGCATCAGGCTGACGCGGCGGGCGGTTTCGCCTTGTCGAACAGGCGGAAGAAATTGGCCGTCGTGGCCTCGGCCAGCGCCTCGGGCGTCACGCCCTTCAGATCGGCCACGAACCGTGCCGTGTGAACCACGTAGGACGGCTCGTTGGGCTTGCCGCGCATCGGCACGGGCGCCAGATACGGCGCATCGGTTTCGACCAAGAGCCGGTCCATGGGGATGATCTTGGCCGTCTCACGCAGATCGGCTGCGTTCTTGAATGTGACGATGCCGGACAGCGAAATGAAGAAGCCCAATTCCAGCGCCTTTTCCGCGAGCGCCCGGCTGCTGGTGAAACAATGCAGCACGCCGCGCAATTTCGGTCCGCCGGCACGCAGCATGGCGTCGGTGTCGTCGTCGGCGTCGCGCGTGTGGACGACCAATGGCAGGCCGCTTTCGACGGCGGCCTCGATGTGGGTCCGGAAATTGGCCTGCTGGGCGTCGCGCGGGCTTGAATCGTAATAATAGTCGAGCCCGCTTTCACCGATGGCGACCACCTTGGGATGGGCCGTTTCGCGCACCAGCGCGGCCGCGTCCCCCACCCCCGCCTTTCCCGCCTCGTGCGGATGAACGCCGACGGAGCACCAGATGTTCTCATGCTGCTCGGCGATGGCGCGCACGCCGGGGAACCGTGACAGTTCCGTGCCGATCGTCAGCATGGCGCCAACCCCGACCCGGCGCGCGCGGTCCAGCGCGGCTTCGAGCTTCTCGCCCGCATAGTCCGGGTAGTCGAGGTGGCAGTGGCTGTCGACCAGCATCTCAGGCCTTTTCCTCGACGAAACGCGGAAAAATCCCTTGGGGCGGCGGCAGCGGCGTGCCGGGCGTGAGGGCGGCCTTGGCATTCAGCGAATCGAAGTCGCGGGCGTCCGCCGGCACGGCCAGCTGGTCCAGCATCTTTCCCATGGCCTGGGGCATGAAGGGCTGCAGCACCAGGGCGACGCAGCGGATCGTTTCGGCCAACGTGTAGAGCACCGTATTCATGCGCGCCGGATCGGTCTTGCGCAGGCTCCAGGGCGCTTGCTTGTCGACATAGGCGTTGGCGCCCGTGACCACGTTCCAGACCGCTTCGAGCGCCCGGTGGAATTCGGGCGCGTTGGGCGTGGCGGTCAGCAGATTGCGCACCTCGCCAAGGGTGCCGCGCGCCTGGGCCAGCATCGCTTCATCGGCCGGATCGAAGGCGCCATGCGCTGGAACCTGCGCGCCGCCGTTCTTCTGCACAAAGCTCAAGACGCGCTGGGCCAGGTTGCCCAGATCGTTGGCGAGATCGCCGTTCAGGCGCCCGACCATGGCGCGATGCGAGAAATCGCCATCCTGACCGAAGGGAACCTCGCGCAGCAGAAAGTAGCGGACCGGGTCGAGGCCGTATTTCTGCACCAGCGCGTTGGGCTCGATCACGTTGCCAAGCGACTTGGAGATCTTCTGCCCTTCGTTCGTCCACCAGCCATGGGCGAAGACACGGCGCGGCGGCTCGAGGCCCGCGGCCTTGAGGAAGGCCGGCCAATAGACCGTGTGGAAGCGCACGATGTCCTTGCCCACCATGTGCAGGTCGGCAGGCCAGAAGGTGCGAAAATCGCCCGTGTTCTCATCGGGGTAGCCGACGGCCGTGATGTAGTTTGTGAGCGCGTCGAGCCAGACATACATGACGTGTCCGGGCGCATCGGGCACCGGCACGCCCCACTTGAAGGTGGTGCGCGAGATGGACAGGTCGTTGAGGCCGCCGCGCACGAAGCTGATCACCTCGTTGCGCCGCGTGTTCGGCCCGATGAAATCGGGTTTCACCGTTTCGTAATATTCGAGCAGCCAATCCTGCCAATCGGACAGGCGGAAGAAGTAGCTAGGCTCTTCCACCCACTCGACCTCGGCGCCCGAGGGCGCGCGTTTCTTGCCGTCCGGGCCGGTGGTCAATTCTTTCTCGTCGTAGAAGGCTTCGTCGCGCACGGCGTACCAGCCGTCATATTTGCCGAGATAGATATTGTCCCGGCCCTTGGGCGACTTGTTCGCGGCGATGGCCTTCCAGATGGCCTGGCTGGACTTGATGTGGCGCGGCTCGGTCGTGCGGATGAAGTCGTCGTTGGAGAAGTTCATTGCGGCGGCCAGGTCGCGGAAGTTCTGCGAGACCCTGTCCGTGAATTCCTTGGGCGCTAGGCCCGCGGCCGCGGCGGCCTTCTCCACCTTCTGTCCGTGCTCGTCGGTGCCGGTCAGGAACTTCACCCGCCGTCCGTCCAGCCGCATGAAGCGCGCCAACACGTCGCAAGCCAGCGTCGTGTAGGCGTGCCCGATATGGGGCGCGTCGTTCACGTAGTAGATCGGCGACGTGATGTAGTAACGGCTCGTCTCGGACGGCGCGGCCATTTGGTCCTCGGTCGCTTAGAGTTCTTGCCGAGCCTGTTGAAAATGTTGAACGAATTCGTTCACAGCTTTCTACGCTCGGGCCGTCAGGGGCGGGCCGCAGTCTCGAAGGCGAGGAACGCGTTGAGAAGAACCTGCCGGTGGTCGAGATTTGCGCTGTCCGCGCGCCTGAACAGGCGGTCGTTCTTGTCCCACACCTCGAACCAGCGATCAAGGCTGGTTGCCCCTGCCAGACGGCGCATCAGGGCCGCTTCGCCCTCCAAAAGCCCGGGCGCAAAGACCCCCGTGGCGGCCCCTTTGAGCATCCGCGCATGCCAGCCGCGCAGGAGGCTGGTGGACAGGTCGAAAGACTCGTCGTCCTCCGCCGCCGTTCCGGCGAATTCCTGCAGGGCTGCGAAATCGAGCTTCGGCAGGGTGCTCAGCAGCGAAACCAAGTCGTGATAGAGTTCCAGCCCGCCACGCTCGGCGATCTCTAGCGCCCGGCCCAGACTCCCCTCGCCCAGATGCGCGATCGCCTCCGCCTCTTCGGTCTTTAAATCCGGATGGTATTTGCGGACGCCCTCGCGCACCTCGTCGACGGACAAGGAAGACAGCGCGAGCTTGCGGCAGCGGGAGCGGATGGTGGGCAGAAGCCGCGCAGGAGAATGGCTGACCAGGATCAGGACCGCACTGGGGGGAGGTTCCTCCAGCACCTTGAGGAGCGCGTTGGCTGTGTTCCGGTTCATGTCGTCGGCACTGTCGACGATGACCACGCGGCGGTTGCTTTCCGCGGGGGTCAGATGCATGAACGCGATGATGTCCCGGGCATCGTCGATGACGATCTCGGAGCGCATCTTGCCGGTCTTGGCGTTGACCGTGCGTTCGAGCACGCGGAAATCCGCGTGGCCGCCGGAGGCCATACGGTGGAATACGGGATGGTTCGCCTCCATGCGCAGGCTCGTGGCCGGCGCGGGCGCATCGCCGAACAGCGAGGCCGTGCCGCCATTGGCCCCATCGTCGGCCAATAGGAACCGCGCGAAGCGATAGGCTAAGGTCGCCTTGCCCACGCCCTTGGGGCCGGTGAAAAGCCACGCATGCGGCAACCGGCCCGAGCGGTGAGCCTCCAACAAAGCGGCTTCGGCAGCCCCCTGCCCGACGATTTCCGCGTTCAGGCGCGGCGCGGGATGGGCGGCCGCCTGGTCCTTCTCATTCGTGTCCTTGCTCATGGCCGGCCCAGCTTTTCCCGGACGGCGCGGCGGATCAAGTCGGCCACATGATCGACGGCGCCGGAGCCATCGACGACGACGCAGCGTTGCGGTTCGCGCTTGGCAATGTCGAGAAAGGCCTCGCGCAACCGTGCGTGGAACGTGCCGCCCATGCGCTCGTATCGGGTCTCGTTTCCAGCCCGCGCGCCCGCGCGTTCCAGGCCGCGCTCGGCGGGCACGTCGATGACAAGGGTAAGGTCCGGAGCGAAGTCGCCCACCACCAACCGATAGAGATCCTCAACGCGCTGGCGGCCCAAGCCCAGCCCATAGCCTTGATAGGCCATGGTCGAATCGGCGAAACGGTCGCAAAGCACCCAGGCGCCACGTTCCAGTGCCGGCCAGACGGTACGCGCCAGGTGATCGCGGCGGGCGGCGAAATGGAGCAAGGCTTCGGTTTCGGCGTCCCATCGGCCGGGCTCGCCCGTCACCAGCAGCGTGCGGATCTCCTCGGCGCCCGGCGAGCCGCCCGGCTCGCGCGTGGCCACGACATCTATGCCTGCCGCGGCCAGAGCGTCGGCCAAAAGGCGAAGCTGGGTCGACTTGCCCGCGCCTTCGCCGCCTTCGAAGGTGATGAAGCGGCCGCGCGCCATCAGCCGCCTTGCGTCACTTGCTGGAACCGCCGCCCGTGAACATCCGCTTCACGGACGCCGCGGTCCGGCCGAAGAAGCCGAGTCGCTGCACATCGGCGGTGGCCACCAGGGGAATCTCGATCGTCTGCGCGCCGGGCGCCGTGATCACCAGAGTACCGACGTGCGAACCCTTGGCGATCGGCGCGGGCAACGGCGTTTGGTACTGGGCGTTGGCCTTGACGTCCTGGCGCGCCGCGCGCGGCAGGGTGACCAGCACTTCCTTCTCGGCCGCCAACGGCACGGTCGCGGCCTTGCCCATCTCGACCGGCGCGTTGTCGACGATCTCGCCGGCCTTGAACAACGTGTAGTTCTCGTACTCGTTGAAGCCCCACTCGATCATGCGCTCGGATTCCTGCGCGCGCTCCTTGTCGCTGGCCATGCCGTTCAGGACCGCGATCACGCGCCGTCCGCCGCGGATGGCCGAGCCCGTCAGTCCGTAGCCCGAGGCCTCGGTGTGGCCGGTCTTGAGACCGTCCGCGCCGATGTTCTTATAGAGAAGCGGATTGCGGTTGGCCTGCTTGATGCCGCTATGGGTGTACTCGGTTTCCGCGTAATACGAATAATACTCGGGGAAATCCTCGATCGTGCGCTTGGCCAGGATGGCCAGGTCACGCGCCGTGGTGACATGTTCGGGATCGGGCATGCCGTCGGAATTCTTGAAGTGCGTGCCGGTCATGCCCAATTCCTTGGCCTTCTTATTCATCTCGGCGGCGAAGGCCGCTTCGCTGCCCGCCATGCCTTGGGCCAAGACGATGCAGGCGTCGTTGCCGGATTGGACGATGACGCCGCGGATCAAATCCTCCACGCGCACCTTGTCGCCCACCATCATGAACGATTTGGAACCGCCGGTGCGCCATGCCTCCTCCGACACGGGCAGCCCCGAATTGAGCGTGAGGCGGCCGTCCTTCAGCCGCTCAAAGGTGAGATAGATGGTCATCATCTTCGTCATCGAGGCCGGGAACATCGTCTCGGTGCCGTTCTTATCGAACAGCACGGTCCCCGTCTTGGCGTCGATCATGTAGGCGTATTTGGCGGTCGTCTCATAGGCGTTCGCCGCGCAGGGAATGGCGATGGCGGCAGCGAAGGCGACGGCGAAGCGGGCGGCGAAGCGGTTCATGGGACGTCAGGCTCCTGGGGACAGTTCGTTCGGCGACGGCACTCTCCGCGCCGATTTGGGCGAAATGACGACGTGCCTCAATCCACGACGATGCGCGCTTCGGGATATCCCGCGGCGACCACGCGCGCCAGCATGCTGTCGGCATCGGCCACGCTGGCGGCTGGGCCGAGACGCACGCGATACATGGCCTGGGTTCCGACCAGGACATAGGACAGCTGGGTTGGCGCGATCGTGGACAGCGTGTTGCCCAGACGCTGGGCGTTCTGCGGATTCGAGAAGGCGCCCGCCTGGACGTAAATGTTCGTCGCCTGCACGGGGATCACGGTCACCTGCCCCGTTGTCGTCGGTGTCGTGGCGGCATCGGTGGCCGTGGATAACGGCTGCGTGGCGGCGGCCACTTGCGCTTGGGTGGCGTTGGGCCGCGCGGGATCTTGGGCCGCGACTGTCGGCGGCGGCGGATTGGCGGCCGGACGGCCCGTACGCGCAGCGGATGGGCTGGCCGATGGTGGCGGTAGAGAATAGGTTGGCCGTGCCGCTTGCGTGGTTGGTGGCGGCGCCGCGGTCGCGCCGGGCGGCGGCGCCAAGTTCTGGACGGCGACCTGGCCCACCGGCGCGGCGGAGGGTTTCTCATCGTCCGGTCCCGGCGTGCGCCGGGCCAGCGCCGCGATCTGGCGGCTTTCATCGGCCATGATCTCCACGCGAACCTTGGCGGTGCCGACATTCTCGAAGCCCAGGAGTTGGGCCGACCGGCGCGAGACGTCGATGATGCGGCCGCGCGCGAACGGTCCGCGGTCGTTGACGCGGATAACGATGGAACGGCCGTTGTCCAGGTTGGTCACGCGCACGAGCGAGGGCATCGGCAACGTCCGATGCGCCGCCGTCAGGTCGTTCATGTCGTAAAGTTCGCCGTTGGCCGTGTATTTGCCGTGGAAGTCGGGTCCGTACCACGAGGCGATGCCGGTCTCGGCGTAGCTGTAGTCTTCCGCCGGGTAATACCAGACACCTTCGATCTGATAGGGCTTGCCGACCTTGTAGTTACCAGGTTTGGCGATGGCGTCGGTCTTCTGCTGTTGGGGCGCCGGATCGGCCACCTTGACCGCATGAGACGCGAGTTGCGCTTCCGCGCAGGCGCTCAACAGCGCCGCGGCTGTAACCACGCCCAGCCAATTAAAACGCGAAAAATTCACGATCTGGTGTGTAATCCGCCGGCTAACCCCAAGCGATGGAGTTTACTGCGCGGCCAGTTGGTCGGCAAGCAATCCTGCTGCGGTCGCGAAGAAGGTCGATTTGTTCCACTTCATAATCGCCCGGAAATTGTCGAAGACCAGGAAAGTCGGGTTGCCCGCGCCGCCCGGCTGGATTAGCGCGCCCTCGCCCGCCTGGGCTGGCAGTTCCTGCCCGTCTGTGCGGCGGATGCCCAGCGCCTGCCATTGGGCCGCGGGCTTTGTCGCGTCCGGATTGATCAGGGTTGGATCGAGATTCGCCGGCACATCGACCTTCACGCCCCACGGCTGTTCGGGCCGCCAGCCGGAACGCGCCAGATAGTTGGCCGCGGAGGCCAGCACGTCGGCTGGCGTGCCCCAGATGTCGCGCCGCCCATCACCGTCGAAGTCGATCGCGTTGTTGTTAAAGCTGGAGGGCATGAATTGGTTCTGGCCCATGGCACCCGCCCATGAACCGCGCATCTCGGCGACCGTGATATGGCCTTCGTTCAGGATTTTAAGGGCGTTGAACAACTCCTTGCGGAAGAACGCGCTTCGCCGCCCATCGTACGCCAGGGTGGCCAGCGCGGCGATAACCGGGAACGTGCCCTGTTTATCGCCGAAGCTCGATTCGATTCCCCATAGCGCGACCAGATATTGGGGCTGCACGCCGAAGCGGCCCTGGATCTGATAGAGCAGTTCCTTGTTCTGGACCATGAGCTGACGGCCTTTCTCGATGCGTGCCGGCGGCATGGTGATCTCGAGATAACGCTCGAAGGTGACCGTGAACTCGGTTTGCCTGCGGTCCAATTCAATGACGCGCGGGATCGGCGCCAGGTCCTTGCCCAACGCGGTATCGACCGTGGCCTGGGAGATTCCTTGCTGCAGGGCTTCCTTGCGTACCCCGTCCAGCCAGACCGCGAAATCCTTGTTGTTGCTTTGTGCCTTGGCTGTGGCGGGCGGGACGAGGAACGCCAGCGAGAGAGCCCCGGCGGCGAGAAGAGTCGTCAGGGCGCGGAATCGAATCATTCGGTCATTCCTCAAGGCTCGATGTTCATCGCTCGGCTGCGATATGTGCCATGGGTTGCTGCCGCGCGCAAACGCAACATGGACGCGCTTGCCTTGCGGCGCGGCCGCGCGCGCGGAATGATGCACGCATGAACCTGCCCACGCACGGGCGTTACGGCTATCTGCCGATCACGCGCCGGACTCATTACGCTTGGCCGCGAGGACGCGGCTTGGCCGTCTATATCGCGCTCAACCTGGAGCATTTCGCCTTCGGCGAAGGCCTCGGCGCGGAACTCGCACCCGGCGGGCCGCAGCCCGACGTGCTGAACTATGCCTGGCGGGACTATGGCAACCGCGTGGGCGCATGGCGTCTTTTGGAACTTTTTCGTGAACTCGCCCTGCCCTGCTCCGCGCTGGTGAACAGTGCGCTTTACGACTATTGCCCGGAACTGGTGACGGCGTTCCGCCAGCGCGGCGATGAGATTGTCGCCCACGGCCACAGCAATGCCGTGCGGCAGTCGGCGCTGGACGAAGTAGGTGAGCGGAAGCTGATCCGCGAGACCACGGATGCGATCATGCGGCACGAGGGCAAGGCGCCAGCGGGCTGGTTGGGGCCATGGATCGCGGAAAGCCGCGCGACGCCGGATCTGCTGAAGGAAGCCGGCTATGCCTATCTGCTGGACTGGTGCCACGACGATCAGCCGACCTGGCTGCGCACGCGCGGCGGACCGCTTCTGTCGGTGCCTTATCCCCAGGAGTTGAACGATATCCCCGCCATCGCAGTGCGACGGCAGAGCGCGTCCACCTTCGCGGACATGATCGTCGGTAATTTCGACGAAATGCGGGTGCAGGCGCGCGAGCAGCCACTGGTCATGGGCATCGCGCTCCATCCTTACATCGTCGGTCAGCCGTTCCGATTGCGCGAACTGCGGCGCGCGCTTCGCCATATCGCTGCCGCGGGCGATACCATCTGGCGCGCTCGCGCGGGCGAGATCGCGGCTCATGCATCCGTTCTCCCCGCCGGCGCCGTGCCCGGCGGTTGAGCCGGAAAAGAAAGAGGCCCGCCGTAGCATCGGCGGGCCTCCTTACCAACTTTCCGTGCGCGCGATCAGTTCAGGCCGAGGCCCAGCACCGGCTTGAAGAACGGTGCGGCCGCGAGCTGGATGTTCGGGTTCGCGTCGAGGCTGGAACTCTGGCCCGCCTTCTTGCCCCCTTTCTTGTCGTGACCCGTCTTCTTGCCACCCTTCTGGTTTTCCTTGTCGGCCTTGTCACCCTTCTTGCCGTGGTGTTCGCCGCCCTTGCTTGGCGAAGCGGGCGTCGCGGGTGTGGCCTGTGTGCCGGTGGAAGGCTGCGCAGGGGTGGCCGGCGTTGCCGGGGTGGCCTGAGCCATCGCGGACAGCGGCAACGCGGCGAGCGCGGCAACCAGCATCATGGTCTTAAGGCGAATCATCTCGGTCTTCTCCCTGGGTTTCCCCGGTGGCGCGTCGGACATTCCGCCGCGTTTCATGCCAAAGAAATATAGGGCGCTCGCGCTCTCCCGCATCTTTCGGCTGGGTTAATCTGGTTTATCAAGGTGGCGGAAAAAGGGTGGATTCGGCCCTTTTTCGGCCACTATCCGGCGCGTTCAGGCGTTCGCGGCCGCCTGCTCCAGCTCTTCCTGGCAGGCCAGCCAGTCTTCCTCGGCCGCAGCCAGGTTCCGTTGAACGGCGGCGGCCTCGCGGCCGAGATCGACGGCCTGTTTGCCGTCGCTTTCGTAGATTTTGGGATCGGCGAGCGCCTTCTCTAGCTCCGCCTTGCGCGCGGTCAGGCGCGTGACCAGCGCCTCCGCGTCAGTGGCTCTCTTGCGCAGCCGCTTATCCGCCGATGCGGCCTTGCGCTGTATCTTGCGCTCGGCCTTTTCCTCGTCCGTCGGTCGTGCGTTGCCTCGGCCGCCACCCGCGTTGCCGCGTTGGGACAAAAGAAGCGCGCGATAGTCCGCCATGTCGCCCTCGAACGGCGCGACCTTGCCGTCGGCCACCAACCACAGGCGGTCGGCGACCAATTCGACCATATGCGGGTCATGACTCACCATCACGACCGCGCCCTTGTAGGCGTTGAGAGCCTGCACCAGCGCCTCGCGCGAGGCGATGTCGAGGTGGTTAGTCGGTTCGTCCAGCACCAGGATGTGGGGTTTTTCGCTGGTGATGAGCGCGAGCATGAGACGGGCTTTCTCGCCGCCCGATAGGTCGCCCACGCGCGTCTCAGCGCGAGTTTGCGAGAATCCGAAGCGTCCGAGATGCGCCCGCAGCCGTTCCGGCAGCTCCTTGGGCAGTTTGCGCGACATTTCGACCACGGGCGTCGCGTCGAGGTCCAACTCCTCGGCCTGGTGCTGGGCGAAATAGCCGACGCGCAACTTGCCCGAGCGCACCAGTTCGCCTTTCATGAGCGCGAGGCGACCGGAGATAAGTTTCGCCAAAGTGGACTTGCCGTTGCCGTTGGCGCCAAGCAGCGCGATGCGGTCGTCGTCATCGAGGCGCAGGGAGAGGCCTTCCAATACCGCGCGTCCGTCGTAGCCGACGGCTCCGCCGTTCACGCTCAACAGCGGCGGCGCCAGCGGATCGGGGTCGGGAAAGTCGAAAACGACGCTGCCCTCGCCCTGCTGCTCGGGAATGGGCTGCATGCGCGCCAGCATCTTCAGGCGCGACTGCGCCTGGCGCGCCTTGCTGGCCTTGTAGCGGAAGCGATCGACGAAGGCTTGGATACGGGCACGCTGGGCGGCTTGCTTCGAACGCATCTTGGCGTCGAGCTCGAGCCGCATGCGCCGAGTTTCCTCGAAGCGGTCGTAGCCGCCCCGATAGAGCGTCAGCTTGCCGTTCTCCAGATGCAGGATCTCGTCGACCGCGCGATTGAGCAGATCGCGGTCGTGGCTGACCAGCAGCACCGTGCCCGGGTATGTGCGCAGATAGTCCTCGAGCCACAGGCTGGCTTCGAGGTCGAGGTGGTTGGTGGGCTCGTCGAGCAGCAGCAAGTCGGGTCGCGTGAACAGGAGCGCCGCTAGCGCCACACGCATGCGCCAGCCCCCGGAAAAATCGCTGCACGGGCGCCCCTGGGCGTCCTCGTCGAAACCAAGGCCGGCCAGGATGCGCGCGGCGCGCGCCCGCGCGCGGTGCGAGTCCTTTTCCTCCAGCCGGGTATGGATTTCGACGATGCGATCAGGGTCGGTCGCTGTCTCGGCTTCGGCCTCGAGCGCGGTCAGTTCCTTGTCGGCGGCCAGCACCGTATCGATCAGGCTGGTCGGACCGCCGGGCGCCTCCTGGGTCGTCACGCCGACATGCCAGCGTTGGGGCACCTCGATGTCGCCGCCATCGGAATCCAGCTCACCCATGATCAGCTTGAACAGCGTGGTCTTGCCGGTGCCGTTGCGCCCCACCAGCCCGACGCGGTGGCCCGTGTCGATAGTCGCGCTGGCGCCGTCCAACAGGACGCGCGCACCGATGCGGTAGGTGAGGTTTTCGATGCGAAGCATGGGGATCGTTCAGGTGGGCCGCTGGTGGCCGGGAACATGGCATGCCCGCCCGGCAAAACAAGCCGTTAATCTATCGTTTGCCCGAACAGACCTGATTGAGGAGCTGCTCGTTGACCGATCCCGCCCCGGGCGTGAGATAGGTCAGCCTATTTTCCGGGACCGCGACCGTTTCCAGCGCCTGTCCCGCTCCGTCCCCTTCCGCGTGGTAGCGCATTTCGGACAGGGCATAGGTACGGTTCGCGCAATCGTATCGCTCGACGGAAACGGTCGAACGGTATGGCTTGGCGACGGTGGTGCTGGTGCGCGGCGATTCGTAGCGCGTCAGCGTGCGTGCGATGACCGTACGCCCTTGCGTGTCGAGATTCGCCGTGTCGATGAAGTACTGCGCCCCTTCGCCGTTCGCCACGCGCGTCCATGCGGCGGTGCGCGCGCTCTTGGCCGGCCGCGAAGACACATCTCCGCGCGGGGCGGCGATCTGGCCCGTCTTCACGGATGGCGCGGCCGCCTTGGGCTTGGCGGCCGGCTTCGGCGCCGCGCGAAGCTGTTGCAATCGTTTCAAGGCGTCTTGTTTGCTGGAGAAACTGCGCCCCGCCAATGGCGGCCGTTCGCACTTATAGCTGGCGGACGCATAATCGTTGCGGCAGCCCAACTCGTCGAGGCGCTCCGTGCTCGTGGTGCCTGGAGCGGGCGGCGCGGATTGAGCGTTGGCTGAACACGTCCACGCCGCGAAAGCGGCGGCCGCCAGCAAGGTCATTCGGTGCTTCGGTTGGAGCACGGCCAAATCCCTTCAGCAGCGCCCCCGGTGCATCAACATATGGCCCATCGGCCCCCAGAGGTCCATATTTGATGTTGTCTTTTCAATCGACACCGGCCCCATGATCCAGGTCACGCCCCGCATCGCCATCGATCCACGGGAAATCATCGAGACTTTCGTCCTCGCTTCGGGGCCGGGCGGGCAGAACGTCAATAAGGTGTCGAGCGCGGTTCAACTCCGGTTCAACGTCAGGACATCCGCGTCGCTGCCCGATGATGTGCGGGAGCGTCTCATGCGCCTCGCCGGCCGGCGCCTGACCCGCGACGGGGACCTCGTTATCGTGGCCCAGAGTCACCGTACGCAGGTGCGCAATCGCGCGGACGCCTTAGAACGTCTGCTGGCCCTCATTCGACAGGCTGCCGTGGCCCCCGTGCGCCGCCGCGCAACCAAACCGACCAAAGCATCCAAGGTGCGTCGCCGAGAAGCCAAGAGCCGCCGCGCCATAACCAAGCAAATGCGCGGCCGGCCGAGGGAAGACTAGGCGAGGCAAAGGAAAAGGCGGCGCTGCCGGGGGGACATGCGCCGCCTTCTTGAACAGCACTCCTTGGGGGCAATTCGTGCTGTCTGTACGAAACAACCCTGCAAACGGGATTTGGTTCCGAAATTCACGATGGATAATCTGTATTAGATTTCAGATACTTATATATGGACCATCAGTTTCTCTCAAAAAATATCGGCGTTGCGATTGGCCGGTCTGCACGCCAATACTCCCGCGCCGGATGGGTGGCCGAGCGGTTGAAGGCACCGGTCTTGAAAACCGGCAAGGGCGCAAGCCCTTCGTGGGTTCGAATCCCACCCCATCCGCCAATTTTCTATCCACCCTTTAGGCCGACATACGCGTTTAACTCTCCAGATTGATCACCACGCGTGAATTCAGGACTGTCGATGCCTCTTCCGACCGGAGCGTTCGAGAACTCGCTGACGCAGGATGGGCGTTATCGCCTGTTGGTCGAGGCCGTGACGGACTACGCGATCTACATGCTCGATCCGGCGGGGATCGTCACGAGTTGGAACGCGGGCGCACAACGGCTCAAAGGCTACGCAAGCGCGGAGATTCTCGGTCAGCATTTCTCGCGCTTCTATACCGAGGAAGACCGGCGGAATGGCGTGCCTCAGCGGGCACTGGAAACCGCGCTGCGCGAGGGGCGGTTCGAGAAGGAGGGTTGGCGCGTCCGTAAGGGCGGCGGCCGCTTCTGGGCCAATGTCATCATCGATCCCATTCGGAACGACGACGGCATCTTGATCGGCTTCGCCAAGATCACACGGGACATCACCGAGCGCAGGAACACCCAAATCGAGTTGGAACAAGCGCGCGAGGCGCTGTTCCAGTCGCAGAAGATGGATGCCATCGGCCAGCTTACCGGCGGCGTCGCACACGACTTCAACAATCTGCTGATGGCGATCATCAGCAGCCTGGAAATCGTCGGCAAACGCCTGCTCGACGACCCGAAGATCACGCCCTTTCTGGACAACGCCATGCAGGCCGCCCAGCGGGGGACGGCCCTGACCCAGCGCATGCTGGCCTTCGCACGCCGGCAGGAACTGGAAGCCGTTCCGGTGGACATTCCGGCGTTGGTACAAGGGATGAGCGATTTACTCCAGCGCGCCCTTGGCCCACAAATCTCGATCGCGCTACGGTTTCCCCTCGCCCTTCCCCGTGCTCGCGCGGACGCGAATCAATTGGAGACGGCCCTTCTCAACTTGGCGGTGAACGCGCGAGACGCCATGCCCCAAGGCGGGCCGATCACCATCGAAGCGCGAGAAGAGCGGGTCACGAAGAAAACCGGCGCGCTCTCGCCCGGCGGCTATATTTGCCTGGCGGTGATCGACGCCGGCGAAGGCATGGACGAGGTTACGTTGGCCCGCGCCATCGAGCCGTTCTTCACCACCAAGGGGATCGGCAAGGGAACCGGGCTCGGCTTGCCGATGGTGCATGGTTTGGCGGCGCAGTTCGGCGGTCATTTCATTCTCAAGAGCGAACCGGGCCGGGGCACGACGGCGGAAATCTGGCTGCCGGTAGCCGATGAACCTGTCGAAAAGGCGAAGGCAGCGGCTCCGCCAGAGCCGTCGCCGACGCGGCCGCTCGTCGTGATGGCGGTCGACGACGACGCCTTGGTGTTGATGAATACCGCCGCCATGCTGCAAGAGCTCGGTCACACCGTCATCGAGGCCGCATCGGGGATGGAGGCGTTGGAGCGGCTGCGGGATGGCGCGACCGTGGACCTGATTATCACCGACCAGGCCATGCCGCGCATGACCGGTGCCCAATTGATTGCGGCCGTGCGCGCGGAATTCGAGACGCTTCCCATCATCCTTGCTACGGGATACGCCGAATTGCCGTCAGGCCTCGACGCGGCGGTGCTGCGCTTGGCAAAGCCCTTCCGACAGCGCGACCTGGCGGACGCCGTTGCGTCCGCCGTGTCACCGACCTAGCAGCCCCTATCTTCCCAGCTGTTCGAGCGCGGCATGCATGGGCGCGCTCGAGATCGTTATCAGGCCGCCATAAGGCGAATCGAGTTCCGCGATCATGTATATCGCGGCGCCCACCGATACCGCGCCAACGAACAAAGCGGCAATAACGGACGCGTTCCGGGGCGCGAAAACGCCGAAGCTGACGAAAACGATCGTCAGCCAGAACATCACCATGCCGAGAAACGCCCACTGGAGCCGACCTTCGAGCTGCTCCACCAGTTGCCAATGTCCTTCGGCGATGTTGAAGCTAATGGAGATAGCCTGCGCCTTCAGATCTCGTTGTTTGTCGTTTTCCGGGGTCAGGTTGAATATTTGCTCTTGGACCGATTCGATGCCGGACCGCCGTTGACGCAGGGAATTAAGGTCGATTTCCACATCGTTCGAATCGGCTTTCTCATGCCAGATCGTCCTTAGCATGTCCTCGGCGGACATGCGCAGCGAGGCGCGAATACCTTCAGTTTGGGGGCCGTATTGTGCCAAAAGCCGATCGAGCATGATCGTGCGCGCGGCTTGCTGCCGGAGGGCGTCATCCTTGTCGTCGAAGGACGACTTGGCGCTCGACACCATCAAGCTGATGAGCAGCGCGGCCATCGTTGCAGTCATGGCCATGGCCACCTTGACCACGTCCTTGGACGCGTCGCTCAGATGATGTTCGGGAAGTATCTTTCCAGCGACCATGCCGAAGATTGCGCCGCCAAAGGCGCAGGCGGCGACGATAAGACCAATCGTCAAAGGTTCCATGATTGCCCCCCGGCAATGGAGTAGAGAAGAAACTGGGATATATTCTTTTACTTAGCCGAAGGTTGGGTCAATCGCGGAGGCAAATCCAGGGTCTGCGGTCTGCTTTACGTCGGCATTACTCTCCGTTCTCCAAAAGGGAAAGATTCGTGAGCAGACGGATGGTGGAACGCCACGACGTCGTGGTTGTCGGCGGGGGTATCGCGGGGCTGGCGGCTGCCTGGGCGTTACGCGACCGCGACGTGGTGCTGGTCGAGGCACAAGACCGCGTGGGGGGACGTATCTTCAACAAGCGCCGGGATCCCAATTGGATGATCACTGGCGCCCATTTCATCGGTGGGCCGAATTCGCCCATGGGCCAATTGGCCGCCGAGTTGGGGCTTGAGACCATCCGTGCCGAGGGAGAGATGGCGACCGTCTGGAAGGACGGGCGCCTGGTGCGCGGTGGCAGGTTCGAGACCTATCCTTTCCGAATTCCCTTGTCGCTCGCCGGGCGCCTATCGCTGATCCGCACCGGTATCCGCCTGCGGCTGGCGAACATACGTGCCCGGCGCTACTCGGACGACCCGATCCGAGGCCTCGACGGGTTCGACGGGGCGGCGGTGACCGTCGCGGGCCATCCCGGCCTCGACGCGGAGACGTTCGACAAGACGCTCGGCCGCATGCATCCCGAGGTCGAAGCCATCATGCGCACCATCGTCAACCGCGTGACGGCCGAATCGCACGAGATGTCCGGGCATTTCGGCGCGGCCCTTGTCGGCAATCTGTGGGCCAAGAAGACGATGGACCGCCGCACCATCTTGGGCGGGTTGACGGAATTGACCGAAGCTATCGCCCGTCGGCTGGGCAACCGCGTGATGCGCGGCGCGCCTGTGGAGGCGGTCGTAGCGGACAAGGACGGCGTCACTGTACGCGCGATTCAAGGCGGGAAAGAAGTCGTGATCGCGGCGCGCTACGCCATCGTGGCGACGCCCGCGCCCATCACGCGCCGCATCGTTGCCGGGCTGCCCGACGACAAGGCGGCCGCGCTCGATGCCGTCCGCTATGGCCCCTATGTCAACATGGCCATGCTGACCAACGAAACCGGGCCGATGCCCTACGACGACATCTACATGGTCGGCGTCATCGATCGTTCTTTTTGTATGCTCTACAACACGATGAATCCCGTGCGGCGGAAGGGCGCCCCACGCGCGCCAGGTGGCGCCTTGGTGGTGCATTCGGGCGCCCGTCAGGCCGCCGCCCTCCTCAAGCGGACCGACGAGGAGATCCGCGATATCTTTCTGAAGGACGTGCACGAAATTTTTCCCGAGACGCGCGGCATCGTGACCGAGACGTGGGTGCAGCGGTGGGAATTGGGTTATCCCTATTGGCCGCCCGGCCGACTCGGTTTGCAGGAAGCGTTGGCACGGCCGTTCGGTCCGATCCACTTCTCCGGCGACTATGTGGGCTATGCTTCGACCGGTCCGACCAGTCAGAGTTCCTTTCTGGCCGCCCGAGAAGTGCGCAAGAAGCTCGAGGCCGCATAGGCGCCAACGGGGTCCGTCATGTCCGCATACTTCGCCCCTGACCGTTTCGCCCACGCCAATCTCTACGTCGCGGACATGGAGCGTTCGCTCGCGTTTTATCGCGATGTGTGCGGCTTGAATGAGGTCTACCGCGAACCCGAGATCAGTGCCGGCTTCCTGAGCAATGGTTCATCGCACCACGACATTGCCGTGATGCAGGTCTCGAACCGGGCTGCGATCGGACGGGACGGCAAGGTCCAGAACACCATGGCGCGGGGCCGTGTGCCCGGCCTCAATCATCTGGCGTTCCGCATGAAGAGCGAGGCACGGATGGTGGATGCCTACCGGCGCGCGCGCGAGGACGGAGTGAGCGTCGAACGCGCGCTCGATCACGGCATGTCGCACAGCATCTATCTGCTGGACCCGGATTTGAACGGGGTCGAGTTCTATGCCGATGTCGTGGCGGATTGGCGCGCCTTTTACAAAAGCAAGGACCACGCGTTGATCAGCGCGCGCTGGGATCCTGTGGCGGCTCCGCCCCTGCCCGACATCGATGCGCTGCCGCCCGTGTTCGACCACGTTGCCTCGGCGCCCTTGCATCCGCGGGAGATTCTCGGCGCGACGCTCGCGGTTAAGGATCTCTCCCGCGCCCTCGACTTCTATACCGATGTCGCTGGCCTCGCCGTGAAAGCGCACGACTCCAACGGAGGTGTTGCGCTGCTCTCGATACCCGGCGCGAAAGAGGCGTGCTTGGCCCTTGTCGCCGCGGATGACGGCGAAACGGCAGGCGTCAGGAGTTTGTGGTTTTCATTGAAAGCGACATCGCCGGCATTGGCCGGTGATGGACCTGCCGGCTTGGTTCAGAAAACGGATTCCAGCGGGCGTCTCGAACGTCTCAGCCTGTATGATCCGGATGGCACGGCCTTGCTATTCTTCATCGGCGGGCTGCCGAAAGCGCCGGTGGCGATGGCCGTCCAGTAAAAAAAAGCGGAGCCGCACTTGGCGGCTCCGCCCTCTCACTCATTATTCTGACGGGTTAGCGCCAGACAGGCTTGCCTAGATCGATCTGGTCTTCGTTGGTCAATGCGCCGGTCGCGGCGCCGGCTGCGCCACCGATGGCGGCGCCCGCCAGCGGTGCACCCACCAGCGCGCCGCCAACCGCACCAGCGCCAGCGCCGATCGCACCGCCGCTCAGAGCGCGGTCACCGGTACTCTGACCGCAAGCGGTCAGCGTGGCGGCCGTGAGGATCATCGCAACAAGCGGAACAACCTTTTTCATGATCAACTCCTTCGGTTAGGCCCGTAGAGCCCCTGATTGATACGTCTACCTTTCAAACACCCTTCGCGATCTGTCGGTTCCTTACAGAAGCGATGTCAAAGTTTTGACAAAGTCCCATTCGTCGCGTGCATAAAGAAAAGCCCGCGAGGATCACTCCTCGCGGGCTTCCTTTGCGGCCCGTAGCAACTAGTGTTTATTGGGTTCCTGGCGCTGGGCGGGCTTCATGCGGTTCTGATCCGTGTCGCGGTCCTGGCCCTGCTGACCCTGGCCGAAGCGGTTCTCCTGCCCCTGTTTGTTCTGCGGGTTCTGGTTCTGCTGGGGGTTCTGCCCCGGCTGCTGAGTCTTCTGCTGCGGCTGACCCGGCTGCTGCGGATTTTGCGGATTCTGATTCGGCATCGTGTGCTCCTCGTTAGGGGGACACAAAACCAACCTAGGCCGAAAGGAATCAGTTCCGTTGGAAGCCTCCCACTTTGTTTCCTTAAGAACGAAACTTTTTCGGAACATTTTTTTAGCGTGATTGGTTGCGCCTTAGCCAATCAACAATGTGGACTTCATGATAACGCAGCTCAGACCACCTCTTCCGCTTAAGACTTCCAAAGGGCCGGGGTTGGCCCACTTCGTCATCGACTATGGGCCAGAGAGTCATTTGATGTGGGTGGTTTTTCTCGATGCGGATGGCGCGTGCTGGACGGTGCCCAATCCCGAGGTCCGCATGGCGCCGAACTGGTCGTTCAATCGCCGCGCGCCGCATCAAGGAGCGGATACGGCGAAGCCGGCGAACGGGCATGACGGCGTCGTCAACCACCCGGCCTTACGCACGCGCTGAAAAATTTCAGTTTGGATTTTTCGTGAGGTCGGACAGGCGCAGGCGTTGCTGTCCTGCCTCGTCGAAATTCTTCGGGTCGAGCCAGCGTTCGTAGGCCCGCTTCAGGGACGGCCACTCGGAATCGATGATCGAGAACCAGGCCGTGTCCCGATTACGGCCCTTATAGACGATGGCCTGACGGAAGATGCCTTCGAAACGGAAGCCCAGGCGCAAGGCCGCCGCGCGGGACGGCGCGTTGCGCGAGTCGCATTTCCATTCGTAACGGCGGTAACCCAGCTCGTCGAATACACGCCGCATCATCAGGAACATGGCCTCGGTGGCGGCGGGCGTGCGCTGCAGACGCGGAGCCAGCAGAATGTGGCCCACTTCGATCACGCCGTTGGCCGGATCGATGCGCATGAACGAGGCCGTGCCCATCGCCTTGCCGATGGCCTGATCGACGATGACGTGCGGCATTGGATCTCCGGCCGCGGCGAGCTTCGTGAGCCAGGCGCGATAGGCCTCGCGCTCGAGGTAGTCGACGGAGAGATAAGTCCAGTCCCGCCCATCGGCGGCTTCGCTGAAGGCGGCGTGCATGTCGTCGATATGACGCGGGGCGTCCAGGGGTTCGACGCGGCAAAGGCGGCCCACCATGGGCGTCGTGGGTGGCTTCGGACGCGGCACCCAGTCGGGCACGGGGGCGCCAATCGGCTGGCCGAACTGGTTGCGGTGCGATCCGCCTTTTGTCTCGCCCATGGGGCCCTCGTCTTCTGAACGAGAGCACATTGGTGGAGCGGCCGCGAACGGGAAAGGTCCAATCCGGAACAAGCTGTTGGGGCCGCTTTCGCCGCCGCACACCTCAAATTGTAAAAAACCTATGGGATCGTCGCGTACGATGGAACTCCGCGGAACGTGCCGCGTTGGGTCAGAAAGCCAGGGGAGAGTTTGCCGGGGACGCGCTGGCAGGTTTTCGCGATCCAGGGGATGAACGATGGCTAACCTCGTCATGGACCATGCACAACGCGATCAGCGGCATGCGAGCGGCACGGTCTTCGCTCATATCGGGCACTGGTTGATGGCTGTCTTGATGATTTTCTTGGGGCTCTCGGGCCCGGCTCTTTGCTATATCAAGGCCGTCGAGCCGCGTGCGGATTGAGGAATGGCGCGGCGTTTAGGCGTCGCGGAGATGCCGTTCGATGCGAGGCACCAAGGCCTGGTGCTGGAAGATGTCCGGCGTGACATCGACACCTCGGTAATCCGGCGTTTCTTTGCGATCTAGGCGGCGCAACCGCCATTGAGGACCTTCCTTCACGATATGCGCGCGCACGTTGCCGTCGACGACGACGGTGAATTTGGTCGGCTGGTCAAAGCGGATGAGGATGGCGGACATGGAAATGCACTCCGTCTGGTGTGTCCCCTCTCCGACAAGTATGGGCACATCCGGGTCTATCCAACGGGACATTCCTGTGACATTCCACGGCTCGGAGCGTCGGTAAATCTACGCGCGTGCGTGCGGGACATGGGGCGGCGAGCACGCATGGAACGCCTCCGGCAGCCTTTGACGCCGACAAAGGTACTTCAACGCACTTAAGAGACGCCGCGGCGTCAATTTAGACAGCCGCTCGCGGTGCTCGTCACCGAAGACTCGACGGCCCTGTCCGTCCAACTGAATGGTGTTCCAGATATAGGCGCGTGCCAGCAGCCAGTTTTCTCGTTCCATGGCATTCAGTGCCGATGCGAGAAGATTGCGCTCGCTCCAAGTCAATTGCCGCCGTTCTGTTGCCACCGCCGCGACGATTTCCACGATGCAATCGGACAAATGGAACAGAGCTTCGTCGTCCGTAGCGGACCGAAGCTCCAGCGAATCCAGGCCTTTGCTGAGACGCTCCACATTCATCGTAGGCCGCGACACCTGCCCATTCGCAATAATGCCCCGCTCCCTCCCCTAACCGCTTCATTGCAGCATGGTTCCATACGGAACCCGTATTCCGAGCCACGGGTTGAAGAGGCATGGGATCGTTCCATCCTAAACTGCTGGCCTCTTTGCTCATGGCTACAGCCGCTCTCGGCGCGTGCGAAGGCGGCGGGGTCAGCACCAGCATCGGTTTCGGCGGCGGTCCTGGAATCGGCATCGGCGCGCCGGGATACGGTGCCTATGGCGGATATGGCGGCGGCGGCTTTGGGCTGAACTTCCCTTCTTCTTCGGGCCGTGGCGCGACCTCGTTCGTGCCGGACGAGCAGGTCGTTGATGTCACCGTCCAACATGCGCTGGAGTTCAAACCGCTGGGGGAGACCGCGAGCTGGACCAATCCCAATACCGGCAACTCCGGCACCGTGACGCCGGTGCGGACATACCAGAACGCCAGTGGGCAGACTTGCAGGGAGTTTCAGCAGACCGTGGGGAGCGGCACGCCGACGCCAACGTCGGCGCGCCGCGAGGCCTCGGGCGTCTGGCACGCGGGCGCGGGCTAGAACACGCCGAACAGCCGCCACAGCGCGAGAATCAACAAAAGTCCCAGGCCAAAGGCTAGACACACCGGCCCATCACGGCGTTCTCGGCGGATGGCCAAGAGGACCGCGCCGATGAAAGCGAACAGCATGCCGAGGAACTGAAGTGTGATGGGCAGCATCGAGAGCTCCTCTCGCGTACGCGGCTCCCTACCAAGTCGCGGAACGCCCTTTGGTTTCAGGAACCCCGCAGCTTCCTCGCGGTTTTCCTGCAAGATCCGTTTCGGATGGAGAGCGTTCGATGCCCAGGATGCCTACTACCCCCGCCAAGACCAGTGCCGCCTCCCGGCGTATCGGGCCGGAGGATGAAGACCGGCAGAGCCAGTTGGACGGCGGCAAGCGCACGGTTGATAACGGCGGATTGAAAGACATTGAGAGGCGCGTGCGCGAGAGCGCCGTGGACGACGCGGATTTCAGCGGCGCGCCCCGCCGCTAGGGCAGCGCGAAGTCGAACACAAACCGCGTTCCGCGTGGCACGGTGGGACGTGTCTCTGTGGCATCCAGTTTGGAAACCATGGCCTGGACGATAGTCCGGCCAAGCCCGCGTTTCGTCCGAAGCGCGTCCTCCGGCGGCATGCCGATGCCTTCATCTTCGACGGTCAGGGTCGCATGGGTATCGTCCTTCCGCCGCAGGCAAACGCGAATCGGTCCGTGGCCATCTGGATAGGCGTGTTTGCGCGCGTTCAGCACCAGTTCCGTCACGATCATGCCGATGGCCACCGCCCGGTCGGGGGTGGTCGTCATTTCATCCATATCGAGTTCCACTTGATCGGCCGGTTCGTCTTCCATGGCGCGGGAAATATCGTCCATCAAGAGCCGAAGGTAATCGCCGAGCGCGACGGCCTGCACGTCGGTGGAATTGTAAAGGCGCCGATGCACCTGGCCTATGGCTGCAACGCGGCTGCTAGCGGCCAGCAAGGCGTCCTTCACGTCGGGGTTGGATTGGGCGTGCGCTTTCATATTGAGCAGCGAGACCGCCAACTGGAGGCTGTTGCTGACGCGATGGTTCACTTCGCGCATCAGCAAGGCTCTTTCATTCGCCAACGCCTCGAATTTGTCGCGCGCCTCTCGCACTTCGGCCTGCGCGGCCTCGCGCAGCAAGCGCAGTTCGCGCGCGGCTAATGACGATTCGATGGCGGCGCGCAAAAGCGGCAGAAACGTGCCCGAGACGTCCTTGATCACATAGTCGGCCGCTCCGGCCTTCAACGCGGCCACGGCGACGCGCCCTTCCGTGGTGCCCGTCACATAGACGACCGGCGGCGGATTCGGCCGCTTACGAATCTCGCCGAGCGTCGTCAAGCCATCCTTGCCTTCCATGTAATGGTCGAGCGCGACCAAGTCGAACTCCTGCTCGCTCAGGCGCCGTAGACCGTCGGAGCCGCAGGTCGCCGTCTCGACCGTATAGCCGTAGCGCGCCAGATGCTTCTGGACGAGGCGCCCAATGCCGGCGTCGTCGTCGATGTAGAGGATACGCGTGGGAGTCTTGTCGTTCATGCAGCCGGAACTTGGATCACGGCGAAGAACAAGCCCAGTTGACGAATCGCGTTGGCGAAGTTGTCGTAATCGACCGGTTTCGTGATGTAGACATTGGCGCCGAGATCATAGCAACGCTGAATCTCTACCTTGTCGTCCGTCGTGGTCAAGACGACGACGGGCGTGCAACGAAGAGCGGGCGTCTCCTTGACCCGCCTCAGAATTTCGATACCGCTCATATCCGGCAGATTGAGATCCAAAAGGATGAGCAGCGCCTTGCCTTGGGCGATGCTTTCCTTGCCTTCGCCGAACAGGTAGTTCACGGCGTCGGTACCGTTGGCGAAGGACGTGATCGGGTTGGTGACGCCCGCGCGGCGGATGTTCTTTTCGATCAGGCGCGCATGCCCCTCGTCGTCTTCGATCATTACGATGGTCACGAGTTTTTCGTTCATTCATTCCCCTCAAGTTTCCAAGACAAGCGTGCGGGGCAGGATGACGGTGAACACGCTGCCTTTGCCCAACTCGCTGTCGACTCCGATGCGCCCGCCCAAGCGCCGGACCAGCATGCGCACGTGCGCTAGCCCGATGCCTTCGCCCGGCCGGTCCTGTCGGCCCGAGCGGCGGAACAATTCAAAAATCCGCTCACTATCCGCGGTATTGATGCCCCGTCCGTTGTCCGTCACGCGGACGATGACGAAGTTCCCCTTCTCGGTGGCCGAGACCTCGATCTCGCCCTTCACGCCCGGGCGCAAGTATTTGACGGCATTGTCGAGAAGATTCGAGAAAACTTGTTCGACCGCCAGGCGATCGGTGACGATCGTGGGCAGAGGTTGGACCGTGATGGTGGCGCCGGTCGATTGAAGCTGATGGGCCAATGTGCTGCGTATCGAGCGGATGATGGCATCCAGATCGACGCGCTCGGGCTTGAACTCCTGGTGACCGACGCGGGACAGGCGCAGGATCGCGGCGATGAGCCGGTCCATCTTGCCGATGGCAGCTTTAATGAAGCTCAGCGACTCATCAAAGTCCTTGCCTACCTTTTGCTCGATATCCTCGATGGCCGCCGGTGGCGCGCCGCTGGCCTTCATGCGATCGAACAGGTCGTGCCGCAACGTCTCCAACTCGCTCGTGAAACCCATGATGTTCACCAGGGGAGAGCGAAGGTCGTGGCTCACGATATAGGCGAAACGCTGAATCTCCTGGTTTGCGGTTTGGAGCGCGGCGGTCCGTTCCTGAACTCGCTCTTCCAGACTCGTGTTGATCATCTCGAGCTGCGTCTGGGCCTGTCTCTGGACGGCCGCGGCGCGGCGCACCTCGGCGACGGAAACAGTCGCCAGGAACACGATCATGAGACCGCCGACCAGGCTTACGCCCAACAGCCATAGCCGCGTGTCCCGCGCGTCCTGACTACGCGCGCTTAGAAGCTCGTTTTCCTCAACGCGCATCCGGTCGATCACGCCGATGATGGCGAGCGAAACGGATGGGTTGTCCGCTTTTCGCTGCAAATTCAACGCTTCGTCCGTGCGCCCGGCCAATGCCAGAACCACCGGGCCTTGAAGTTCCTTCAGCCGCTCGTCGATCAGCGATTTCAGCTGGTCCAAGCGCTGCATTTGCTCCGGGTTGTCGGACAGCGATGCTCTCAGTTTGCCATCCATGATGGGAATTTCGTCCAGCGCCCGGCGGTAAAGCTCGAAGTAGGCGCGAGACCCCGTCACGACATAGCCATACTGGCTACTCGTTGCCCGGTGCATGAGGAGCTGCATTTCGGATAGCTGGCCGCTGACTTCCACGGTGTGGGTCACCCAGCCGGAGTCGCGCTTGGCTTCATCGAAGAGCCAAACGGTCACGCCGCACATGATGACTAAGATGACGAAGCCCGCGGAAAGCATCCATACGTGCCTCACGCCGCGAAGCGTACTAAGACGCGACGCGGAACCGGCGGATGGGAGCGCGGTTATCGCCTCGGCCATCAGCTTCCGCTCCGAGCGAGGGCGCCGCGGACGGCCTGCGCGAGGGCCTCCGGCGCGAACGGTTTGGCCAGGAAAGACGTATTCGGCTCGGGCGCGGAGCGCATCGCACGCCGCTTGTCGTAGCCGGTGGCAAAGATGATACGCACATCCGGGCGCAAGGCACGTACTTCGGCGGCCAATTCCACGCCCGGAATATCGGGCAGACCGATATCCGTGATCAGGACGTCGACCCCGCCCCCGGCGTGCAGATAATCCAACGCCGCAGAACCGGTGGCGGCCGTGGCGGTCGAGTATCCCAGGTCCTTTAAAATTTCGACGGAGGAAAGGCGCATCAACTCATCGTCGTCCACGAACAAGATGCGCACCTGCGAGGCTGGTTCACCAGCATGTTTGGTTACGGGCATGCAATAATGTCCCCGGGCGGCCTGGAATAGGCGCGGAGCGAGGGATAAACCGCCCACGCGCGTACTTGTTCCCAAAGTCCGAGGTTAAAACCCTAGTGCTCTCGCCGCGGGGCTTCAAAGGCTTCCGGAGTGCTTTCGAATGCCGACCTAACGACTTGATCTAAACCACTATCTAAGGCGGCGCTGGAAAGAAGGTTTCCGACCGGCCGGTCAGCCAATATGCCAACAGGCCGATCCACTCCCGGGCACCAGCATTGAACAAAGCCAAGGCCTCTCGGACGTTGGACGGCGGGCCGAAATGGACATGGCGGCCGTAGCGATACGATTCGGAATAGGGCGTAACCTCCCAGCCGACTTTGCGGAAAGCGCCGACGGAACGCGGCACGTGGAAGGCCTGGGTCACCAGGATCCATGTCTCTCCTGGCCGCGGGTTGGCCAGTGGTTTTGCGAGCACGGCATTTTCGTAAGTGTTGCGAGACCGTTCCTCGTAGAGCACCCGGCTCGCGTCGAAGCCTTGCTGGTCCAGGAATAGGCGAAGTGTTTCCGCTTCGGTCAGGTCCTGCTCCAGCGGGTCGCCCGAACCGCCTGTGAAGACGAGTTTCGCGTCGGGATAGCGACGTCCGAGCCACATGAACGTGGTTACTGTACCGGCCGCCGCGTTGAGGGCGGGCGTGCCGTACTCCCGGGTCATCCGCGGAATCTGCGCGCCGCCCAACAGGATGATGCCGTCGACTTTTTCGGGCAGGGGATCGGGACGCGGAAACCGCTGCTCCAGCGTGCCGACGACGATGTCGGGGATCGGCAGCAGCGACAATAGGCCGACAAATATGGCGACGGCCAACAGGATGTTTCGGCCGACGCGCACGCGTCCGGCGAACAGCAGGACGATGGCGGCGCCGATGGCGAAAACGACGACATTCGATGGTTCGATGAACCACCAGGCCAGCTTCGAAAGGAAAAAGAAGGTATCGCCCATCGAGGACGTTCAGGCCGGCGCGGCGGTGTAGGTTCCCGCGGTCGTCCCCCCGTCGATGACGTAGAACATGCCGTTGGTATAGCTGGCCTCGGCCGAGGTCAGATGCAGGATGACACGGGCCACCTCCGCCGCCTGTGCGAAGCGGCCCAGAGGCACGCGGCGTTCATAAAAGGATTTTTCCGGCACGTTGCCATCCGCCAGCAACTGGTCGGCCATGGGCGTGTCGACGAAACTGGGACAGATCGCATTGCTACGAATGCCCTGGTGTCCATGGTCGAGCGCCAGACAGCGCACGAGGCCCACGACGGCGTGCTTGGACGCGCAATAAGCCGCGAAGCCCATGGAGCCGCGGATGCCGGCGTCGGAACTGATGGCGACATAGCTGCCCCCGCCCCGCTCCAACAGATGCGGCACCGCATGGCGGGCCGTGAGGTATGGCCCAGTCAGGTTGACCGCGATGGTACGATGCCAATCGGCCTCGGCCATCTGCAGCACCGAGCCCGTGAGGGCGATGCCGGCGGCGGCCACGACGGTGTCCAAGCCCCCATGTGCCGCCGCGGCCTTGTCGATCGCCGCTTTCACCTGGGCTGAGTCCGCCACGTCGGTCGCGACCGCGATGGCGCGTCCACCCGCCCCCGCGATTTCGTCCGCCAGCACTTGCGCTTTGGCGCCGTCGCGGTCGAGCAGCGCGACCGCCGCGCCGCGCCGCGCCAGCGCCAAAGCGGCCTCGCGCCCGATACCGGATGCAGCGCCGGTGACCACGGCCGATTCTTGTTTTCGTGAAACCATCATCGCCTCTCCGGGGGTCGTCGCCCCCTTCCCCGCGCGTGCGTCTTGGCGAGGCTGGAGGACAGGTGGGGCAACATGAGGGCGGCACCGGCGGCGGTCGTCAAGCGTCAGCTCGAGGAGAATGCTCTCGTGCACCGCTTGAAACCACACTGGGCGGCTGCTACGCCCGCTGCATATCGCCGGGAGGCATCACATGACCGTCGTCTATGCCGCATACAGCAAGACCCTCGCCCAATGGGGCGCCGAGGTGGGGCTGACCAAGCACATCTATAAACTGGGCGTCGCGGACGGTCCGGCTTCGGCGGTGGCGGATGCCTTGAACGCGAACCGGCACGCCGGCGCGGACGACTGGAAATTATTGGCGAAGCGGGAGGTGGATGGCGCCGACGAAGCGGCATTGATCGAGAGACTGGCGCGCAAGGAAAAGCCGGTCGACCCTGCCTTCTATCCGCGGATTCAGGGTGCTCCCGGCATCTTCAAGGTGAGGCTGGCCAACGTTGAGAACCACCTGCTGGTGAAAATCGCGCTGGAGGGCAAAGATACCGCGCACGTGAAGGTGAAGCCCGCCGACGTCGGCGCGTACTTGATTCGGAACGCAGTGGGCGAGACTGCCGAAAGTGAATAAACGAAACCGCGGCGCCGGAAGTTCGGCACCACTCTGCGTCCCCTACATCGGATATTCGTGCTTCCTTAGGCCGTTTCCACGAGGCTCGGCGCCGGTCCGCACCGAATGATCGATGCTCTGCCATGCCTCGCCGCCGCTGACTAGGCACGACACGCCCGTTGGCTCGGAGAGTACGGCCGTCCAGGTCCCCTGGGGAGATGCGAAAACCTCCAGCAACATGCCATCGCCGGTCAGGCCACGGCTGACGGCGGTTTCGGAGAACTGCGCGCTCAGTTGCTTCACCACTTCGTCACGCGGCGCGCACATGAGTTCTCCTTGCGCGAAGGCCGGAGCCGCGATGGCCACGGTCACCAGCAGGGCGGAAAGGCCTATGGCACGGCGCATCGGGGGCCTCCTTCCGGGATCGGTCGCGACGATGCCGTCAAAAGCCCGCACCGCCGCATACCGGATAAACGTCCGCCGGTTGCGGCGGTTCCCGTCCCGATGCGCTAGGCGTCGAGGATGATGTAGGTCTTACGAGCCGTTTCGAGAATTTCCCACGTGCCCAGCGTGTTGGCTGGAAAGAAGACCGCGTCGCCCGCGCGGATGTCGAGGCGTTCCCCCGAGTCCGCGTGAAACACGCAGCGGCCGGCGATGAAGTGGCAAAACTCCGCGCTCTTGATCTGGCGGCGGAATTTGCCGGGGGAGCATTCCCAAACGCCCACATCCGGCCCTTCATGTGCGCCCTGCCCGCGCAGCTTGGGCACGGGCTTTCCGACCGGCTCGCCGACGGGCCCCCAGTCCTCGAGTTTCACCGATGGCATTGCAGCGGGCGCCTTGATGTGGGTGAGTTTCAACTTGATGTCTCCTTTGTTCACAGACGGCCATTAACATGGAATATATGGCTGCGGGAAACGGTTGAAAGGAATCCCTACCCCATCGCTTTGCGATGCAAACTGCAAATAATCGGTAGCACCTAGAAGGAATTACGGTATTCTTCCTGGCTGGCGGGATATTCGTACATCCGCTGGCAATCAAGGTGGACCCCGCGGCCCACGGGGCCGTGGGCGACGGGCTACTGGCGCGATCGGGGGAGAAGCGCGTGCTGCACAGACGGTTTTTTCTGGCGTTTGTGGCCGTCTTGTTGGCGGCATGGGGATTGGGCGCGCCCGCGGTGTTTGCGCAGCCATCGGCGCCCGCCACCAAGCCGCCCGCCATGGCGCCGGACATCAAGCGGATCCTGGATCGCGGCAAGCTGATCGTGGCCATGACAAGCTTCGACGTGCCGCCCTTCTTCATGACGGATGCCAACGGGCGTTTCTATGGCCTGGACGTCAGCCTGGCCGAAGGCATCGCGAAAAGTCTGGGCGTTTCCGTTGAGTACAACCGCCAGGGCAAGAGCTTCAATGACGTGGTCGACATCGTCATCCGCGGCGATGCCGACATGGCGATTTCCAAGCTGAGCTTGACCATGGCGCGTGCCATGAGGGTGCGTTTCTCCCAGCCTTATCTCGTCTTGCGTCACGGATTGCTCGTGAACCGGTTGGATCTGGCCAAGATGGCTAAGGGCAAGGAAACCGTGGACGTCATCAAGGACTACAACGGTTCCATCGGCGTGCTGGCGAAATCGTCATTCGTTGACTACGCGGCGGAGTTTTTCCCCAAGGCGAAGGTCGTCGAGTACCCGAATTGGGAGCCCGCCCTTGTCGGTGCGGTCAGTCGCGGGGAAGTGCCCGTTGCCTATCGCGACGAACTAGAGGTCAAGAAGGTCATTCGCGGCAATCCGACCGCGGCGCTGAACCTCCGGACGATCCTGATCGATGGAACACGCGACGATATCGCCATCGCCGTCCCCTGGGACAGCGAGCAGCTTTTGTCCGTCGTGAACCTTTATCTTTCGCGCCAGAAGCCGCTGACGGTGAATGGGCTTCTGGACCAGTACGAGGAAATCTTCACCAAGAAGTGATCCGGTGCGCTCCGGCGGCGCATCGCGGCTTCAAATCGGTAAGGTGGCGAGTATGGCTAAGGGTTCGGGAATTGCGGGTGTCGCCCGGCGGCGCGTCTATGATTTGGGGGTCGTGGGGAAACTTCTCTCCAGTTCATGGGTGATCTTCGCCAGCCTTTTGCTCGGTCTCTATATCGGTTTCTTCCACAAGGATCTGGCCGCGGCCATCGGCCCCTTCGGCACGGTCTACCTGGCCCTTCTGAAGATGTGCCTTTTGCCGTTCCTGATCTCCGCGATCACCGTAAGCTTGGTGAAACTGCTCAAGACCCACACCGCGGCCAACAGCCTGCGCCGCATCGTGGCCGTCTTTGTCGGCGGACTTTTGCTGTGCACGCTCTATGCGGTGATCTTCGGCGCTGTCGAAGGTCCCGGTCGCGATCTGGACGAAAGCTCCCGCGCCGTTCTCGGCAATATGGTGGACCGCTCGCCCTATGCCGTCGACCTGGAGATGTCGCTGACCGGCCCGACGGTGGAGAAAAAAAGCGAGAGCAGCACGGAAACCGTCATCCGACAGCTCATCCCCGACAATATCTTCAACGCGCTCAGCAGCGGCGACAGTCTGAAGGTTCTTTTCTTCGCGATCATTTTCGGCGCTGCGGTCGGATTCAGTTCCCGTCACGTGGGCGACGGCCTGTCCGCGACATTGGATACGATCTACCATGCCTGCCAGCGCGTCATTCAGTGGGTCAATTACGTCCTGCCGTTCGCGCTATGCGCGCTCGTGGCCAGTCAAATCGCCATCGTGGGACTTGAGCCGCTGGTCGCGATGGTCCGCTTCATCGTGTCTTATGCGGCTGCCGTTATTCTTTTGATGATTGTCTGCAGCATCATCATCTGGGCACGCGGCCGCGTCAGCTACATCCAGTCGGTGATGGCCTTGCGCGAAGCGGTTCTGATCGCAATCGGCACGCGCAGCAGCATTGCCTGCATCCCCTCCGTCATCCGCTCGATGGAAAAGGAACTGGGCTTCGACAAGACGATGGTCGAGCTGGTGGCGCCGCTCAGCATCACCATCTGCCGCTTCGGCCCAACCCTCTATTACGGCGTCGCGACGATCTTCGTGGCGCAGCTCTATGGCATCCCGTTGGGGGTGGCTGAGTACGTTTCGATTTTCATCGGCTCTTTCTTGGCGGGCCTGGCCTCTGCCGGCACCACCGGCATCCTGACCATCACCTTGCTGAGCCTCGTGTTCGCGCCCTTGGGCCTGCCGCTGGAAGCGGCCCTGGTGTTGTTCATCACCATCGACCCGCTGGTCGACATCGTGCGAACGGTGGCGATCGTCTATCCGAACTGCGCGGCCGTCGCGATGGTGTGCGGCCCGGACAAGGAATGGGTGCCGCCGGATCGGGCCAAGCAATCGGCCAGCCAGACGAGTTCCGCAGCCGCCTAGGCCGCGGCGGCTCCGCTCCGGCCATGGGCCCAGGCCACGCAAGCTTGGGCCAAAGCCGCGGTCGAATCGACATAACGTGCCGTTGCCTCGGGACTCGCATCGGCGAGCGCCAGGGGGATTTCCGTGCATCCCAGCACGATCATCCGCGCGCCCCGATCGCCGAGGCGGCGTGCGGCGTCGCCCAACACGCGCTTGGCGGCCGCTAGATCGCCTGCCTTCACGGACACGATGCCCGGCATGACCAACTCGGCCATCTCCGCTTCGCTCGGCAGTACGCAGGTATAGCCGCTCCGCTGGAGATAGCCCTGGTAGATTCCCGTATGCAGCGTGCCCGCCGTGCCCATCACGCCGACCGCACCGCCGTCGATACCCTTGCCCCGCAGTACGTCGCAGACGCCTCCCACGATATGCAGGATCGGGACCCGGCTGGCGGCAGCCATCTCGTCGTACCAGTAATGCGCCGTGTTGCAGGGAATCGCGATGGCCTCGGCGCCCGCGCTCTGCAAGCGCGCGATACCCTCGAGCAGCGCGGGCAGCGGCGATTCGCCCTTTCCCATAATGGCGGTCGAGCGGTCGGGAACTTGCGGATTGGAATAGACCACCGCCGGGATGTGGTCCTGATCGCGCGACGCGGGCGTCAGCTCCGTCAGCTTCCGCATGAAATCTGCGGTCGCCAATGGCCCCATGCCGCCGAGGACGCCCAGTAACTTGGGCATGCCTACTTCTCCTGCATCTCCATGACGCCGCTCCAACTGGCATCGGGCGGATTGGCCAGCAACTCGCGGCAACGCTCGGCGAACTTGGCCACCACGCGGTCATCCGGATACGCCTCGGCCGCATGGGTATAGGTGCGTAGCGCCTTCTCCCATTTGCGGTCCATATAGGCGAAGAACGCCTTGTTGGTGCGTGCGGCCAGATCGCGTTGACGGTCGGTCGCGCCGATCTCGCTGGTGTCGTCCGCGGCCATCAGCTCGTACACGGTGATCCCGCCGCGGCGTCCCTTCACCGCGACATGGTCGACCGGACGCATGACGAACAGGTCGCCCGTCTCGCGGAACACCGCCTCGCTGACGCAGATGCGCGTGCCGTAAGCCTTATTCACACCCTCCAGGCGCGAGGCCACGTTCACCCCGTCGCCGATGGCGGTGTAGCTCATGCGCTCGGACGAGCCGATATTGCCGACAACAACGGTATCGGTATGGATGCCGATGCGCGCCGAGAGGGTCGGCTCGCCCTCCCGCTCGAACACCTCGTTCATCGCATCCATCTGGCGCTGAATCAGAAGCGCGGAGCGGCAGGCGTTGGCGGCGTGATCGATTTGGGGCAACGGCGCGCCCCAGAACGCCATGACCGAATCCCCGATGAACTTGTCGATCGTGCCGTGATTGCGCAGAACGATCTTGGTGACCATGTCGAAATGCTGGGAGATCAGCAGCATCAGATTGCGGGCCGGCAAGCGCTCGGACAGGCGCGAGAAACTGGCCAGGTCCGAAAACATGATGGTCAGACGTTGGGCTTGGCCGCCCAGTTCCATCGATTTGCCGCTGGCCAGGAGCTGCTGCACCAAACCACGCGGCACGAAGCGGGAAAACGAGTGAATGGTCGTCTTCATCGCGCGCATGGCATCGATCAGCTCGCGAATCTCGGTGATCCGAGAGCGGATCTTGACGTCGTCATCGAGAGCAAGCTCGCGGATCTTCTTCGTCTCGCCGATCACCTGCCGGATCGGCCGTGTGATACGGCGCGACAGGTAAGCCACTGCCAGGATCGCGACCAGGCCCACACCGGCCGAAATCAGCATGATGTCTTGGGTGGTGCGCTTCAGGTCACCGACGAAATCGTTCTCCGGAACCAGGATCACGATCGTCCATTGCTTTTGGAACGCGCGCGGGAAGGACTGGAACGACGCCATGTAAGTGACGCCATTGAACTTATAGCTGAAGCGGTCGCCCGCCCCTTCCTTCCGGCGCTCGAATGCCTCGACGATATACGGCTCGCCCAGATCCTTGATGGTCGGCAGCGCCACCGTCAGCCCGTCCTGGCGCACCGAACGCCCGGCATCGGGAAAGGCCACGACCTCGCCTTTGTCGCCGGTGATGAAGGCTATGCCATGCTTGCCGATCTTCTGACGCTTCAGGAAGGCCGACATGCTTTCCAGCGTGATGTCGGCGCCGACGACGCCGATGAACTTGTTGCTTCGGTCGCGCACCGCGCGGCTGATTGTGATGCCGGGTTTCCGGTTGCTGGCGAAGACGTAGATATCCGACAGGTATGAGAAATCGCTATCCTTCGCGCCGCTGTAGAAGGGGCGTTTGCGCGGATCGTAGGCCACGTTGCGCAGCGCCTCGGCGCCGGTCTGGGCGTTCCAATCGCTGATATAGTGGTAAGAATCGACCGACTCGGTTCCCTTCCGGTCGAGGGTGCGCAGCACGAAGCGGGAGCCGGGCGCGACGGGGCTGTTGTTGGGCCCGAAGGTTGCCGCGTTGTCCGGGATGCGTTGGGCCTGAATAAACCGGCCGTTCTCGTCGAAGCCGATATAGGCGCTGTAGACGTGCGGGTATGATTTCAGCACCTGCAACAGGTGTCGCAGCATCTCGGGTTGGTGCAGGAGGTTCTCGTGGAACTGACCGATGACGGCCAGTTCATCCACGGCCGCCGAGACCGGCTCCAAAAGATAGACTGTGTTGTCGATGGTCGAAGAGGTCGCCGAATCGAGGAAGGAATCGGCGAATTGCAGCACCAGGTGGGAGTTGCGCTCGTAAGTGTACCAGGTGATGGAAGCGCAGATGAACACCAGCAGCGCGACGAACGAAGTCGCGATGCTGACCTGCAGCGACAGCCCGCGGTGACGCGGTTCCTGGGCGGCACTTTCCGACATATTGGCTACGATGGTCTCCCCCGATTTCCGCAAGGATCGCATGGGGTCGCGGCGAATTCTAGACAGCAAAATTGAGGAGATGCGTCACCTGCTGTGACGAGGCCGGGTCGGGCCGCTATGCTCGGTCCTCCGGTTTCTCCTCGAACGGTTTTTCACCATGAATCTCGACCAGCTCCAGACACCTGCCCTGCTCCTCGATCGCCCCGTGCTCGAGCGCAACATCTCGGCCATGACCAGCCGCGCGAAACGACATGGCGTCGCCTTGCGTCCGCATATGAAGACCGCGAAGTCGGCCAAGGTCGCGTCCCTGGCCACGGCCGGAAACAAGGGTGGCATCTGCGTTTCGACCGTGGCGGAGGCGGAGTATTTCGCCCGCCATGGCTTCCGCGACATCACCTACGCCTTTGGCATCGTGCCGCAGAAGATCGAACGCTTGGCCAAGTTGCGCGCCGATGGCGTGGCCGTTCGCCTGCTGATCGACGACGTGGCCAACGTCAAGGCGGTGGCCGAGCGGGCGAAGGCCCTGGGCGCCTCGTTCGACGTCCAGATCGAAATCGACAGCGGCCAGAACCGCGGCGGTCTCAAGCCCGACGATCCGACGCTTGCCGAAGTCGGCTGGGCGCTGGCGGGCAGCGGCGCCTTGCGCTTTCTCGGCGTTCTGACCCATGGCGGTCACTCCTACGACTGCCGCGGTGCGGCCGATTGCCGGCGCGTGGCGGAGGAAGAGCGCGTGGCCATCGTGGCCGCCGCCGAGCGTTTGTCGGCAGCGGGCCTGCCTTGCGCCGAGGTGAGCCCAGGTGCCACGCCGAACGCGGTCCACGCCGCTCGGCTGGACGGTGTCACGGAGATTCGTCCCGGCAATTACATGTTCTTCGATCTGCACCAGAGCGGGATCGGCTCCTGCACCGCGGACGAGATCGCGGTCAGCGTTCTGGCCACCGTGGTCGGCCACAACCGCGCGCATAACCGCATTGTCATCGATGCTGGCGGATTGGCGCTGTCGAAGGACACTGGCGCGAACGAACCTCTGCCGGGCACGGGTTACGGCTGGGTGATGGATCTGTCGGGCAAGACGCGGATCGGCGACTTGCGCGTCGGCCGGGTCAGCCAGGAGCATGGGCAGATCGAAAGCGATTCGCCCCTGCCCTTCGACCGCCTGCCGATTGGTGCGCGCGTGCGCGTTCTGCCCAACCATTCCTGTATGACCGCCGCGGCCTACGAGCACTACAATGTGCTCGACGGCGGCGCGGACGTGGTCGACCAGTGGGACCGGATCAACGGTTGGTAGAACCGGCGCCCCACCGCCAGAAGTCCATTCCTTCGGCCATGAGGTTGCGTGCCAGGACCATCTTGTGGACCTCGGACGCACCGTCGACCAGCCGCGCGCAGCGCGCATAGCGGTACATCCACTCCAGCTTTGTATCGCCCGAATAGCCCTTGGCACCCATGAGCTGGATGGCCGTGTCGACCGCCTTATGCAGCACGTCGGCGACCGCGACCTTGGCCATGGAAACTTCCTTGCGCGCGAAATCGCCTTGGTCGAGCTTCCAGGCCGCGTGCATGGTCAAGAGGCGGCCGATCTCGATGTCCATCGCCGCTTCGCCCAGCATCCATTGCACGCCTTCGTGGTCGGCCAGCTTGGTGCCGAAGGAGACGCGCTCCTTGACGTAGGGCGTGCAAATTTCGAGCGCCCGCTTGGCCATGCCCAGCCACCGCATGCAATGGGTCAAGCGCGCCGTGCCGAGGCGAATCTGAGTCACCTTGAGGCCATCGCCGATCTCCATCAGGCGGTTCTCGTCGGGAACCTCCAAGGCGTCGAAGCGCACCTCGCAATGGCCGCCATGCTCCTCTGGCCCCATGATCTTGATCTTGCGCAGGATTTCCCAGCCCGGCTGGTCGCGGTCGAACAGGAACGCCGTCAGGCCCTTGCGCTTGTCGTCCGAGGTCTTGGCGATGACGATGAAATGCTGCGCCACGCCCGCGCCGGTCGAGAACCATTTGCGGCCGCTGATGGTCCAGCGGTCGTTACCCTTCCGCTCGGCGCGCGTGAGCATCACCGTGGGATCGGAGCCACCGCCCGGCATCGGCTCGGTCATGACGAAGGCCGAGCGCACCTTGCCGTCGATGATCGGCTGCAACCAGCGCTTCTTCTGCTGTTCGGTGCCAATCTTGTTCAGCAGGATCATGTTGCCGTCGTCGGGTGCCGCGCAGTTGAAGACCACGGGCCCGAAGATGGATCGGCCCATCTCCTCGTAGGTCGCGGCCATACCGGCGACGGACAGACCCTGCCCGCCCCGTTCCTTCGGCATTTGAAGCGCCCACAGGCCTTCGGCCCTGGCCTTCGCGCGCAGCGGCTCCAAGACGGAGTCCTTGATGTTCTCGCCCTCGTCGTAATTCGCTGGATCCAACTCCAGCGGCATCACGTGCTTTTCGACGAAGGCGCGGATGCGCTTGCAGTAGCTCTCGATCTCGGGCGACAGGGTGAAATCCATGGTCGGCTCCAATTCTGGATGAAGAGGACTCGTTACATCGTGCTGCAGAGATGGCCGCCGTCCACGACCACGACGCTGCCGGTCATGAAGCGCGAGGCCTGCGAGGCCAGGAGAAGCAAGGCGCCGTCCAGGTCTTCGGGCTGGCCGACCCGCTTCTGCGGAATGCGGGAGATGAGCGCCAGGCCGCCCTTGCTGGACCAGAACGGCCGGTTCATCTCGGTTTCGATATAACCCGGCGCCAGGACGTTGACGCGGATATTCTCCTTGGCCAACTCCATGGCCATCGTCTTGCTCAGGTGGATCAGGCCAGCCTTCGCCGCGGTATAGGCCGGCACCTGGCCGATCGGGCGCAAGCCCAGGACCGAGGCGATGTTGACGATATTGCCGCCCGCGCCCCGTGCGACCATGGCCTTGGCCGCACCTTGGGCCATCAGCCAGGCGCCGCGCAGGTTCGTGCCCACCACCTGGTCCCACTCGTCCTCGGTATATTCCAGAATCGGCTTCACGATGGCGATGCCGGCGTTGTTGATCAGGACACTGATGCCACCCAGCTTGTCGTCGGCCTCGGCCAGGCCCGCGCGCACGCTCTCGCCCGACATCACGTCGATGGCGACGGCATGGGCAGTCCCGCCCGCGCCCTCGATCTCGGTCTTGAGCGCGTCGAGCTTGTCCTTGCGCCGCGCCGAGAGCGCCAGAGCCGCGCCCTTCCGCGCAAGCATGCGCGCGAAGTGAAGGCCCAGGCCGCTGGTCGCCCCGGTGACAAGGATGCGTTCCTTTGAGATATCGAAGATCGGAGAGGAAGCGGACATGCGGAGATCACCGAGAATGCGAATGAGTGCTGGGCGTGATGCGCGCCAACCCGGTTCCTAACCACGCGCGGGAAGATGGAGCAAGAAAAAATGCTGCGCCACCGGTCGCTTAAAAGACGAATCCTTGTCATGGATATCGTCCCGCCCCGGCGCTAAGCTTCTTCTATGCAGATCGACGTCGTCTCAGACACGATTTGTCCGTGGTGCTACATCGGCAAGCGCCGTCTCGAGCGCGCGTTGGCGGCGAGCGATGGGCCGCATGCGTGGATCGGCTGGCGGCCGTTCCAGCTGAACCCGGACATGCCTGTCGAAGGCATGGAGCGCGAGACCTACTTGGCCAAGAAATTTGGCTCGCGCGAGCGCGCGGAGCGCGTCTATGCGCCGATCGTGGACGCGGGTCGCGAGGAGGGCATCGCGTTTGCGTTCGATCGCATCAAGCGCACGCCCAATACGTTGATGTCCCATCGCCTGATCCGCATCGCGGGCAAGATGGGGCGGCAGAACGAGGCCGTGGACGGCTTGTTCCGCGCCTATTTCGAGGAAGGGCGCGACATTGGCGATCTGACGGTGGTGTCGGACGTGGCGCGCGACGCCGGCATGGACCGGGACGAAATCCACGCCTATCTCGAAACCGACGCGGATCTGGACCGCGTGCGCGCCGAGGACGCCTTCGCGCGTGAGCTGGGCATCCAGGGTGTGCCTTGCTTCATCATCGAGCGCTCGGTCGTTCTGTCGGGTGCCCAGCCGCCGGACGTCTTCCAGCAGGCTTTCGCCACGGCGGCCGCCCGTGGAACGGTCGCCCAGGATCAGGATGCGGCCGGAGCGCCGAGCAGCCCGACGGCGTCCTGACCGCCGTCGTCTCCGGGGGAAACACGCATGGAAAGCGATACGCTTACTTCCGAGCAGCAGGCCTTGGTCGATCTCTTCGACCGTCATGTCCGCGCGGAGTTCGAACAGCACGACGTGACCGCCACCATGGCGACGATGACCCCGGCGCCGCATCTCAACCATGTTCCCGTGATGACCGGCGGCCGCAACCGCGCGGAGGTCCAGGATTTCTATGCCCACGATTTCATTCCCGGCCTGCGCCGGACGCGGACAACCTGCCGGTTGCCGGCGTGGAGCAGGCCCGCAAGATGCAAGCGCCGACCGCGGAGCCGTCGAACACCCTGATCGAGCGGACGAAGGGCTAGGCCGCCTGCTTCGGCGCCGCCGCGTCCGCGAGGCTTTGCACAAGCTTCTGCAATCCCGCGATACGTTGGACCTGCTGGCCCCAATCCCGGCTGAACACCAGCTTGTGATCGGGGCGCAGTTTCGCGGCGCCCTTTTCTTGCTGAATCAGGGCCACTAGCCGATCCGGATTGGCGAAGCGGTTGTTGCGGAAAGCGACCACGGCGCCGCGCGGGCCCGCGTCCAGCTTCTCGACTCCAGCTGCCATACAAAGCTGTTTGATTTCCATTACTTCAAGCAGGTTTTTGACCTCTTGCGGTAAGGAGCCAAAACGGTCGATCAGCTCGGCGGCGAAGGAGTCGATGTCGCTCCGGTTCTGCAGCGTGGCCAATCGGCGGTAGAGGCCGAGCCGGACGCCCAGATCGCGCACATAGGTTTCTGGAATGAGGACCGAGGTGCCGACGGTGATCTGGGGCGTCCATTCGGCATGGGGCGCCGCGATCTCGCCGCCGCTGGCGCGCAATTCGGCGACCGCCTCCTCCAGCATGTTCTGGTACAGCTCGATGCCGACCTCGCGGATGTGGCCCGACTGTTCCTCGCCCAAAAGATTGCCCGCACCGCGGATGTCCATGTCATGGCTGGCCAGCGTGAAGCCCGCGCCCAGCGTATCCAGCGTCTGCATGACCTGTAGGCGCCGGTCGGCGCCCTCGCGCAGGACGCGCGCCTGCGGGATCGTCAGGTAGGCATAGGCGCGTACCTTCGAGCGGCCGATGCGGCCGCGAAGCTGGTAAAGCTGCGACAGGCCGAACATGTCGGCGCGGTGGATGACGAGGGTGTTGGCGGTCGGGATGTCGAGGCCCGATTCGACGATGTTGGTGCTGAGCAGCACGTCGTAGGCGCGGTCGTAGAATGCCGTCATGACGTTCTCGAGCGCCGTCGGCGCCATCTGACCGTGGGCCACGGCTACCTTCACGTCGGGCACCAATTCCGCCAAGCGGTTGCGTACTTGGCCCAGATCCTCGATGCGCGGGCAGACGTAGAAGACCTGCCCGCCCCGTGTCCGTTCGCGCTGGATCGCCTCGCGCAGGATAACGGGGTCGTAGGGCATCACGAAGGTGCGCACGGCCAGCCGATCCACGGGCGGGGTCGCGATTAGGCTCATGTCGCGCACGCCGGTGAGCGCGAGCTGGAGCGTGCGCGGAATGGGCGTGGCCGTCAGCGTCAGCATATGCACGTCGGTGCGCAGCTCCTTCAGCCTCTCCTTCTGCTGCACGCCGAAATGCTGCTCTTCATCGACCACCACGAGGCCGAGATTCTTGAACTGGATCGATTTGGCCAGGATGGCGTGGGTACCGACGACGATATTGATCTCGCCCGAGGCAAGGCCCGCTTTCACCGCTGCCGCGTCCTTGGCTGAGACCAGGCGTGAAAGCTGCGCCACCTTGACCGGCAGTCCTTTGAAGCGCGCGGAGAAGGTCGCGAAATGCTGGCGGGCCAAGAGCGTGGTCGGCACGGCGATGGCCGCCTGATAGCCGGACAAAGCGGCCGTGAAGACCGCGCGCAGGGCGACCTCGGTCTTGCCGAAGCCGACGTCGCCGCAAATCAGCCGGTCCATCGGTTTGCCTGACGCCAGGTCGTTCATCACGTCTTCGATGGCCGAGAGCTGGTCGTCGGTCTCGGGATAGGGGAAGCGCGCGCAGAACTCGCCGTAGAGGCCCTCGGCAGGATGCATGACCGGCGCGGTCTTCACGTGGCGGGCGGCGGCGATGCGGATGAGTTGGCCGGCGATCTCGAGGATGCGCTTCTTGACGCGCGCCTTGCGCGACTGCCACGCCGCTCCGCCCAGTTTGTCGAGTGGCGCCTGCCCCTCCTCCGAGCCGAAACGCGAGAGGACTTCGATGTTCTCGACCGGGACGAACAGCTTGTCGCCGCCGTCGTAGATCACACACAGGCAGTCGTGCGGCGCGCCGCCGACATCTAGCGTGATCAGCCCGTCATAGCGCCCCACGCCGTGCTCGACATGGACGACCAGATCGCCCGGCGCCAGGCTCGACGCCTCGGTGATGAACTTGTCCGACTTGCGGCGCGGCTTCGTCGAGCGCGCCATGCGGTCGCCCAGGATGTCCTGTTCGGTCAGGACCGCGTATTCGGTGGTCGTGAAGCCGCCTTCGAGGCCCAGGACGACCATGGCCACGGCGGGCGCCGGCACGGCCAACGCCGCATGCCAATCCGCGGCGGGTTGCGCGGTTTCGAGTCCGTGCTCGCGCAGGAGCCCGCCCAACCGGTCGCGTGAGCCCACGCTATAGGCCGCGATCACGACATGGCGTCCGGCCGCCTGCTGATCCGCGATATGGCTGCGTACGGCGTCGAACAGGTTAGAGTCCGCGCGTGCGCGCGCTTCGGCGAAATCCGGGCCTTTACGCCCGCCCGCGTCGGATCCGTCGCCCGGCGCGTCGAACGGCGAGAATGTCGCGCTCGGCCGGCTTTTCAGGACGCCACGCCACTCGCCCTCGGTCAGATACAGCCGGTCCGGCGGCAGCGGATTGTAGATCGCGGCGGCATGCAAGTCGTCGGCGCGCTTGCGCGGCCGGGCGGCGGCCATTTGATCGCGCCGGGCGGCATAGAACTCCTCGATCTGCTCCAGCCGTGTGTCCGCCGCCTCCACCACCTGGTGTTCCAGCGTGATCACCGCATCGGGGAGATAATCGGCCAGCGTTTCGAGTTTTTCGTGGAATAGCGGCAGCCAATGTTCCATGCCGACATAGCGGCGTCCGGCGCTGACGGCCTCGTACAGCCCGTCCTCGGCCGAGGGCGCGCCGAACAATTCCCGGTAGCCGGTCCGGAAGCGCTCGATCGACGGCGCGTTCAAGAGCATCTCGCCGACTGGGCGCAGGGCGATCTCCGCCAGCTCTTCCGTGCTGCGCTGGCTCAACGGATCGAAGCCGCGCAGATTCTCGATCACGTCGCCGAACAGGTCGATGCGCACGGGCTCTTCCGCGCCGGTCGCGAACAGGTCCAACAGCCCGCCACGGATCGCATATTCGCCGGGCTCGCGCACCGTCTCGACGCGCCCATAGCCGTTGGCGTTGAGGAACGCGATTAGATCGTCCTGACCCAACTTCCCACCGCGCTTCAGGACCAGGCTGGTGTCGGCGAAGACCGCGTGTGCGGGCACGCGCTGCAGGAAGGCGTTGATCGTCGCGATCACGATGCGCGCCCCCGGCGGACGCGGCCCTGCTAGCCGGGTCAGTGTGTCGACGCGACGGCTGACCACTTCGCCGTTGGGCGAGACGCGGTCATAGGGCAGGCAATCCCAAGCCGGGAAGGTCAGGATTTCGACGTCGGGCGCGAAGAACGCCAGGGACGCCGCTATGCGCGCCATATGCTGGTCGTCGCGCGCCAAGTGCAGGACATCCTGGCCGGGCTTGGACGCGACGAAGGTGGCCAGCGACAGAGCGTCCACCCCTTCGGGTGCACCACCGACGGTGACCAGCCCCGGTTTGGCCAGCAGGTTGGCGGGCAGCTTCATGGCCGCCCCTTGGCCGCCGTGAAGGCCAGGACCATAGAAAGGATTTCGCTCCGGTGTTCGGGCGGCACAGGTTCGCGCTCGACGAACCAGGCGAAAAGCTCGGGGTCGGGGTGCTCGAGCAGCATCTCGTACTGGTCGAGCTGCGGCCCGGCCATGGCGTTCACGTGCTGCTCCGCGAACGGGCCAAGGATCTCATCCAACTCGCGCGTGCCGCGGTGCCAGCTTCGGTAGAGGGCGCGTTTCCGGCGCACCTCGTTACTCTCGGTCATTGTGTCGCCCACGGGCCCACGTAGGATAGATAGGAACATGCGGCAGCCGGCCGTCGTTCCACCGGCCGTGAGATATCCTGGGGCTTCATGCGCCCGCAAGTCCTGTTTCCCCTTTTTGCGTCGACGACCTCGCTTTCCGGGGTGGGGCCGCGCAATGCCGCGCTTCTGGAGAAGGTCGCGGGCGGGCGAGTCATCGACTTGCTGTGGCATCTGCCGGTTGGCCTGATCGACCGGCGTTTTTCGCCCAAGATCGCCGACGCGCCAGACGGGGCCATGGCCACGTTGGTGGTCACGGTCGGCAAGCACAGGCCGCCGCCGCGCAACCGTCCCCGCCTGCCCTACAAGGTGACCTGCACGGACGAGACCGGGTCGATGGATCTGGTCTTCTTCAATGTGAAGGGCGACTATGTGGCCAAGGCCTTGCCGGAGGGCGAGGAGCGCGCGGTCAGCGGCAAGATCGAGCATTTCAACGACCGGGTGCAGATGACGCATCCCGACCACATCGTGCCGATGGAGGATATCGGCAAGCTGCCGCGCCTCGAGCCGGTTTACGGCCTGACCGCAGGCCTGACCCTGAAGACGCTGGGACGGATCATCGCCGAGGCCACCGCGCTGGCGCCGCCTTTGGACGAATGGCTCGATCCCGCAGGGCGCGAACGGATGCAATGGCCGGCTTGGCGCGACGCGGTCGTCTCTCTCCACGCGCCGGCCAGTCACGACGATTTGCAGCCGACCGTGCCGCCGCGCATGCGGCTGGCCTATGACGAGCTGCTGGCCAGCCAGATCGCGCTGTTGCTCGTCCGCGAGGCATACCGCTCGTTGCCCGGTGTGGCCACCATGGGCGATGGTGGTTTGCGGGCGAAATGCATTGCGGCCCTTCCCTATCACCTAACCACTTCGCAGGCGGAGGCCGTGGCCGAGATCACCGGCGACATGGCCAAGGACTCGCGCATGCTGCGCTTGCTGCAAGGCGACGTGGGCAGCGGCAAGACGGTGGTGGCCTTTCTGGCCATGCTGGCAGCGATCGAGGCCGGACGGCAGGCCGTCTTGATGGCGCCGACGGAAATTCTGGCGCGTCAGCATATGGCAACCATCGCGCCCTTGGTGGAGAAGTTGGGTCTGCGCCTGGCCGTCCTGACCGGACGCGACAAGGGAAAGGCGCGCCAGTCCATGCTGGATGGGTTGGCCAGCGGCGAGATTCCCATCGCCGTCGGCACCCACGCCTTGTTTCAGGACGACGTGGCTTTTCACGATCTGGCGCTGGCCGTGATCGACGAGCAGCATCGCTTTGGCGTCCACGAGCGCTTGATGCTGACGGCCAAGGGGCGTGGTACCGACGTGCTGGTGATGACGGCGACGCCTATCCCGCGCACGCTTCAATTGGCGGCCTTCGGTGACATGGATGTCTCGCGCCTGACAGAGAAGCCGGCGGGCCGCAAGCCGGTCGACACGCGCACGATCCCGTCGGCACGGCTGGACGATGTCGTCGCGGCGGTGGGGCGCGCGCTCGACAGGGGCGCCAAGGTCTATTGGGTCTGTCCGCTGGTCGATGAATCCGAACTGGTCGACTTGGCCGCGGCGACTGACCGCCATGCCCAGCTGTCGGAACGTTTCGGCGCCATGCGCGTGGGACTGGTGCACGGCCGCATGAAGGGCGCGGACAAGGACGCCATGATGGCGGCTTTCGCCGAAGGTGCAGTCGATCTGTTGGTCGCGACGACGGTGATCGAGGTAGGCGTGGATGTCCCGGCGGCCACGGTGATGGTGATCGAGCATGCGGAGCGCTTCGGCCTCGCGCAACTCCACCAGCTGCGCGGACGGGTCGGGCGCGGCGACAAGCCTTCGACCTGCCTACTGGTCTATTACGGTTCGCCCGGCGAGACGGCGCGGGCACGTCTGTCGATCATGCGCGAGACGGAAGACGGGTTTCGCATCGCGGAGGAGGATTTGCGCCTGCGTGGTGGCGGCGAGGTGCTGGGCACGCGGCAAAGCGGCTTACCCGATTTCCGCCTGGCTGATCTGTCGGTCCACGGCGATCTTCTGGCCCAAGCGCGCGATGATGCGCGGCTTCTCTTGGAGCGCGATCCGAAGCTTGAATCGCCGCGCGGCCGCGCGGTGCGCGTGCTGCTTTACCTGTTCGAGCGGGATGTCGCGATCCGCTATTTGCGGTCGGGCTAGGGGATCTGCGGCTGGTCGGGCGTTACGATGCCGCTCGACACGATCAGCTTTAGCCCTTCCTCCACCGATAGCTTGACGAAGCGGAGCTCCGACCGCTTGGCGTAGACCAGATAGCCCGAGGTGGGGTTGGGCGAAGTCGGGCAGAACACGCTGACCATGTCGCCGCCGCCGGCCGCGTCGATCTCCTCGGGCGGCTTGCCGGTGACGAAACCGACCGCCCACAGGCCGGGGCGCGGGAACTCCACCAGGACAACCTCGCGGAAACTGCCGGATTTGGTCGAAACCGTGGTCTCGATGATCTGTTTGATCGCCGAATAGATGCTGTTGAGCACCGGCATGTGCGTCAGCACCCGGTCGGCCATGCCGACGAGAAAACGGCCGAGGACGTTGGTGGTGAGCCAGCCGATCAGCGCCAGCGCAATCAGCGCGATCAACAACCCGAGCCCGGGCAGCGGGATATAGAGGAAGTTTTCAGGATTGTAGGCTGCGGGGATCAGTGGCGTGACCTTGCGGTCGAAGTAGCTGATCACCGACCAGGCCAGATATAGCGTCAGACCGACAGGTGCCGTGACGAGAATGCCGGCGGCCATATAGGTGCGCAGCCTTGCACCCGGCCGCCAGGTGCGCACGGGGGTCAGCAACGGCTTTTTCGGCGTCTCTGACGGTGGAAGGGTCATGGAGCCGGCGACTTTACGGGCGCATCCGCAGGGGGACAAGGCGCGCTAGGCGCGCCCGCGCCGGATCACTATCATTTTGGCGCTCTCAAGGGGGGAGTAGGAAATGGCACAATATCTTCATAAATCCGTCCCCGATATCGCCGCCCTTCTGCGTTCCGGCAAGGTAAGCGCCATCGCACTCGCCGAAGAGGCCATCGACCGCCACGGGCGCCATGGCGCGCAATTGGGCGCCTACAAACATTGGGATGAAGGCAAGGCGCGTGCCCAGGCCCGTGCGGCCGACGCGGCGTTCAAGGCGGGCTGCACGCTCGCCCCACTCCACGGTATTCCCTCTTCCGTGAAAGACCTGTTCGGGCTCAAGGGCTATCCCATCTTCGCCGGCACGCCGAAACGCCTGCCCGCTTCGTGGGAAGCGGACGGGCCGGTGGTCGCGGCGCTCAAGCGCCAGCTTGCGACCATTATGGGCAAGACCCACACGGTCGAATTCGCGTTCGGCGGCGTCGGTTCCAACACGCATTGGGGCACGCCGCGTAATCCATGGGGCGGCAAGGCCCACCGTGCCTCGGGCGGCTCCTCCTCCGGCGCGGGTGTCAGTTTGGGCGAAGGCTCGGCACTGGTTGCACTTGGTTCGGATACCGGCGGTTCGGTGCGCATCCCCGCCAGCGTGACGGGCAACGTAGGCCTCAAGCTCACGATCAACCGTTGGAGCTGCGACGGAATCGTGCCGCTTTCGCCTTCCTTCGACACGCCCGGCGTGCTGGCGCGCACGGTGGCCGACACGGCCTATGCCTTTGCCGCGCTCGATCCAGCGGGACTCGACGCCGACAGGTTCCTTGCGGAAATCGCACGCACGGAACTGTCCAGCCTCACCCTCGGTATCTGCGAATCCTTCATGTGGGAGAATCTCGGGCCCGGCATCGGCGAAGGCGCCAAGCGCGCGCTGGACGAAGCGGTGCGCAAGGGCGTGCGGTTGAAGACGATCGACGTGCCCGAATTCCCTGAGACCTATGCCCTGCATCTGAAGGGCAGCGTCCTGTCCGCCGAGTTCCTGCAGTTCCTCGACGACGAACTGCCCGCCTGGAAGGACAGCATGGACGCGACTATCCGTGCCCGCGTGCAGGATGGCGGCAGCATTTCGGCGACTGAATATATCCGCCGGCTGCGTTTCATCGCGCGCAAGCACCGTTCCGTGAGCGCGCGCCTGGCCGAGGTCGATGCGCTGGTCATGCCGACCGTGCCGATAACACCCCCGACCGTGGAAGCGATCGCCACGCTCGATGGCTACATCCAGCACAACCGGCAGATGTTCCGCCACACTTGCCCAGTGAACAATCTGGCGCTTTGCGCCCTGACCCTTCCCGTCGCGCGCGACAAGGAGGGCATGCCCGTAGGGCTGCAGCTCGTCATGCGCGCCGGTTCCGAAGAGCGCCTCTTGGCCGTGGGCCACGCGCTGGAACGTGCGCTCGGTACCGCCGAAAAGCGGCTCGGAAAACCGCCTCTCAATGCCATCCCCAAAGCGAGGACAAAATGACCGACCTGATCGACCGTTCAATTCCGGAGCTCGCGCGCGGTTTGCGCGATGGTACGGTCAAGGTGGAGGCGCTGACCGAGGCCGCCATCGCGCGTCACGATCGCTACGGCAAAAAGCTCAATGCCTACAAGCTGTGGAAACCGGAAGCGGCGAAGCGCTCCGCGCGCGCGGCCTCGATGCTGTTCAAGAACGGTGTCGATCTGGGACCCATGCAGGGCATTCCCGTCTCGATCAAGGATTTGTACGCGGCTAATGGCTGGCCGACTTTCGCGGGCACGCCCAGGCGCCTGCCGCGCGAATACGAGGTCGAGGGACCGGTGGTCGCCGCGCTGCGCGCCCAGCAGGCCGTCTTCCCTGGTAAGACCCATACGGTCGAGTTCGCCTATGGCGGCATCGGCAGCAACATCCATTGGGGCACGCCGCGCAATCCGTGGGATGCGAAGCAGCACCGCGTGCCGGGCGGCTCATCGTCGGGCGCGGGCGTGAGCCTGTGCGAAGGCTCGGCCTGGATCGCGCTGGGCACGGATACAGGCGGGTCGGTGCGCATTCCGGCCAGTCTGACCGGCACGGTCGGCATCAAGACGAGCATCGGGCGCTGGTCGCGCGACGGCATCGTGCCGCTTTCGCCCATCTTCGACACGCCGGGTATCCTGGCGCGCTCGGTCGAGGACGCGGCGGTGGCATTCGCAGTGATCGACCCGCATACCAAGACCCCGCCTGCTTCGCGCGACGTCGCGGGTCTGCGCATCGGCGTGTGCGAGCGGCTGTTCTTCGAGGATTGCGGCCCCGGCATCGTCGAGGGCGTCCAGCGTTCTCTCAAAGAACTGGCGAAGGCCGGTGCAAAGGTGACCAAGTTCGACCTGCCCAGCCTGAAGCCGGTTTACGAATGTTTCCGCCAGGGTGGCGTCGTCTCGGTCGAGTTCTACGAGTTCCTGCAGGCCAAGTTGCCGAAATGGATCGATACGCTCGATCCCATGGTGGTGCAGCGCTTCATCAAGGCGCGCGAGATGTCGGCGACGGAGTTCTTACGCCGCTGCCGCCTGTTCAACGAGGCCGCCCAGGTTGCGGCCGAACGCATGGCGTCGATCGACGTGATGGTAGCGCCGACGATCGCCATTGCCGCGCCAACCTTGAAGGAGGTCTCGACCGTCGAGGGTTATGCGCCGAACAACCTCAAGGTCTTGCGCAACACCTCGATCGGTAACCTGATGAGCATGTGCGCCATCACCATGCCAGTGGCCCTGGACAAGAAGCGCATGCCGGTTGGCCTCCAACTCATGGCGCCATGCGGGCATGACGAGCGCCTGCTCGGGATCGCGCTCGGTTTCGAGCGCGTGTTGGGCGACGGACGCCGCCGGATAGGCCGTCCACCCATGTGCCGCTGACAGGAGGCCGATATGTCCAGCATGGCGGATTGGACGGTGGCGGAGGCCGAACGCGCATTGCGCGACGGCAAAGTGACGGCGGCGGCCTTGACGGAGGACGCCATCGCGCGCCAGGGAAAGTTTGGCAAGACGATCGGCAGCTATATGCAGTTCCTGCCCGAGGAAGCGCGCCGTGCGGCGAAGGCCGCGGACGCTGCCTTCGCCATCGGTGCCGATCTAGGGCCGTTGCAGGGCATCCCCGTTTCGGTGAAAGACCTGTTTGGCATGGAAGGCCTGCCGATCTATGCCGGCTCGGCCAAAGAGCTGCCGGCGAAGTTTCGCGCGGAGGGTCCCGTCGTGCGCGGCCTGCGCAAGCAGCTGGCCGTGATCATGGGGCGCACGCACACTAGCGAATTCGCCTATGGCGAATACGGTTATGGCACCAACTCTCAACACCATACGCCGCGCAATCCGTGGGACCCGGTCAATGTGCGCCCGCCGGGCGGCTCGTCGTCGGGTGCCGCCACCAGCCTGTGCGAAGGCACGGCTTTGGTCGGCATCGGTTCCGACACGACGGGATCGGTGCGTGAACCGGCCTGCCTGACCGGCAACGTGGGCTTGAAGATCACCCATGGGCGCTGGTCGTTGGACGGTATCGTTCCATGCAGCCCCACGCTCGACACGCCCGGGCCTCTCGCCCGAACCGTTGGCGATTGCGGACTAGCCTTTGCCGGCCTCGACCCGACCTGCGACGGCAAAGCGCTCGTCCGTGCCATGGCGTCATCGGATGTGACGGGCCTTAGGATCGGCGTTGCCGAAGATCACTATTGGACCGACTCGACGCCCAGTGTCGTCGAGGGCGTAAAGCGTGCGTTGGACGAGTTGGCGCGCGCGGGCGCGCGGCTGATTCCGATGAAGTTGCCCGAGGCGCGCACGGCGCAGACCGTGTTCGACGACGGCGATCCCTGCACCGTAGAACTTTACGCGTTTCTGTCTTCGGAGCTGCCGTCGTGGGTCGACACGTTGCGGCCGTCGCTGAAGGCCAAGGTCCTCGCGGGCGGAAAGATGACCGCATCGGATTATTACCGCCGTTGGCAACTGGCAAGGAGCATGACCAAGGCGTTCGAGGCGCGCTGGGCCGAGGTCGATGTATTCGCTATGCCCACCATCTCGATCACGCCGCCGACCGTCGAGGAGCTGAAGAAGAAGTCCGATCCCAACGAGTCGCGCAACACCAGTATGGTCAATCTGCTGCGTCTCTGCGCCATCTCCATGCCGGTGGGGCTGGACGTGGCGGGCATGCCCATCGGGCTTCAACTGGCCGCGCCGACCATGGGCGAAGAGCGCCTGTTGGCCATCGCCGCGGCGTTCGAGCGCATCTTGGGCACCTCGCGCCAGCGCCTGGGCGCGCCGCCGATGTGTAAATGACACTGCCCGCTGCGGACTCAGATGTCGCGCGGGAAACGCTCGATGATCAGGATCGCGGGGCGGCTGCCGACGAGAATCTGGTAAACGCGCGCCAAGCAGCCTTTGGCCAACGCGGGTGGAAGGTTGGGCCCACCCTGCTCCACGCCGGTCCAAAGCACGTCGCGGGTGGTCGGGAGACCCGAGCGCGCCAGCACGCGGCCGATGCCGGCCGTGCCGTCCATGATCTCGCGCGTCTCATCCTGGCCGATGCGCGCGGGAAGCAGAAGCGCGCGGGCATGGATCAAGAGCCGTCCGCTGGTCCGCCCGCGCAATTCAACCTCACGGACGACGGCGTCCTCGCCACGCCTTGCATCGACCAAAGGGTGGTCGTGCGGCAAGGCCAGGCGTTCCTGTTTCAACAGGACGACATCCACGGATTCGCCCGCGACCGCTTCCATGCGGGTCGTGATCGTGCCCTCGTAGTCGAGGATGGCGCGCTGCTGTTGCGTCAGGCTGGCGGCGGAGGCATCGATGCCGCCCGCGGGCCGCGCCGTCGTCATGTCGAGAATTTCCGGAACTCCTTCCTGGCGCGCCGCGATCTGCTGTGGGCCGCTGCATACACAACCCCGCTGCGCGGCGCTAGCGGACGATTGCTCAAAGTGTTGGCGTTCGCCGTTGCCTGTCTTTTGACGCCCTTGGCTGCCCAGGCTGAGGATTTCACCCTGGGCCTGCCTATTGCCTGCACCGTCGGCCGCGATTGTTGGCTCGCCAACTATTTCGACCGCGATACCGCGCCTGGCGTGAAGGACATTGGCTGCGGCGCCCGCACGTATGACGGCCATGACGGCACCGACTTCGCCCTGCGCGACTACAAGGCGATGGAAGCTGGCGTCGACGTGGTGGCTTCGGCTCCGGGGCGCGTCAAGGCCGTGCGCGACGGGGTTCCGGACGTGAGCGTCAAGGTTGCCGGCCGCCAGTCCGTGGCAGGCAAGGAGTGCGGCAATGGCGTGGTGTTGGAGCATGGCGGCGGTTGGGAGACTCAATACTGCCACATGCGGAAAGGCAGCGTCGCCGTGCGGAACGGCCAGGAGGTCGAGGCAGGCGAAAAGTTGGGTTTGGTCGGCCTGTCCGGCTTCACTGAATTTCCCCATGCCCACCTGACGGTCCGCAAGGATGGCGTGGCGGTCGATCCATTCGACGGCCATCGCGCCGACGGCACTTGCGGCGCTCCCGGCGCGCCGCTGTGGCAGCCGGAACTGCGGTCCTCTGTCGCGTACGAACCGGTCTTGCTGTTCGACGCCGACTTGACGGGACAAGCGCCCGACACCGAGGCGTTGCTCGAAGGCCGGACGCGTCCTTCGCCGCCCGCCCCCGCTTCGTCCGCCCTTCTCCTCTGGATCAAGGTGTTCGGGGTCGAGCCGGGCGACACGGTTCTGTTTCGTGTGACCGGCCCCGACGGAAAGACGATGTTCGAGCATACTCAAACCTTACCGGCGCGGAAGGCGCGGCTTTTTGTCTATTCCGGCATTCCGCGCAAAATCGCGTCATGGCCGACGGGAAACTATCGCGGCGAAGTGGTCTACACCCGCCGCGGTTCCCCGCCCCTCACGCGCAGCATCCAGGCCGAAACCGAGCTGCGCTGACGTCCTAGAACGTCACCACGCTGCGGATCGACTTGCCTTCGTGCATCAGGTCGAAGGCCTTGTTGATGTCCTTCAGCGGCATGGTGTGGGTGATCAGGTCGTCGATGTTGATCTTCTTGTCCATGTACCAGTCGACGATCTTCGGCACATCCGTGCGGCCCTTGGCGCCGCCGAAGGCCGTGCCCTTCCAGACGCGGCCGGTGACCAGCTGGAACGGGCGGGTGCTGATCTCCTGACCCGCGCCGGCGACGCCGATGATGACCGAGACGCCCCAGCCCTTATGGCAGCATTCCAGCGCCTGGCGCATGGTCTTTACGTTGCCGATGCATTCGAAGCTGTAATCCGCGCCGCCCTTGGTGAGATTCACCAGATAAGGCACCAGGTCGCCCTCGACCTCCTTCGGATTGACGAAGTGGGTCATGCCGAACTTCTCGGCCAGCTTCTTGCGGTTCGGATTGATGTCGACGCCGACGATCATGTTGGCGCCCGCGATGCGCGCGCCCTGGATGACGTTCAAGCCGATGCCGCCCAGGCCGAAGATCACGACGTTGTCGCCGGGCTGAACCTTGGCCGTGTTGATGACCGCGCCGATGCCCGTGGTCACGCCGCAGCCGATGTAGCAGATCTTGTCGAACGGCGCGTCCTCGCGGACCTTGGCCAGCGAGATCTCGGGCACCACCGTGTAGTTCGCGAAGGTGGACGTGCCCATATAGTGGAATAGCCTGTCCTTGCCCAGGCGGAAGCGTGAAGTGCCGTCGGGCATCAGCCCCTGGCCCTGCGTCACGCGGATCGACTGGCAGAGATTGGTCTTGCCCGACGTGCAGTAATCGCACTCGCGGCATTCCGGCACGTAGAGCGGAATGACGTGGTCGCCCTTCTTCAGGCTCTTCACGCCAGGGCCGACCTCGACCACTACGCCCGCGCCCTCGTGCCCCAGGATGGCGGGGAACAGACCTTCGGGATCGGCGCCCGAAAGCGTGAACTCGTCCGTGTGGCAGATGCCGGTCGCCTTGATCTCGATCAGGCACTCGCCCGCCTTGGGGCCTTCGAGATGGACGGTTTCGACGGTGAGTGGCGCGCCTGCCTTGGTCGCGACCGCTGCGCGGACATCCATGATGGGCCTCCCCTTGGGCGACTGAACGAGACCGGCAGTTTTCCAGGGCGGCGCGGCTTAGGCAACTCCCACGACTTGGCTTCCGATCATTGCGCGGGCGGCGTGGGATCGTTCGCGGCGCCCCGTTCGATTAGCCATGCTTGGCTAAGGCCGACCACGCGGGCCAGGACGACCTGGTCACGCGGGTTGATGTGATCGCCGGGCATGGTGACCACCCATTTCGGCTCGGGCGTCAATTCCGTCAACAACCGGGTCGAGGCCGGCGGGATCAGCTCGTCGGTCTCCGCGTTGACCAGCAGGGTTTGGGTCTTCATCAGCGGCAGGAAGTATCGCGGTTCGATCGGATGCAGCACCGCGCCCGCCAGCACACCGACCATCCAGCGCAAAATCGGCGTCCGGAACTTGAGCGCCTGGGGCACGATCACCGCGACGTCCGCGCCGCCAAAGGCGAGGATAGTGGCGCCCGCCTCCATGGCGTTGGCTTGGAGGACCTCTTGGGCGGCCGGTACGAACAGCGCGCCCAGGCTATAGCCGAGAAGGCTGACGCGCGTTGGATCGGCCCAGGGCTGTTCGCCCGACCAGCGTACGATGGCCGCCAGTTGCCGAGGCGTAGCCAGCGCGCCGTCGCGGATCGACAAGATGCGGCCTGGGATACCGCGCGTCTTGTCGAGAATGGCATCCCGCTGGGGATACTCGAAGGCAATGACTGCGTTGCTGCCCAACGGCGAAGGTAAACGCTGGACGTTGTTGCGACCCGACTCCAGCCCACCGACCACGATCTGCACCGGCATCGGCTCGTCGGGGTCCATTTCCGGCAGGCTGACGGTAAAGCGCACCGGCGTCTCGCCGGGTGCGGCCAGGGTGACGTCGGACAGGACGCGATGCTCGCCGCCGCGGTCGATGGCGACGTCTATCTGCTCGGCGAGCGCATAGTCCGGCAGAACACGCCGAGCCGACGCCACGGGGTCTTCGGCACGCAACCAGCCAAGCGTGGCAAGCGCGATCAACAGGACGGCGACGACTAGGCCGCCGAAAATCGCGGCGGTTCCTTTCAGGAAACGTATCATGGCGCCACCTTACGAAAATCCATCGTGGGAGACCCGCAATAATGATGGCCTGTGGCTTCTGGCCTCCTCCATGGTCATCGGCTACGCTTCGCGACTGAAATCGCACATGGAGCCAGACTGATGTCCGATAAAACGCCGCGCCCCGGCGCCATCGCCCTCGTGACCGGAGCGAGCAGCGGCATCGGTGCCAAAACCGTCGAAGCCTTGGCCGAAATCGGCTGCCGCGTGATCTGCGCGGGCCGCAGCCTGGACCGGCTGGCGCCTGTGGCGAAGCCGTTGGGCGACAAGGCGCTGGCCTTCGAGGTCGACATCAACGACGAGGCTTCGGTCGAAGGCATGATCGAGCGTCTGCCTAAGCCCTGGCGCGAGATCGACATCCTGGTCAACAACGCGGGGCACGACACGGGCGGGCGCCGTCGCTTTGACGAAGGCAGCGCCAAGGAATGGGCCAGCATCATCGAGACCAACGTGATCGGCCTGATTCGCATCACCCGCGCCGTCATTCCCGGCATGATCGCCCGGGACCGCGGCCATGTGGTGAACATTGGCTCGATCTCCGGTTACAAGCCCTACGCCACCGGCACGATCTACGCCGCCAGCAAGTTCGCCGTCCATGGCTTCAGCGAATCGTTGCGCCTGGATTACCGTAACACCGGCGTGCGCGTGACAGAGATCCTGCCCGGCATGGTGCGCACCGGCTTCGCCATGTCGCGCTGGGGTGACGATAATCGCGCGAAGAAATTCTACGACGACTTCGGTACCTGCCTGAATCCAGAGGACGTCGCGCGCACCATCGCCTTCGCGGTCCAGCAGCCGCCGCACGTCGTCATCTCCCAGCTCGTCGTCGTTCCCAATTCGCAGACCTGAGGCACTAATGAAAGGTAAGACAGCCGTTGTGACGGGCGCCGCCAAGGGTATTGGCCGCGCCATCGCCGAACTTTTGGCGGAAAAGGGCGCGCGCGTCGCGCTGGTCGACAAAAACAAGGCCGCGCTCGACGAGGCCGTGGCCGCGATGAACGCCGCCGGGCACCAGGTGCTGGGCATCGAGGCCGACGTGACGCGCCGCGAACCATGCCACAAGGCCTTCGGCGCGGCGGTGTCGGCCTATGGCAAGATCGATATTCTGGTCAACAACGCGGGTCTCTATATCCGCACGCCGATCGAGAAGATCGACGACAAGGAATGGGACCTGATCTTCGATGTTTGTTTGCGCGGCGTCTTCCACATGATGACGGCCGGGGCCGAGCACATGAAGGCCAAGGGCGGCGGGAAGATCGTCAATATTTCCTCGGTGGACGGTTTCGTCCCCTTCCCCGCCATGGCGCATTACGCGGCGGCCAAGGCCGGCGTCATCAGCCTGACGCGTTCCTTCGCCGCAGCCTATGCGGAACACGGCGTGCTGGTGAATTCGGTGGCGCCGGGCGCGACCGACACCGGGCCCATGCGCGAAAACGACTATATCCAGAAGCTGTCCCAGAAAATTCCGCTCAAGCGTGGCGCCCAGCCGCGCGAGATCGCGGAGGCAGTCTGCTATCTGGCCGGTGATGCCAACACCTACACGACCGGCGAGAACATGATCGTCAGCGGAGGTCTCGTGATCGCATGATCCGCCGCGCCCTCGCGCTCGCGTTCGGTCTGTGGCTCGTCGCCGCGGCGGCGTGGGCGCGGCCGGTGGAGCTCGAGCTAATTCTGGCGGTGGACGTCTCGGCTTCGGTGCGCGCCGAGGAATTCGACCTGCAGATGCACGGCTATGCCGACGCGTTCCGCACGCCGCAGGTGGTGGAAGCCATCAAGGCGCTTGGTAAGGACGGCATCGCGGTCACGATGATGCAGTGGGCCAATCCCGACCAGCGCGAGGTGGTCGTCAATTGGTCGCGCGTCTACGACGAAGCATCGGCCGAAGGTTTCGCCAAGGCCGTCGACAACACCCCCCGCTCGTTCGACATGGGCCAGACGGCCATGGGGCACGCGATCGAATTTTGCCTAAGCTTGTTTCATGGCGGCTTCGAAGGGCGTCGCCAGGTGATCGACATCTCGGGCGACGGATATAGCAACCGAGGGACCCTGCCGAATGCCTATCGTGACGAGGCCGTCAAACGCGGCGTCACGATCAACGGCCTAGCCATCACGACGAAGGAGAAGTTCCTGCCCGGTTACTACCAGCGCAACGTGATCGGTGGGCCGGGCTCGTTCGTCGTCGCCATCAACAGCTATGACGAATTCGCCAGCGCCATCGTGGCCAAGCTTCTGCGCGAAATCCGCGGCGCGCACGTGTCCGAGGCGCCTGCCGCCCCGTCGGAAAACGAGGTGGCCGCGATCTCGCGAGTCCGCGCGACGATGATGGACTAGACGATCACCGCCGTGCTTGCGGCAGCTACATCGGGTCCTTGTAGCACCTCACGAAGGCGGCGAGCGACAGGGTGCGTGGGCCGTCTTCAAATGTGTGGTTGGCGCGCTCGTAGGAGAGCAGGAAGCGGACATGGGGGATGCCGTTCCGGTCCTCGACCACACCCTGGACCTCGGCCACTTGGGGTGGTCCTTCCAAACCTCCGGGACGACGGTATTTGGCTCCGACCTGGACGCTTCCGTGGTCGGATTGACGGTCGAGCAGCATGGCGAACTCCCGCCTCGCCCCCCGGCTCGCGGCAAACTGGAATGTCAATGAGACGCATCTTTGCAAAAACAGCCGAAACTGCCAACGACGCGAGGCTTCTGTCACAGATTTGTTTCAGCCTTCGTTCCGGGAAGATGGCCAGTGTTTGAACGGCTTTTACGAGCGAGCCCGCCCGCCCGGCTTCTGCGCGATCTCGACTTTGTGGCGATCGACCTGGAAACGACGGGTCTTCACGCCGCGCGGGGCGATGAAATCGTGGCCATGGCCGGCGTCCGCATTGCGAATGGTCAAGTCTGTCCTGGCACGGTGTTCGACCGCCTGGTCGACCCTGGACGGCCGGTTCCAGCGCGCGCGGTGGAGATTCATGGCATCACCGACCTCATGGTGGCCGGGCAAGCTGGTGTTCTGGAGAGTCTGACAGCGTTGCGGGCTTTCGTCGGCGATGCTGTCATTGTCGGTTACGCGACCGCGTTCGACCTCGGGTTTATGACCCGGCGCCGGCCGGCGGGCGCGGTTGCCTTCGACCGCCCCGCCCTCTGCGTCCTGCGCTTGTCCGAATATCTCGATCCTTCCATGCGGGACCATAGCCTGGAATCCGTGGCCAGACGCTTCGGCGTCGAGATTTTGGGGCGTCACACGGCGTTGGGTGATGCGACGGCGGCGGCCGAAATATTCGTAAGGATGCTGCCCATGCTGGAAGCCCATGGCGTGCGAACCGTGCTTCAGGCGCAACGCGCGGCCCGGCGTGCCCACTTCGCGCGGCGCCTTCACCTCGGGCACTAGAAATAATCGCCGCCGAATTCCCCCCGGATTTTCAAGCGCAAGTCGCGCACGGCCTTCAATGCGTCGACCAGCATGTCCCGTTCGCGCTGCGTCAATGCCGCAGGGATGAGCTCGTTGCCGACCGGGCGCCCGGCCTTGAAGGCCGCGATCTGTTCGCGCAGCAGAAGGAACGAGATGTGGTGGAACGCGCCGCGAAGGTAGTCCTGTTCGTCGCCGTCCAAAACGCCGGCCGCGCCCAAGGCGGCAATGCGGGCCAGCGTGGAGGCGTCCGCGATGCCCTCGCGCAACGCCAGCAAGCGCACGCCCTCGACCAAGGGCAGCGTGCCTTGCAGCTTTAGATTGACGCGCGAGGTCCCGTCGTCCGGATCGACCCTGGTCGGCGCCAAACGCCCGAAAAAACCCAGCGCGACCCTGTGCTCCGCCTCTATCTCGTAAAGCGCGCGGAGGAAACCGGTGTTTCCCTTGGCCAGGGGCGTCACGAAATCGCGCAGGGCGCGTGCTAGGGACGGGTCGCCCGCGCCTATCCGGAAATCGAAGAAAATATCGGCCAGCAACGCGGTGTTGTTCGTCCGGCGTTTCGTCCAGAGTTCGACTTGCGCGCACCACTGGGAAAGGGATTTGCGCCAGACCGGGTTGGTCGCCATGACGTTGCCCTTGCAGAGTGGAATGCCCACGGCATCCAGCCCGCGCGTCATGCGGTCGGCCAGTTCGATATAAAAGCGGTCGATCCGATCGTGATCGTCGTCCGGATAGTCCGCCAATACGAAACCGTTGTCCTGGTCGGGGAAAAGAAAGCTTTCTCCACGCCCGCCGGAACCCATGACGATGGCGGCAAATGGCAGCGGTGGGTCGCCCCATCCTTCGGCCGCCATGCCGTGGAGCGACAGGCGAACGACACGACGATAGAGGTCGAGATTGACGTCGGTGAGAAGACCCTGCACCTCCGGCGCGGGTGTCCCTTCCTGCAGCAGGGCGTCGGCGACTTCGACTTGCGCTGCTTTGACCTGGGAGAGGCCGTCGAGATCGTCGTCTCGGGTCAGGCGGTCGATCAGGTCCATGGTTGCTGCGGATGCCGCGCCCAGAGCCTGGTGCAGGTCGAGGTTGCCGAGGACGGTGCCGTTCCCGTCCACCACCGGCATGTGGCGCAGGTCGCGGCGGCGCATCCGGGCGATCGCGCGGTAGAGGTGGTCGTCGGCCCGGATCGTTTCCACGGGCGCGCTCATCACGCGATCGACTGGCGTATCGGCCTCCACGCGGTAGGCCATGCGGCGGCAAACATCCTGCTCCGTGACGATGCCGGCCGGCCGGCCGGCCCGGTCGGTGACGATGGCGCTGGATGCGCCGGCTTGGCGCATCCGTCCCACGACGGCGGCGCAGGATTCGTCTGGCATCACCGTGATCGCCGTCGGCTGCAGGTGGTCGCGCACCAGCGTGCGAAAGACAGCCGTTCTGGACACGGTGGCCAAGCCAGCCCCCCTGAAACCGGGCTCCATCCCCTCTTTATACCCCTTGTCGTCGCCGCCGCGGGATGCCCGGGCTAACGGCTTACCTTTCGAGCGATTCTTTGGCATGATCCCGGTCGCTGGTCATGCGGGGATCGGCGTTCGCCAAAAAATCCATTGAGGGCTGCCAATGTTCCATCGTTCGAATCCGCGTCGCGGCTTCAAGAACTCGCTCCAAGTCATTGCTGTTTCAGCAATTTTGTCGGGCGCGTGGGTGCTTCCTGCAAGCGCGGGGATGGACGAGGCCATGGCCGCCTATCAGGCCAAGGATTACTCAGGCGCGCTTCAGGAATTCAGCGTCCTCGCCCAGGCCGGAGACCCCAAGGCCGAGTATTACATGGGACGATTTTACCATTATGGCGAAGGCGTCACGGTCAGTGGCGCCGAAGCGGCCAAATGGTACCGCAAGGCGGCGGACAAGGGCGTGACAGGCGCCCAATACAATCTCGGCATCCTCTACGATCAGGGCAATGGCGTGAAGGAAGATGCCGCCGAGGCGGCCCGCTGGTTCCGCAAGGCAGCCGAACTGAATGATCCGCAGGCCCAGTTCAGCCTGGCCTATTTTTACCAGATGGGTCGGGGTGTGAAGCAGGATCCGGGCGAAGCCTTCAAATGGTACAAGCGCTCGGCGGACCAGGGCCACGCGATTTCCTACCTGGCCATGGGCTTCAGCCTACGCGACGGTTCGGGCGTCGCGGCCAACAAAGTCGAGGCGCTGAAGTGGTTTGAACTGGCCTCGGCCACGCTCCAAGAAGGCATGATGCGCGACGTCGCCAGCCGGGCGCGCGATCGCATGCAGGCCAAGATGAACGCGACCGAAATCGCCCAGGCTGAGAAACTGGTGGCCGCCTGGAAGAGCGACCCCAAGAAGGTGCAGCAGTAGGACGGCACCAACGCGGGCGTTACAGCCCGCGGTTGAGCGCCCCATCCACCAGGATGTTCTGTCCCGAAATGTAGCCCGCATCCTCCGATAGGAGGAATGCCACCGTCTTCGCGACCTCGGCCAGAGTTCCCTTCCGGTTCAGCGGCACCGCCCGGCGAATCTCCTCCGGATCCATCTGGGCGTTCTCGATGATGCCCGGCAGCACGTTGTTCATGCGGATGCCGTGGCGGCCATAGCGGTCGGCATAGATCTTCGTGATGCCGTGAAGCGCGAGCCGGATCGGTCCGGTCGTGTAGACCGCACGTGGTTGCACGGCCTCCATGCCGGAGATATTGACGATCGCGCCGCCGCCCTGACGGATCATCAGCGGCGTGACCAGCCGGCACATCTGCACGACGTTAAGAACCAGAAGGTCCAGGATGTCGTGCCACACCGCGTTGGGAAGCTTGAGGATGTCGTCGGATTCGAAATCCGGGTCATAGGTCAGCTTCGCCGCGTTGAGAATGCCCCGGCCCTGGAACCCATGCTTCTGCAGAATGCTGGCATGGCGGCCCGAGTTGTTGGCCACGGCATCGATGCGGCCATAGCGCTCCAGCGTGCCATCCACCAACTTCTTCACGTCGGCCTCTTCCGTCACCGAACCCTGGAAGCCGACGCCGCCCAGCTCCTTGGCCAGCTTGATGCTGGCATCGGACGTCGACATGAGCGCGAGCTTGTAGCCCCGCTCCTTCAGTTCGCGCGCGATGGCCTCGCCGATGCCCTTGCCGGACGCGGTCACGATGGCGACTTTCTCGGTCATTGTGTCCCCCTGTTGATGAAAAGGTTGTGCCGCAAGTCTCTAAGCGACGCAATGGGGCGGGATCGACATAAAATCGCCGATATCCGCCTCCATACGAGCCTTCCCTTCAGCAGCCCCCTTTTTCCGAAAGGCCATTTCCGATGCTGAGCAAGACGCGGATGTTCTTGCGCGATCTGTGGGCGCTCACCCGTCCCTATTGGTTCTCGGAGGAGCGATGGTCCGCGCGTGGCCTGTTGGCCGTGATCCTGGCGATGAATCTGGGCATGGTCTATCTGAGCGTGCTGTTCAACGAATGGTATCGGCTTTTCTACGACGCGCTCGAAGCGCGCGATGTGCCTGCGTTCTGGCACCAGATTGGCCGCTTCGGGATGCTGGCGGCCATCTTCATCGTGATTGCCGTGTATCAGATCTATCTGCGCCAGATGCTGATGATCCGTTGGCGCCGCTGGCTGACCGGTCGCTACTTGCACGAGTGGCTGGATCGGCAGACCTACTACCGCATGCAGCTTTCCGGCCGTAGCTCGGACAATCCGGATCAACGCATCTCCGAAGATTTGCGCCTGTTCGTCGCGGACACAATGACCTTGGTGCTGGGCTTCATCAGCTCCGCCGTCACCTTGGTGTCCTTCGTCGGTATCCTGTGGGGCTTGTCGGGAAGCCTGACGGTGCCGGTCGCGGGTCTGTCGGTGACGATCCCGGGTTACATGGTGTGGGCAGCGCTGGCCTATGCCATTGCGGGCACGTGGCTGACCCACAAGATTGGTCGCCCGCTGGTGCGCCTCAATTTCGATCAACAACGCTATGAAGCTGACTTCCGCTTTGGCCTGATGCGGTTCAGAGAAAACGCCGAGAGTGTCGCCCTCTATGGCGGCGAGGCAGAGGAGAAGAAGATCTTCGGCAACCGCTTTTCCGCCGTCGTGGACAATTGGTGGGGCATCATGCGAAGGCAAAAGAGCCTGACCTGGTTCACCTCGTTCTACGGCCAGGCCGCCGTTCTTTTTCCCTTCCTCGTCGGCGCGCCGCGCTTCTTTTCCGGTGCCATCCAGCTAGGCGGTCTCATCCAGATTTCATCCGCCTTCGGCCAGGTGCAAACCTCTCTGAGTTGGTTCGTCGAGGCCTACACCTCCCTCGCCGATTGGAAGGCCACGGTGGATCGGCTGACCGGGTTCCGAAAGTCGATCGCCGATACTTATGTGGCGTTACCGACGGCGCCGGTGGCTCGGCAGGAAAGCCCGGACGGCGCATTGTCCCTCGATCATGTCTCGGTGTCCTTGCCCCAGGGTGATACGCTGATCGCCGACGCAGGCGCGCGTTTCGCGCCTGGCGAAGCGGTGTTGTTGACCGGGCCGTCCGGTGCGGGGAAAAGCACCCTGATGCGCGTCCTGGCCGGCATATGGCCCTTCGCATCGGGGACGCTCCGGATTCCGGCGAAGGCGCGCGTTCTGTTCCTGCCCCAAAAACCTTATTTGCCGCTTGGCTCCTTGCGCACCGTGCTCAGCTATCCGCAAGCGCAGGCTCCGGATGACGCGCTTTTGGACGTTTTGCGTGCGTGCGATCTGGATCACCTGAAAACACGGCTCGATGACGAGGAAAACTGGGCTCTACGCCTATCGCCAGGCGAGCAGCAGCGGCTGGCCTTCGCGCGTGCCCTTCTCTACCGGCCGGATTGGCTGATCCTCGACGAGGCCACGTCGGCTCTGGATGAAGCCGCCGAAGGCCGCCTATACCGGATGGTCCGCGAACGCCTGCCCCGAGCGGGCATCGTCAGTGTGGGGCATCGCTCCACCTTGGCGGCGTTCCACGACCGCCGTATGGCTCTCGTCCCTGCGGCCGGTGGTGGCCATCTGGCTGCTGTTTAGGCCAAGATGCACCTGTCGTTGCCGTATTTGGGGAATCCGCCATGTCTCTCAAGATTTGTCTCGCCGGCGCGACCGGCGGCGTCGGCCGTCAATTGGCGCGGGCCATCCTGGCGGCGCATGACCTAGTCCTGCACAGCGCGGTCGCGCGGCGCGCGGCCGGGCAAGACATTGGTACGGCGATCGGTGAAAACCCGGCGGGCATCACGGTGCAGGCGGATATCGAGGGGGCGTTGGATGCCAAGCCCGACGTGCTGGTCGATTACACCCATCCGTCAGCGATCAAGCGCCACGTCTTGGCTGCGGTCGCCCGTAAGATCCCCGTCGTCGTCGGCACATCCGGCATGAACGCGGCCGACCACGACGAAATCGAACGTGCCGCGGCCAAGGCCGGCGTCGGAGTCGCGACCGGAAATTTTGCGCTGACGGCGGCGTTGATGCAGCATTTCGCCCTGATCGCCGCGCGTTATGTGCCCCATTGGGAAGTACTGGAGTATTGCAAGGCGGAAAAGCCTGACGCGCCCAGCGGAACCGCGACGGAGCTGGCCGAGCAGCTTTCCGCCGTCCGGCCCCCGGTCTACGCCATTCCGCCGGACAAGATGATCGGCCCGGCTGGCGCGCGAGGCGCCGATATCCATGGTACGCGCGTCCACGCGGTGCGCCTGCCCGGCCTGTCGGCCGCGTGCGAGGTCATTTTCGGCATGCCCGGCGAGCGCATCGCAATCCGCCACGATATGCAGAGCAGCGACGCGATCTTCGTGGAAGGGACCCTGCTGGCTGCCCGCAAGGTGCAGGATTTCAAGGGCATCGTCCGTGGTTTGGACAAGCTTCTGTTCAAGGGTTGACGGATGGCGGCCGGCGCGCGAATCCGACATGATCGAAGCCGTAAATCGGTGCCATTTGAACGGGAGATGGACGTCATTATCCGACCATATGCCCGCTTGGCCGCCACCCTGTTTCTCGCCATGACCCTGCTTGCGGCCTGCAAGAGCCGCCAGCCCGATCTCACCGTCCTGGCGGCCTCGCCCGAACAGATCACCTACGAGGTGATGATCGAAAGCGCGCTGTTCAGCAGCACGCGCGCGCCGACCCCGAACGAGGTCATCGCCGCCGCCGAGAAGCATTGTGCGCAGTACAGGAAGAAAGCCGTCTTCGTGCGAGTCGTTCAGCGCGCGACCAACATCCAGAACATCACCTACGATTGCGTGACGCCTAGCTCAAAATGAATGCCGGATCGGCTGAAGCGGGGCGTTAAAAAAAACGGCCGGGAGGATTTTGCCTCCCGGCCGTTTTAATAAGCCCCATTTCATTGGCTTATCTTGGTGAGCCCGGATGGGATCGAACCATCGACCCTCTGATTAAAAGTCAGATGCTCTACCGCTGAGCTACGGGCCCGGATTGCGCGCGCAACATATGGAGGGTGTCCCCCAGGGTCAATGCGCCTGGAGCGCTCGAAATTTTATGCCGTGGGCACGTAAAAAGACCTAATTGCAACTAATTCTTAATATTGTTAAACCCCTTTCCTCTGCGCCATCCTGGGCGCCTGTCTTGGGGAGTCCGCCGCCGTGAGCATGAACGCATTGCGCGCCCTGTCCGTCGCCGCGACGGCAGCGCTTGCCCTACCCGCCTTCGCGCAAACCGATTCGGACAAGGAAACGGCGGCCAAGACCTATGGCGATATTGCCCAGGCGATGTACGAGGATTCGCTGACCGAAGCGCGCAAGCTGCAGGTGGCGATCGGCAAACTGGTTGCCCATCCCGGTGAAGAGAGCCTGAAGGCCGCCCGTGTGGCCTGGGTCGCCGCCCGTATTCCCTATCAGCAGACCGAGGCCTACAGGTTCGGCAACGCCATCGTGGACGATTGGGAGGGCCGGGTGAATGCCTGGCCGCTGGACGAAGGGCTGATCGACTATGTCGACGCCGGCAAATACGGTGCGCCCGCGGACGACAATCCCCTTCACACTGCGAACGTGATCGCGAACAAAGAGCTGCGCTATGGCGGCAAGGTCATCAATGCGTCGGTGATCGATTGGCGTCTTCTGCGCAAGCTGCACGAGGTTGGCGGCGTCGAAGCCAACGTCGCGACCGGTTATCACGCCATCGAGTTCTTGCTGTGGGGACAGGACTTGAACGGTACTGGCGCGGGCGCGGGCAACCGCCCGTGGACGGATTACGCCAAGGGCGGCCAGTGCACCAACGGCAACTGCGACCGCCGCGGGCAATATTTGGTCGCAGCCACCCAACTCCTGATCGATGACTTGCACTCGATGAGTCAGCAGTGGGCGCCCGACGGTGAGGCGCGCACGGAACTCGAAAAGGATGGTCCGGACGGCGCCATTGCCGCCATGCTGACCGGCATTGGCAGCCTGTCCTACGGCGAATTGGCTGGCGAGCGCATGAAGCTGGGCCTGATGCTGCACGATCCCGAGGAGGAGCATGACTGCTTCTCCGACAACACGCACAATTCCCATTACTATGACGTGGTCGGGATCAACGCTGTCTACCGGGGCGAGTACAAGCGCGTGAATGGCCGCATGGTTAAGGGACCGAGCTTGTCTTCCGTCGTGGCGAAAGCCTCGCCGCAGCTTGATGCCGAAATGCGCGCCAAGCTCGACAAGACGTTGGCCGCCATGAAAGCGATCAAGGATCGCGCCGAAAGCAAGGAGGCCTACGACCAGATGATCGGCGCCAACAATCCCGAGGGTAACGCCGTCGTCCAGGCGGCCATCGACGCGCTGATGGATCAGACGCGGACGATCGAACGTATCGTCACCGCGCTGAAGCTAAAGTCGATCAAGCTCGAAGGGTCTGACAGCCTGGACAATCCGTCGAAGGTCAAAACGCAATAACGAGATGCATGCCTAGCCGTTCGATCAGGCGCGCCGCGATCCCCGCCCTGGGACTCGCGGCGCTGGCGGTTGCCGCGACAGCGGCGACGGCGCAGCGCTTCGACCGGCTGGAACCCGGCGAGGAGCGCTCGGCGGGCGACGCGACGGTGTTCAAGCCACTGAACTCCAGCAGCTTTTCCCATCCGTCCGGTAACATGAGCTTCGAGCGTCAGCTCGATTTCAAGGTTGGCGACGGCGTCTTCCGCAAGATCTGGGTCTCCTCGCCCAGTTCCACCACTTCCTCTGACGGTTTGGGGCCCCTTTTCAACGCGCGCTCCTGCCAGCTCTGCCATTTGAAGGACGGGCGTGGCCGCCCGCCGGCCGCGGGCGAGGATGCCGTGTCCTTGTTCCTGCGCCTGAGCGTGCCGCCGCGCACGGATTCCGAGCGCCGCGCCCTAGCCGAATTCCGCCAGCTCGAGATCCCCGAGCCCACCTACGGCAACCAGCTTCAGAATTTCGCCATCCAGGGAATTCCCGCCGAAGGGCGCATGACCCTCACCTATGACGAGCTTCCGGTGAAGCTGAACGGCGGCGAAGTGGTGCGGTTGCGCAAGCCGACCTACGGCGTCGCCGACCTGCAGTATGGGCCGATGGCGCCGGACGTCATGCTGTCGCCGCGCATCGCCCCCCCCATGATCGGCATGGGGCTGCTAGAGGCGGTTCCGGAAGCGGACATCCTGGCCAACGCCGATGCCGAGGATAAAAACGGCGACGGGATCCGTGGCCGGCCCAATTGGGTGCGCAGCGTGGAAACGGGTAAGGTTGTACTCGGCCGCTTCGGCTGGAAGGCCGGTGTGCCCACGGTCGCCGAACAGGTCGCCCATGCCTCTGCGGGCGATATGGGTCTGTCTACGCGGTTGATACCGGGCACGGCGTCGGGCGAATGCACGCCGGCGCAGAGAGCGTGCCTGGCGGCGCCGAACGGCAACGATCCCGTCGAGGGCGTGGAAATCCCGGACAAGATGTTCGGCATCCTGGCCTTCTACTCCAAGAATCTCGGCGTGCCCGCGCGCCGCAAGGCGGGCGATGCGCGCGTGCTGAAAGGCAAGCAGCTTTTCCACGATGCCGGCTGCGCGTCCTGCCACAAGCCCCTCTTCCATACCCGGGTCGACGCGGACCCTGAGCAAGCCGGCCAGACCATCCGGCCCTATACCGACTTTCTGCTCCACGACATGGGGCCCGGCCTGGCCGACAACCGGCCCGAGGGCGCCGCGTCGGGCCAAGACTGGCGCACGCCGCCCTTGTGGGGCATCGGCCTGACCAAGACCGTCAGCGGCGCCACGTTCTTTCTCCACGACGGACGGGCGCGCAGCCTGATGGAAGCCATCCTGTGGCATGGTGGCGAAGCGCAGGCGGCGCGCGACCGCGTGGTCGCCATGACACCCGCCCAGCGCGCCGACTTGCTGGCATTTCTCGAGTCCCTGTGAGGTCACCATGATGCGCGTCCTCGTGGCCGTTGCGATTGTCCTGGGCATCGCCCTGCCCTCCGCGCACGCGGCCGACGACAAGGCGCTGGCGGCGCTCAACGCGGCTTTGGTCGAACGCGACGTGCTGCCGCGCGTGGATCGCTTCGCGGAGGCGACCGCGGCTCTTGTCCCGGCTGCGGATGCGTATTGCTCGGCGCCCGGCGCCGCCGGGCTTAATGCGCTCAAACGCGCCTACAACGGCGCCGCCGACGCATGGCAAGGCGTCCAGCATTTTCGCTTCGGTCCGATGGAATTGCTGCTGCGAACGCAGCGCATTGCCTTCTGGCCGGACCCGCGCAACGCCGTCGGGCGGCAACTTGCCGAGGTGATCGCGGCGCGCGATGTGGCGGCGCTTACGCCCCAGGCCTTCGCCCAGGGCCGCGTCACGATCCAGGGCCTGCCGGCCATGGAACGGTTGTTCTATGACGATGGCGCTGCGGCGAAACTGGAGAGCGGTCCCGAGGCCGGCTTCCGCTGCGAAATGTTGCGCGCCATCGCCCACAACCTCGCTGGCATTGGCACGGATATGCGCGGCGAATGGCGCGGTGGTGCTAAGCCCTATGCAAGCGTGATGACGACATATGGGCCGGACGCTCACTATCGTACGGCCCAAGAGGCGACGCTCGATCTATTCAAGAGTCTCTATACGGCGGTCGAGATCGTCGCGGACCATAAACTGGGCAAGCCATTGGGTGCGTCGTTGGCCGATGCCCGCCCCACGCTCGCCGAATCCGTGCGTTCGGGCCGTTCGCTGCGCAACGTGCAGCTCAATCTCGAGGCTGGCGCCGCGCTTTATCGGGCTGGCATGGACGCGTATCTCCGCGACGTGGCGAAGGATCCCGCGCTGGCCGCGGCGATCGCGCAAGCTTTCGACAAAGCGATCGCGGATGCGAAAGCGGTTTCCGTGCCGGTGGAGACGGCGGTGCGCGATTCCTCTCGTCGTGCGGCGGTCGAGAAGACCCAGCGCGACGCGGCGGCGTTGAAGACGCTGTTGGCGCAAAAGCTGAGCCCGGCGCTTGGCATTCCGGTTGGATTCAACGCTCTGGATGGAGACTGAGGGTGCCGGGTCTCTCCCGCCGCGCGTTCCTGACGGGAGGCGCCGCTCTGTTGGCGTTGCCGGCATTGGCGGCGCCGGCGCGGGCATTCTATGGCGCGCGCTTCGAGGGGAAGGATCATTTCTTTGCCTCGGCATTCGACGAAAACGGCGCCAACCTGTTCGAACTTCCCCTGCCCGCCCGCGGCCACGGCATCGCGCTCGATTCCGCACATGGCCGAGTGGCGTTTTTTGCCCGACGCCCTGGCGATTTCGCTGTCGTCGTCGATCCGGCGGCGCGTGCGCCCATCGCCACGTTGGCTCCCGCGGATGGAAGCTTTTTCTGCGGGCACGGCGTTTTTTCCGCCGATGGCGCGCTTCTGTTCGCGACCGAGACGATGGCCGAGAGCGGAGACGGCGTGATCGGCGTGTACGAGGCCCGTGGCGGTTATGCGCGCCTGGGCGGGATGCCGTCCGGTGGCATGGACCCCCACGATATCCGGCTGATTCGCGGTGGCCGATTCCTGGCCGTCGCCAATGGCGGCCTTCTGACGCATCCGGATGCACCGGGTGTGAAGCTGAACCTCGACAGCATGGACTCGTCTTTGGTTTTTCTCGATATGGGGACGCGTGAGGTCGCCGCTTCGTTCCGGCTTGCGCCCGAGTTGCGGCAGCTCAGCCTGCGTCATCTTGCGATCAGCGGCGATGGAACTGTCGCGGTGGCGATGCAGTATGAAGGGCCGCGCGGCGATCCCGTGCCCCTGGTCGCACTACAGCGGGGCCGAAGTCCTCTCTCCTGCCTCGATCTGACCGATACCGACCGTGTTTCGCTCCGCCAATATTGCGGCAGTGCGGCCTTCGATTCTTCCGGCAGGGTCTTGGGCTTTACCTCACCCGTGGGCGGAATGGCGCTGTTCGTGGATATCGCGTCCGGCCGAGTGTCGGGCCGCGTGAACGCCCCCGACATATGCGGCATCGCGGCGGAGGGCACCCCGGGCCGGTTCGTGTTGACCAGCGGTCTCGGTGGCGCCTGGCGAAAGCGTGCGGATGGAAATTCGGGTCCAGCCATGGGCCAGTTCGCGGCCGGCGGGCATTGGGACAACCACTTGGCCGCCTAGCACAAACGAAAAGCGCGCGGGACAGACCCGCGCGCCGATCGCTCGACTTCCGAAAACGCTTACTGCGCCGGCGGCTTGGCGTCCTTCTTCGCCTTCTTGGCCTTTTTCTCGGCCTTGTCCTTTTTCATTTGGTCGTCTTGCATCTTCTGGGTCGCGCCCGCGCTGGCGGCACCCGATGTCGTGGCGTTGGTCGTGCCCATGGTGCTTGGGGCCGGTGCCGTGCCCTGGGCATAGGCAGCAACGCCCGAGAAGCCGACCGCCGTGCTCAACGCAGCCGCCGCCGCCAGACGACCAAGACGGGTGAACAGATTCTGCATTCTTCGATCTCCTCGATGCCGGCCGCTGCCGGCGGTTTTTTCCAGCCTGGGCTGGACAGGGTCAGTATATACCGAGATGTGGCACGCCGCCGCCAACCTTCAAGAGAAGAAAATCCCGAGCGTTTTCAGCGCTTTGCGGCCTTGCGCTCGGCGATCCGCTTCATCAGGAGGCGGGCCACCCGCGGCGAGACGAACGAGCTGATGTCGCCGCCCAGGATGCCGACTTCCTTCACCAGCCGGGACGAGATGAACTGGTGGTTCTCCGAAGCCATCAGGAAGACGGTTTCGATCTCGGGCGCGATGCGCGCGTTCATGCCCGTCATCTGGAATTCGTAGTCGAAGTCGGTGACCGCGCGCAGGCCGCGAATGATGCAGGCCGCGCCCACGTCGCGGGCATAGTGCATCAGGAGACCTTCCAGCGAGCGCACCTCGACCTTGGCTGCCAAGCCGTTGTTGATGGAGCGGACCTCGTCCTCGACGATCTTGATACGCTCTTCGAGCGTGAACATGGCGTCCTTACCCGGATTTATCGCCACGCCCACGATCAGTTTGTTCACCACCCGCGTCGCGCGGCGGATGATGTCCAGGTGGCCGTTGGTGGGTGGATCGAAGCTGCCCGGATAGAGGCCGACGCGCAGGCTATTGGGCGTCGCCTGCCGGTGCTTCTTCCGCGCTGCCGTTGCCGCCATCATGTCCCCCTTCGACGGTATCGCCCTCGGCAGCCCCGTTCGCCCCGTTCGAGCCTTGCCCCTTCACATCGCTGCCGGTGTCGTCCAGGCGCGCGACGGAAACCACCTTCTCGCCTTCGGCCACGCGGAACAGCGTGACGCCACGCGTCGTACGGCCGGCGATGCGAATATCATTCACGGGGCAGCGGATGATCTGCCCACCATTCGTGACCAGCATGATCTGATCGGTCGGGAGCACGGGGAAGGCCGCGACGACGCTGCCATCGCCGCTCTTGCCCAGGCTCATGCTCTCGATACCTTTGCCGCCGCGCTTGGTGACCCGGTACTCGTAGGCCGAGCTACGCTTGCCGTAGCCATCGGCCGCGATGGTGAGGATGAACTCTTCGGCGTCCGCGAGCTGTGCCAGTCGCTCTTCGCTCAACGTCACCTGGGTGGTGACCGTCTCCTCCGTCTCGTCCACGTCGGCAGGAGCGATTTCGACGTCGGCTTCCGCCTCGCCGGACTCGGCGCGGCGCTTGGCGCTGGCATATTTCAGGTAGGCGTAGCGTTCGGCGCTCTCGGCCGCCGCATGCTTAAGGATCGACATCGAGATGACCTTGTCGCCCTTGGCCAGTTGGATACCGCGCACGCCGTCGGAAGCGCGGCTGGCGAACACGCGCACGTCGGTGGCGGAGAACCGAATGCATTTTCCGCCGGCGGCGGCCAGCAGGACATCGTCGGTTTCGTCGCAGACCTGTACGCTGACCAGCGCGTCGCCCTCGTCCAGCTTCATGGCGATCTTGCCGTTGGCCTTCACCTGGGTGAAGTCCTCCAGCGTGTTGCGCCGAATATTGCCGCTCTGAGTCGCGAACATGACGAACATGTCCTTCCAGCGCGTCTCGTCTTCCGGCAGAGGCATGACGGTCGTGATCGTCTCGCCCTCTTGCAACGGCAACAGATTGATCAGCGCCTTGCCGCGCGCCTGGGGCGTGCCTAGCGGCAGCTTGTAGACTTTCATCAGGTAGACGATGCCGCGCGACGAGAAGAACAGGACCGGCGTGTGGGTGCTGGCCACGAATATGCGGGTGACGAAATCCTCGTCGCGCGTCGACATGGCCGCGCGGCCCTTACCACCCCGCCGCTGGGCGCGATAGGTCGAGAGCGGCACGCGCTTGATGTAGCCGCCGTGCGTGACGGTGACGACCATGTCTTCGCGCTGGATCAGGTCCTCGATATCAGTATCGAGGTCATGCTCCTCGATGGTCGTGCGCCGCTCGTCGCCGAACTTCTCCTTGAGCGCGACCAGTTCGGCGCGCATCACTTCGTAGAGGCGCTCGCGCGAGGCCAGAACCGCCAGCAGTTCGTCGATCTGGGCCACGAGCTGTTTCAGGTCTTCAATGATCTTGTCGCGCTCGAGACCGGTCAGGCGATGCAGGCGCAGATCGAGGATGGCGCGGGCCTGCACTTCGGTCAGCTTGTACGTGCCGTCGGGCAACGCGGCCTCGGGCCCGTCGATGCGTAGGATATAGTCGGCCAGGTCCTTGGACGCCCAGGCCTCGGCCATCAGCTTTGCGCGGGCCTCGACGGGATCTTTGGCCTTGCGGATGATCTGGATCACTGGGTCCAGGTTGGCGACCGCGACGCCGAGGCCGAGCAAGATGTGGGCCCGTTCGCGCGCGCGCTTCAGATCGTAGATCGTACGCCGCGTGATCACCTGTTCGCGGAAGGCGATGAAGGCGACGATGATGTCGCGCAGATTCATCGTCTCGGGCCGGCCACCGTTCAGCGCCAGCATGTTGATGCCGAAACTGATCTGCAGCGGCGTGTGCCGGTACAACTGATTCAGCACGACCTCAGGCATCGTGTCGCGGCGAAGCTCGATCACCACGCGCACGCCGTCGCGGTCGGATTCGTCGCGCAGATCAGTGATGCCGTCGACCAGCTTCTCATGCGCGACCTCGGCGATACGCTCGACCATGCGCGCCTTGTTGACCTGGTACGGCACCTCGGTGACGACGATGGCTTGCTTGTCCTTGCCGACACTCTCGATCGCGGTGCGGCTGCGCAGGACGATGGATCCGCGCCCCGTGAGGAGCGCGCTGCGGATACCCGACTTGCCCATGATGAGGCCGCCGGTCGGAAAGTCTGGACCGGGCACCATGTCGGCCAACTCTTCGACCGTGATTTCGGGGCGGTCGATATAGGCGCAGCAGGCGTCGACGATTTCGATCAGATTGTGAGTCGGAATATTGGTCGCCATGCCGACGGCGATGCCGCCCGCGCCGTTGACCAGCAGGTTCGGAATCTGGGACGGCAGGACTGTCGGCTCCTGGGTGGAGCCGTCGTAGTTTTCCTGAAAATCGACGGTTTCCCGGTCGATATCGGCCAAAAGCGATTCGGCTGAGAGCGCAAGCCGCGCCTCGGTGTAGCGCATGGCCGCCGGCGGATCGCCGTCCATCGAGCCGAAATTGCCCTGCCCTTCGATCAGGGGCAGGCGCATGGAGAAATCCTGCGCCATGCGCACCATGGCGTCGTAGATCGCCGAATCGCCGTGGGGGTGATACTTGCCCATGACGTCGCCCACGATGCGCGCGGACTTCTTGAACGGCTTTGAGTGGTCGTAGCCGTTCTCCTTCATCGTATAGAGGATGCGGCGGTGGACCGGCTTCAATCCGTCACGCACGTCGGGCAGCGCGCGGCTCACGATCACGCTCATGGCGTAATCGAGATACGAGCGTCGCATCTCCTCTTCGATCGCCACCGGCGAGATGTCGTGCGACGGCGGAAGCGGCTGTTCGGTCAAACCGTTAATGCCTTGAAATTATTGTGAAAAACCCCGGTCTCTGGAGGCCAGCCGGAAGCCCATTTCAGGGCGGAAAATGTAACAGATTCCGCGCGTGCGAACAACGGAAACGGACCCCGGAAAATGCTCCGGAATCCCTTGAAAAACTTCGCGAATTTCGTTGTTTTCCGGCGCGTTCTCAGAACGGAATTTCGTCGTCCAGATCGCCACCACCGCCCTTGCCGCCGCGGCTTCCACCCCCACCGGGGCCACCACCGCCCATACCCGACGGCGGGCCTCCCATGTCGTCGTCCCCGCCGCTCATACCGCCACCACCACCGCTGCGGCCGTCGAGCATGGTGAGTTCGCCGCGGTACTGCTGGAGCACCACTTCGGTCGTATAGCGTTCCTGGCCGGATTGATCGGTCCATTTGCGCGTTTGAAGCGCGCCCTCCAAGTAAACCTTGGAGCCCTTCTTGAGGTATTTCTCGGCGACCTCGAGCAGGCGCTCGTTGAAGATCACCACCCGATGCCACTCCGTGCGCTCCTTGCGCTCGCCGGAGGTCCGATCGCGCCACGTCTCCGACGTGGCGACGTTCAGATTGCAGACCCGATTGCCGTTCTGCATGGTCTTCACTTCGGGGTCGCGGCCGAGATTGCCGATCAAAATGACCTTGTTGACGCTGCCTGCCATGACGTTGGACCCCATCTTCCTAGCGAAAACCGAGCGCCGACCTTACACATAAATCGGCATGGGCCGCCATACGCGAATCGCGACTGGCCGTAATGCCGGAAAGCCGCGAAAAACAAGGCTTCCGGCGAGTCGCAATCGGGTCGGCGGCAACCTATATTCAGGGCTCGGCCCATTCCAAATTTTTGCCCGACGGTGGTGATGACGCCCAAGATCGTCATTCGCGGCGCCCGCGAACATAATCTCAAGAACGTCGATCTGGATCTGCCTCGAGATTCCCTCGTGGTCCTGACCGGGCTATCCGGCTCGGGTAAATCATCCCTCGCCTTCGACACGATCTATGCCGAGGGGCAGCGGCGCTATGTCGAAAGCCTGTCGGCTTATGCGCGCCAGTTCCTGGAACTGATGCCCAAGCCGGACGTGGATTCCATCGAGGGGCTTTCGCCGGCCATCTCCATCGAGCAGAAGACGACCTCCAAGAATCCCCGCTCGACGGTCGGCACGGTCACCGAGATCTACGACTATCTGCGCTTGCTCTACGCCCGCGTGGGCGTCCCCTACTCGCCCGCCACGGGGCTTCCGATCGAGAAGCAGACCGTGTCCCAGATGGTCGACCGAATCATGGCCATGGGCGCGGGCACGCGCCTCTATCTGCTGGCGCCCATCGTGCGCGGCCGCAAGGGCGAATACCGCAAGGAGCTGCAGGACCTCCAGAAGCGCGGTTTCCAGCGCGTCAAGGTGAACGGCAAGATCTACGAGATCTCCGCCGCGCCCGCCCTCAACAAGAAGCTCAAGCACGATATCGAGGTCGTCGTCGACCGCATCGTCGTGCGCGATGATTTGGGCAACCGCCTAGCGGATTCGCTTGAGACGGCGCTGAAGCTGGCCGACGGCATCGTCTATGTCGAGAACGCGGATTCGGGCGCCCAGACAGTTTTCTCGGCCCGCTTCGCCTGCCCCGTCTCGGGCTTCACGATCGAAGAGATCGAGCCGCGCCTCTTCTCGTTCAACAACCCGCACGGTGCCTGCCCGGTCTGCGACGGGTTGGGCGTGCAACTTTACTTTGATGCGGACCTCGTTGTGCCGCGCGACACCTTGTCGCTCAAGGATGGCGCCATCGCACCGTGGGCGAACTCGCCTTCGCAGTATTACGACCAGACGCTGGAATCCCTGGCCAAGCAGTTCAAATTCTCAATGACGGTGCCGTTCCGCGACCTGGACGAGAAGGCCCGGAAGATCGTGCTCTATGGTTCGGGCGATCAGCCCGTGACCATGCGCTACAACGACGGCATGCGCACCTACGAGACCAAGAAGCCGTTCGAAGGTGTCATCCCCAATCTGGACCGGCGCTGGCGCGAGACGGACAGTTCGTGGATCCGGGAAGAGCTAGGCCGGTATCAGACGTCGCGGCCATGCGATGCCTGCAAAGGCCAGCGCCTGAAGCCCGAGGCCCTGTCGGTCAAGATCAACAAGCTGAACATCAGCGAACTGGCTGAGATGTCGATCGCCCAGGCGGAGACGTGGTTCGCCGGCATAGACAAGCATTTGACCAAGCAGCAGCACGAGATCGCGGACAAGATCTTACGGGAAATCCGCGCGCGCCTGGGTTTCCTGGTCAATGTCGGTTTGGATTATCTGACACTCGCGCGCGCCAGCGGCACACTGTCCGGTGGCGAAAGCCAGCGCATCCGGCTGGCCTCCCAGATCGGCTCGGGCCTGACCGGCGTGCTTTATGTGCTGGACGAACCCTCGATCGGTCTGCATCAGCGCGACAACACCCGCCTGTTGGCCACGCTGCGTCGACTGCAACAGCTCGGCAACACGGTCATCGTCGTCGAGCATGACGAGGAAGCCATCCGCTATGCCGACTACCTGGTCGACATGGGACCCGGCGCCGGCATCCACGGCGGCCATGTCGTGGCGCACGGCACGCCTGAGGAGGTCATGCGTTCGGCCGAGAGCCTAACCGCGCAGTACTTGACGGGGTTCCGGCAGATCGAGGTGCCCAAATTGCGGCGCCAAGGCCACCCGGGCCAGGCCATCCGCGTGAAGGGCGCGCGCGGCAACAACCTGCGCAACGTCAGCGCGGAAGTACCGCTGGGCACCCTCACCTGCGTCACTGGTGTTTCAGGTAGCGGCAAGTCGACTCTCATTATCGACACGCTCTACAAGGCGATCTCGCGCCGTCTCTACGGCGCGCGCGAGCTGGCGGGCGAGCATGATGCGATCTCGGGCGTCGAGCATATCGACAAGATCGTGGATATCGACCAGTCGCCCATCGGACGCACACCGCGATCCAATCCGGCTACCTACACGGGCGCCTTTTCACCTATCCGGGACTGGTTCGCGGAACTGCCAGAGGCCAAGGCGCGCGGCTATAAGCCGGGCCGCTTCTCATTTAACGTCAAGGGCGGGCGCTGCGAGGCGTGCGAGGGCGACGGTGTCATCAAGATCGAAATGCACTTCCTGCCCGACGTCTACGTCCAATGCGATGTGTGCAAGGGTAAGCGCTACAACCGCGAGACGTTGGAAATTCTGTTCCGCGGCAAGTCGATCGCCGACGTCTTGGACATGACGGCTGAGGAGGCCAGCGAGTTCTTCAAGGCGGTGCCCGCGATCCGAAACAAGTTGGAGACGCTGGAACGGGTCGGCTTGAACTACATCCATGTCGGCCAGCCGGCCACTACCCTATCGGGCGGCGAGGCCCAGCGCGTGAAGCTGGCCAAGGAACTATCGCGCCGCGCCACGGGCAAGACGCTCTACATCCTGGACGAGCCGACCACGGGCCTCCATTTCGAGGACGTCAAGAAGCTGCTGGACGTGCTCCATGCCTTGGTGGACCAGGGCAATACCGTCCTGGTCATCGAGCACAATCTGGAGGTCATCAAGACGGCCGATTGGATTGTCGATCTGGGCCCCGAGGGCGGCGATAAGGGCGGCCGCATCGTGGCCGCGGGCACGCCCGAGGAGGTGGCCGCGACCGCAGAGAGCTTCACGGGTCAGTATCTGGCCCCGATGCTCAACGTCCGCAAAGGGCAGCGTGCGAAGAAGCGGGCCTGACCGCCTCGCCTAGCTTCCCGCGCCGGTGCGCTCCCAATATTCGACGTTGCGCTCCATCATTAGGCTGTCGTGCCAGGCTTCGACGCATTCGCGTACGTTGCGCCCGTAAATGGACCAGCCGCGCGTGTCCTCGCATTTCTTGTAGAGCTCACCGAACTCCTTCATGCCCGGCTTGCCTTCGTTGGCGCGGGCGACCTGATCGAAGGCTCGGCGCGCCTCGGCACTTTCCACCGTTCCATGCATGGGCAGCATCGAAAGCACCCGGTTCGCAATCCGCGCCTGGCTGGAATAGGCATCGTTCGGATCGTCAAGCCAGGAGGCTTCGTTCCGCAGCGTGTCGATGGTGTGTGCGATCTCTTTTTCCGTCTGAGGGTTGGGATCGTTTGGGATGGGCGCGGCTAGCAGGGACACACCCTGGCCAACAGACACGGCCAGAGCGGTGGCATCCAACCGCGTCATGCTGTCCTGCGGCACGGTCACGCGCACGCTGAGGAAATTGCGCTGGCTGACGATGGTCATTTCGCTCTTGCCGGCCACTTCCCGGGTGCGGCCATCGGTGCCGGTTACGACCAATTTGAGGTTTTGCGCGATACCGATCGGCTCATAGGCGGTTTCGGGCGCCGGTGGCACCCGATCCTTCTGCAGGCAAATCGCCGTCAGCATGGCCGTACATTGGCCATCGCGGCAATCGAGGGGAACCGGCGAATCCGTCGCCAGAAGCGCCAGGATCTGCGGCGCGGCCTGAGCGGCGGCGCAGGGCAAAAGCAGGAAGGCTAAGGCGGAAAGAATGGCATGTCGCAAACGCATCGCTGACCCCTTTCGTGCCGCGACGCGCATAGCCCGGATGTGGTCCGTCACCGACGATCGCCAGCCACAACCCCTCCGGGCCCGCGCGGCGGTATTGCCGACCATCGATCGGGAAAGAATTTCACTGCTGCGAACCCCGGTCAACGGGATTCGCGGGAATCGTTGTCAGCGGCCCCTCGCGCTTGTATCTCTGCCACGCATGGAGAACGACGACCGCACGAACGGCCGGCCCGGATTGGGCAGGCGCATATGGGACGGCTACCACAAGCGCGAGCTGGCGGCAGCGCGTTGGCTTTGGCACGAGATCAAGACGCGCGAAGACGCCGAGCGCGCCGTTCAATACGGCCAGAGCGCGGCCTTCTACGCGATCCTGATCCGCGTGGTCTTCGTGCTGTTCCCCGGTAACACCGAGGACATGATCATCGAGGATTATTCGGTTCTGGTGACGCCCGTTATGTTGGCGGCCTACGCCTTCTACGGCTTCATCTATTTCAAGGGCTTCGAGAAGTGGCAACTCACGCTGCTGTGCCTCGTAGTCTTCGTGATCGACAGTATCGTCTTGCCGCGCGAGACCGGCGGCGGCACGTTGGTGCAGATCCTCCTTTGCCTCTATGTCGTGCGGTGCTTTGTCATCGGCATTCGCGGCGGGCGTAGATTGGCCAAGGAAAAGGCGGCGGCATGACGGTCCATGTCATTGGTGGCGGCCTGGCTGGCTGCGAAGCCGCCTGGCAGCTCGCGCAAGCCGGCGTGCCGACGGTGCTGCACGAGATGCGCCCCGCGCGCCGCACGGCGGCCCATGAGACCGATACGCTGGCGGAACTGGTCTGCTCCAACTCCTTCCGTTCCGATGATCCGGATTACAACGCGGTCGGCCTGCTGCATGAGGAGATGCGCCGCTGCGGCTCCCTGATCATGACCGCGGCCGATCGCAATAAGGTTCCTGCCGGCGGAGCGCTCGCCGTCGACCGGGTGGCGTTCGCGCAGAGCGTGCAGGAAGCGCTGGCGGCGGAAAGGCTGGTGGAAATCCGCCGCGCGGAAGTATCCGGCCTGCCGCCCGCCGACTGGGGCCGGGTCATCGTTGCGACCGGTCCCCTCACCTCGCCTGGACTGGCCGAGGCGATCCGCGCGCTGACGGGCGCCGACGCATTGGCGTTCTTCGACGCGATCGCGCCCATCGTTCACCGAGAATCGATCGATATGTCGGTGGCGTGGATGCAGTCGCGCTATGACAAGGTCGGCCCCGGCGGCGGCGGTTCCGATTACGTCAATTGCCCGCTCGATCGCGAACAATACGAAGCCTTCGTGGCCGCGCTCGTCGCGGGCGAGAAGACGTCCTTCAAGGAGTGGGAAGCCGACACGCCCTATTTCGACGGTTGCCTGCCCATCGAAGTGATGGCCGAGCGCGGCCTCGACACGCTGCGCTATGGACCGATGAAGCCCGTGGGCCTACGCGATCCGCGCACGGGTAAGAGACCCCACGCGGTGGTCCAGCTCCGCCAGGATAACGCGCTGGGCACGCTCTACAACATCGTGGGCTTTCAGACCAAGCTGAAGCATGGCGAGCAGACGCGCATCTTCCGCACGATCCCGGGGCTGGAGCGCGCGGAGTTCGCGCGGTTGGGCGGCATTCACCGCAACACCTTCATCGACAGTCCGCGCCTGCTTGACGCGACGTTGCGACTCAAGGCCGAGCCGCGCTTGCGCTTCGCGGGCCAGATCACGGGCGTGGAAGGCTATGTCGAAAGCGCCGCCATGGGCTTGTTGGCCGGCCGATTCGCGGCAGCCGAAAGTGCCGGGGCGGCGTTGACGCCACCGCCCGCCACGACGGCGTTGGGCGCCCTGCTCGCCCATATCACCGGCGGACACTGTAACGGCGACGCCTTCCAGCCGATGAACGTCAATTTTGGCCTGTTCCCGCCTGTCGCGACCAACGAACGCGGGCGGGAGCGCAAGCGTGTCGTAGCGCAACGCGCGCTGGCCCACCTAGACACCTGGCTCGGGCGCCGCCGGGCGGCCGAATAGCTTAGAACCGGCCGCGCCACACGCACCACGCCAACGCTAACGGCAGGCTAACGCCTCCGCGCGCCACGCGGGGGGCGAACGGGTCGAATCCCGCCCGCTCCAGCCGGTCGAGCGCGGCGTCCGCCACGACGGCAGGTAGCAACCCTGCCAAAGCGGCCCGCGGCACCGCACGCTTTCTCGCCTGGGTCAGATGGGCTCGTGCTTTCGCGGCGATGGGTTGCACTATTTCAGGCAAGACGGGGCCGGGCTTCTGCTCGAACAGCCTACCCATGTCCAGGCCCGCTGCTTCGTAGAGCGTGCGCGGCAAATACAGGCGTTTCTGGCTGGCATGGAACGGCACCGCACGCAGCAATCCGGCGAGAGCGTAGGCGATTCCCACGTCGTCGGCGGCCGCGAGGGCGTCGTCGTCCGAAACCTCCAGAACGCCGAGCGCCAATTGCACGACGGAAGCCGATGTATCCCGGGCATAACCGAGCAAGGCCGGCAGATCGGCGGGCGGTTCGTCGTCCAGATCGTATCCGCGCGCGTCGATCAGTCGGTTGAAAAGCACACGGTCCAGTTTGTGCCGGCCGATCGCGGTCGCCAAGGACTCGGCCACCGGATGGGCGGGCGGTTTGGTCCCGCCATAGATGGCGTCTATCGCGTCGCGCCACCACTGCAGGCGCATCTCACCGATTAGCCGCTCGCTGATCGCCTCGCGGACGCGGGATATCTCCAAGTTGAACGCATAAAGGGCGAACAGCGCATCGCGCCGCGAATCGGGCGCGAACAGCGCCGTCAGGTAGCGGTCGCGGTCGTGAAGGCGGACTTGTTCGGCGCAATAGCTGGGAGACATCGACGGAATTGGGTTGCGTCCTTCTTTCTTGGACTAGCACCCGGGATATGGCAAATTAAAGGTAGGACAACAAGTTACGTTCCTCGGGGTGTCGCGGAACGAACTTGAGGTGGGGAGAAAAATGGCAAGCATCCTTCAAAGCTTGGGTAAGACCGTCACGGCCGGTTTCGTCCTGCTCGTGGCGATCATCATCGTGGTCTCGGCTGCCTCGCAGCAGACCGCGCTGATCACGTTGGACTATGTTTGGTGGACGTTCCTCTTCCGCTGGCTGCACGTGCTCAGCGGCGTGATGTGGATCGGCCTGCTCTGGTACTTCAACTTCGTCCAGATTCCGAGCATGCCGAAGATCCCGGACGAGCAGAAGCCGGCGATCGGCAAGGTCATCGCTCCGGCGGCCTTGTTCTGGTTCCGTTGGGCGGCTTTGTCGACGCTCGTGACGGGCCTCATCCTGGCTTATCTCAACGGCTATCTCGGCAGCGCGGTCGTGATCGGCCTCAATGGCGAGTTCGGCGGCCGTGCGACGGCCATCGGCATCGGCATGTGGCTGGGCGGCATCATGGCCTTCAACGTCTGGTTCCTGATCTGGCCGAACCAGAAGAAGGCTCTCGGCATCGTCGAGGCTTCGGCCGACGAGAAAAAGGCGGCGGCACGTACCGCGATGCTGTTCTCTCGGACGAACACGATGCTTTCGATCCCGATGCTCTACGCGATGGTCTCGGCCCAGAATCTGTTTTGAACCGAACCACCGTATCGTCGACGGAACGGGGCCCCTCGCGGGCCCCGTTCTTTTTTGCCGTCAGAACACTGGCATCAGCGCCGCCGCCACGCGGCGCGCTTCGGCGGACAGGACGTTGAAGGTGCGACAGGCCGCGCCCGTGCCCATGGCGTCGAGGGCGATGCCTTCCTTCCGCAGGGCCTCCCGGAGCGAAGCGGGCACCATGGAAGCGGTGGCGCCGCAACCCAGCAACAGGATGTCCACCTCTGCCCCTCGTGCCGGCGCGAGCGATTCGAGCGTGAGCGCGGACAGATTCGGCACGTCCCACGCGAAGACTTTGTGGATCGTGACGATCACCGGGCCCGCATGGACCGCGCCGCTGATGCGAAAGCGCCCATCGCCGTAGCCTTGAATGACCTGACGGTCGGGCAACGCGGGCGCTTGCGGCTCGGCTGGCATCTCAGGATCGGGCCGGTTTGGCCTCTTCCTTGGCGGCGTCGGGCCTGCGCTTGAGGCCCAGGTAGAGCAGGACCGGCGCGGAGACGAAGATCGACGAATAGGTGCCGATCACCACGCCTACCATCATGGCCAGGTTGAACGTCCGGATGACCGGGCCGCCGAAGATGAGCATGGCCGCGATGGACAGGATGACCGTGACTGCGGTCATCGTGGTGCGGGACAGCGTATCGTTGATGCTTTTGTTGATCAGCTCCGGCAGTTCCATTTTCCGGAACTTGCGGAGGTTCTCGCGGATACGGTCGTACACCACGACCTTGTCGTTGATCGAATAGCCGCCCATCGTGAGGATCGCGGCCAAGGTAGTGAGGTCGAAGTCGAGCCCGAATAGGGAGAAGATGCCGACGATGAAGATCACGTCGTGCACGAGCCCAATGACCGCGCCGAGCCCGAATTGCCATTCGAAGCGCATCGTGACGTAGATCAGGATGGCGGCGACGGCGGCGAGGACCGCCCAGAGGCCCGCCATCCGTAGCTCCTCTCCCACCGTCGGCCCGACAGATTCCACGCGCCGGAAATCGACGTTTGGCCCCATGGCCTCGCGCAGGGTAGCAATCGCGCGCTGGTTGCCCTTCTCGCCGTCTTCCTGGGCTTGGATGCGCACAAGGACATCCGTGGGCTCGCCGAAGCCCTGCAGTGTGACCTCGCCCAGCCCCAGACCTCCCACCTTGGCGCGCAGCTCGCCAAAATCGGGCGGCGACGGCATGCGCAATTCCACCAGCGTGCCGCCGCGGAAGTCGATCCCGTAGCTCAGGCCCTTGGTCGCGAACAGGACGAACGAACCCAGGATGACGATCGCTCCGAAGGCGAAGCAGATGAACCGCAAGCCCATGAAGTTGATGTTCGTGCCATCCGGGACCAGGCGCAGGCGTTTCATGGCATGGTCCTCAGAGCACCAGCGCCTTGGGGCGGGAGCGCCTTAGCCACTGCACCACGAGAAGCCGGGTGACCATGATCGCGGTATAGAGCGAGACGATGACGCCGATCGAGATCGTGATGGCGAAGCCACGGATCGGTCCAGACCCGAACCCGAACATGAGCATGGACGGGAACAGCGTGGTCAGGTGCGAATCGACGATGGTGCCGAAGGCGCGCTTGAATCCGGCGTCGATCGCCGACACCGGAGATCGCCCGTTTCGCACCTCCTCGCGGATGCGTTCGTAGATCAGCACGTTGGCGTCGACCGACATGCCCATGGTCAGGATGATGCCCGCGATGCCGGGCAGGGTCAGGGCCGAGCCCATGAGCGCCAGCGCTGAGCCGATCAGCACGATGTTGAAGACCATGGCGATGCAGGCGAACGTGCCCAAGAGGCCATAGGTGCCGATCATGAAGGCGCAGATGAGCGCCGTCGCCACGTAGCCGGCGAGAAGCCCGCCTTTGATTGAATCAACGCCGAGACTGGGTCCGACCACCCGCTCTTCCAACACCACCAGCGGCGCGGGCAAGGCGCCGGCGCGCAGGAGGACGGCCAGATCCTTGGCGCTTTGGGGGGTGAAGCTGCCGGAAATGACACCGCTGCCGCCCAGGATGGGCTCGCGGATGACGGGCGCGCTGATCACCTTGTCGTCCAGCACGATGGCGAACGGTTCGCCCACATGCTGCCGGGTGATGTCCGCGAATTTCTTGGCGCCGACCGAATCGAAGCGGAAGCTGACCACGGCCTCGTTGTTCTGGAAGGTAGGCTGGGCATCGACCAAGCGGTCGCCCGCGACCTCGACCCTTTTCTTGACCACGTAATTGAAGCCGGCGTCCGGGCCATCGGCTTTGTCCGGAGCCAGGACCATGGAGCCCGCCGGGGCGGGCGCGCCGGCCGGCACGCGCGGCGTATTTGGATCGACCAAGTGGAAGGTCATCTTCGCCGTCTTGCCGAGCAGGCGCTTGATGCGTTCCGGATCGTTCACACCCGGAAGCTGGACGACGATGCGGTCACGCCCCTGCATCTGGATCAGCGGCTCGGCGGTGCCCGTCTCGTCGATGCGGCGACGGACGATTTCGATGGACTGCTCGACCGCGGCACGCTGGCGATCGCGGATGTTCACTTCCGTCGGGCGGATGGTGAAGCGCGCGCCGTCCGACTGGATGTCGTTGCCCGTCCGTAGATCCTTCAGCGCTGTCCGCGCCGCTTCCGCCGACGCCGGGTCCACCAGGTCGAACTCGACGGCCTTGTTGCGCACGCCCAGGTTGCGGTAGCCGATCTGCGCTTGCCGGAACGACGTGCGCACCTGATCGAGGATGGCGGTCAGATCCTCTTCGAGGATCGCATTGACGTCGACCTCGAGAAGGAGGTGCGAACCGCCCTGCAGGTCCAGGCCGAGGGTGATCTGATGCTTGGGGAACCAGCCCGGCAGGCTATTAAGCGTATCCTTGCTGAGGAAGGTAGGAATCATCAGCAGCGTGCCGAGCGCGCAGATCGCTACGACGAGAATCGCCTGCCAGCGGGGAAGTTGAACCATCGTTGGTTTGCGGCGCCGGAAGCCGTCTTACTTCTTGAGAAAGCGGCCCAGGCCGCCTTCGGGCTTGGCGTCGCCCTTGTCGTCCGGCTTGTCGCCGCCGGCCGGCTCGGTCTTGCTGACCACGTCGGTGACGGTGCCGCGCACGACCCGCACGCGCACGTTGTCGGCGATCTCGACGACCAGTTCTTCACCGTCGATCTTGACCACCTTGCCCAGGATGCCGCCGCCGGTAACCACCCGATCGCCCGCGCGGATGGCGCCAATCTTCGCCTTATGCTCCTTCATCCGCTTCTGCTGGGGACGAATCAGGAGGAAATAGAAGACGACGAAAATCAGCACGAGCGGGAGCATCGTGGTGATGAAATCGCCGCCGCCGGGCGCTCCGGTCTGGGCAAAAGCTGGCGAAACGAACATGGATACTCCCCGCCGTTCTGGAAAACCGATGGCGCACTATAGCGGCGGGGCGCGGCGGCGCAACCCGCGCCGGAGCGCGTCCGAAGCGCGGATTGACGCACTGCGACAGCGGCTCTAGGGTCCGCCCCTTCCGCGGCCGGCCGGGCCAGCGGCGCGAGGAAACGCGATGAACGACAGCGACCAGAGCGCATTGTTCCGACGCATCGCCGAGGCGCTCGAACGGCTGGCCCCCGCCCGCCCGCCGAGCGCCCGGCTCGATTCGGCCGATGCCTTTGTCTGGCATGCCGACGGCGAACGGCTGGAAGCCGTGGCCAAGGTCAACCGCGTCGACCTGTCCCAGCTCAAGGGGATCGATTCCCAACGCGATACCCTGCTCGACAACACGCGGCGTTTCGCCCAGGGCCTGCCCGCCAACAACGCCCTCCTGTGGGGCTCGCGCGGCATGGGTAAAAGCTCCCTGGTCAAGGCCATCCATGGCGCGGTCAACCGGGGGCAGCCTGGCGCCTTGGCCCTCGTGGAAGTGCACCGGGAGGACATCGTCTCCCTGCCCGCCCTCCTCGGCCTGTTGCGGGACGGCAAACGGCGGGTGGTGCTGTTCTGCGACGATCTGTCGTTCGACGGCGGCGATACCGCCTACAAGTCGCTCAAGGCGGTGCTGGAAGGCGGGATCGAGGGGCGGCCGGACAACGTCATCTTCTATGCCACCTCGAACCGCCGCCACATGATGCCGCGCGACATGATCGACAACGAGCGCGCCACGGCCATCAACCCCGGCGAGGCCGTCGAGGAGAAGGTGTCGCTATCGGACCGCTTTGGCCTCTGGCTCGGCTTCCACACCTGCGACCAGGAAACGTATTTCGCCATCGTCGATGGCTATGCCGGTTCTCTGGGGCTTGCCGGAAGCCCGGACGACCTGCACCGCGCGGCTAACGAATGGTCCGTCACTCGCGGCGCGCGTTCCGGCCGCGTCGCCTGGCAGTTCATCCAGGATTGGGCCGGCCGGCAGGGAAAGCGCCTGAGCTAGACGCTTCTAGGTCTTGCGCGGGTCGCTCTCCGCGCCGATCACGCTCAACGGATCGATACGCTCGCCGCCCTTGCGCACCTCGAAATGAAGTTGCGGCGAGGTGACGTTGCCCGTGCTGCCCACGCGCGCGATCTCCTGGCCGCGCTCGACATGCTCGCCGCGCGCGACTAGCAGCGTCTCGTTATGCGCGTATGCCGTGACCCAACCGTTGGGATGGCGGATCAGAACCAGGTTGCCGAAGCCCTTCAACTCATTGCCCGAATAAGCCACGACGCCGTTGTCGGCCGCGACCACGGGCGTCCCCTTAGGCGCGGCGATGTTGATGCCGTCGTTGCGCAGGCCGGTGGCCTTGTCGCCGAAGCGCGAGATCAGCTCGCCCTTTACCGGCCAGATAAAGCCTTGCGTCACGGGCGCAGCGGGGGCTGGCGGGGCGATCAAGGCCGCGCTTTCGGTTGGCGCTGGCGCGGCCGGTGCGGGCGTGATGGGCGGCGGCGCAACCGGTGCCGGCGGTGGGCTCGAGGGAATGACGCCCGGCGGTGGCGTCTGGCCGACCGCAATCGGCGCGGAAGACGCGGCGGGCGTCAAAGGCGTCGGCGCCCCGGCTCGCGGCGCATTAGCGGGCTTCGCGATGGTCGGAGGGGCCGCGAGTTGAGTCGCCGTGGGCGCGACTGGCGCGGTTGCTCCAGGCGCCGTGTAAGGCGTGCCTGGCTTTGATCCGCCCGTGGGCGGCGGCAGTTCGGTCACCTGAATCGCCGATTGAGCAACTGACGGCTGGGATGGTTGGGGCACCGCGGTTGGTGCCGAGGCGGTCTCGATCTCGCCTACGGGATCGGGCAGACGCAATTTCTGCCCCACGCGGATCGCGTAGGGTTGCGGGATGTTGTTGATGCGGACCAATTCGGCCATCGGAACCTGATAACGCCGCGCGATGGCATAGACCGTCTCGCCCGCTTGCACGACGTGCTCACGCTGCGCCGGGATGCGAAGATGCTGGCCCGGTTGCAGCGCGTAAGGCGGCTGCAGCTTGTTTTCGTCGATCAAGGCCCGGACGCCCACGCCATTCCGCTGGGCCACCGTGTAGACGGTGTCGCCGGGGGCGGCCACATATTCGCCGGGCCCTGCAGGCTGTGCCATCGAAGCCGAAGGCAGCGGCGTGCTGTAGGCGCCGGTCGTGGGCGCCGTGACGGGGCCAGGACCGGCGCAAGCCGACAGCACCAGCAAGGCCGCGAGGCTGCCGGCAGCGGAGTGACGGACGGGAGTCGCGATCAAGGCCATGGGCCGCATATCGCGCGACATTGCGACGAAATCAAGGCGCGCGGCGTGCCGCGACCCGGTTCTGCGCCGCCTCGACCGCCCCTTCGACCAGCGGCACGAAGCGCGTCAGGCCCAGGTTTTCGGTCTCGAAGCCGCTCTCGGTGCGGCGCACGCGCAGCAATGTCTGGTCCTGGCCTTGCGGGCCCAGCGGCAGGACCATGCAGCCGCCGACGGCCAATTGGTCGGCCAACGCGTCGGGCATGGTCTCGGCCGCGGCGGTCACCAGGATACGCTCGAATGGCGCCTGCTGCGGCCAGCCTTTGCTACCGTCGCCCTTCAACGTCGTGATGTTGTGGATGCCCAGCGCCTTGAAGCGGCCTTCGGCTTCCTTCAGAAGATCGGCGTGACGCTCGATGGAATAGACGCGGCGGCAGAGATGGGACAGGACGGCGGCCTGGTAGCCCGAGCCGGTGCCGATCTCCAGCACCTTCATGCGTGCGCCTGGCTGCAGCGCCAGAGTCATCTGAGCGACGGTTAACGGCTGGCTGACCGTCTGGCCGTAGCCGATGGGCAGCGCCATGTTGGCGAAGGCTTGGTCGGCGAAAGCGGCCGGTACGAACAGATCGCGCGGCACCTTCTCCATGGCGCCCAGCAAGCGCGCGTCCGTCATGCCTTCGCGCCGCAGCTCGAGAAGCAGCCGGATCATGCGCGCGTCGAGTGTCATGGGAACAGTTCTTTGAGCGGCGAGATCATGGGCTCGTAGGTGAAGTCCATGTAAAGCGGCGTGACGGAAATGATGCCTTGGTTGATGGCCGCGAGGTCGGTCCCTTCCCGCGTCGGTTCTTCGGCCCGCGCACTGTCGATCCAATAGTAAGGGCGCCCGCGCGGATCGAGGCGCTCCAACAGCGCGGCGCCGATCTTGCGGCGGCCCTGGCGTCCCACGCGCACGCCCTTGACCTGCTCCACCGGCAGATCGGGAAAATTGACGTTGATCAGAACGCTGGGCGGCCAGGTGCCGGACCAAAGCCGCCTGATGATACCCGGCGCGAAATGCTCCGCTGTCTTCCATTTGGTCGGCCCGTCCGGGTCAGGCATCTGCGACAAGGCGATCGAGCGGATGCCCAGCAACGTTCCTTCCATCGCGGCCGCCACGGTGCCGGAATAGGTCACGTCCTCGCCCAGATTGCCGCCACGGTTGACGCCCGACAGGACCAAGTCTGGCTTGCGGTCCTTCATCACCTGGTTAACGGCCAGCAGGACCGCGTCGGTCGGCGTGCCGTCGACGGAGAAATGCCGCTCGTCGCGCCGGCGGATGCGCAACGGGCGCGCGATGGTCAGCGAATGGGCCGCACCGCTCTGCTCGTTCTCTGGCGCCACCACCCAAACATCGTCGGTCAGGGTTTTGGCGATGCGCTCGAGGACTCCGATGCCGCTGGCATGAATGCCGTCATCGTTAGCGATCAGAATGCGCGTCTGCTCGAGTTCCATCGTCACGCTCCTATCCGGTCGATTCCACCCATATAGGAACGCAACGCCTCAGGCACGGCGATTGATCCGTCCGGCTGCTGGTAATTCTCCATCACGGCGATCAGGGCGCGGCCGACCGCCAGGCCTGAACCGTTGAGTGTGTGGACGAAGCGGGTTCCCTTTTCGCCCTGGCTGCGGAAGCGCGCTTTCATGCGGCGCGCCTGGAAGTCGCCGCAGTTGGAGCAGCTCGAAATCTCGCGGAACGTATCCTGCCCCGGCAGCCAAACCTCCAGGTCGTAGGTCTTGCGCGCGGAGAAACCCATATCGCCCGTGCACAACAGCATGACGCGGTAATGCAGGCCGAGCCGCTTGAGGATTTCTTCGGCGCACGCCGTCATCCGCTCCAGTTCCTCGTCGGAGCGCTCGGGATGGGAAATGGAAACCAGTTCCACTTTGTAGAACTGGTGCTGGCGCAACATGCCGCGCGTGTCCTTGCCCGCGGCGCCAGCTTCCGCGCGGAAGCAACCGGTCCAGGCTGTGCAGCGACGCGGTAGCGTCGCCTCATCGAGAATCTCGTCCGCGACCAGATTGGTCAGCGGCACTTCGGCGGTCGGAATCAACCAATGGCCGGTCTTGGTTGGGAATTGATCGTCTGCGAACTTTGGCAATTGACCCGTGCCAAACAGGGCCGCATCGCGCACCAACATCGGGGGGCTGGTTTCGACATAGCCGAACTCGCGCGTGTGGACGTCGAGCATGAAGCTGGCAAGCGCGCGTTCCAACCGCGCCAAGCCGCCTGATAGGACGACGAAGCGCGAGCCGGACAGCTTGGCCGCGCGCTCGAAGTCCATCATGCCCATGCGCTCGCCCAGCTCGAAATGCTCTTTGGGCTTGTAGGCGAAGGACGGCGGCGCGCCGTGGCGGCGAACCTCCTTGTTGCCCTTTTCGTTCGTGCCTTGGGGAACGTCCTTAGCGGGAATATTCGGGATGTCGGCCAAAATCTGTTCCAGTTCGGCGGCTTTGGCCTTTTCGTCCTCTTCCGCCGCCGCGATGGCGGCCTTAAGGGTCTCGACCTCGGCCATTAGCGCCGAAGCATCCTGACCTTGGCGTTTCAGTTGGCCGATCTGCTTGGAGACTTCGTTGCGGCGGGCCTGTGCGGTCTGGAAATTGGTCTGAGCGCCGCGCAGCGCCTTGTCGATCGCCAGGATGGCATCGGATTGGGGCTCAAGCCCCCTCGCCTTCAGGCCCGCGTCGAAGTCCTGCGGGTGCTCGCGAATCCATCGGATGTCGTGCATGGCGTTTCGGTGGTTCGCTCGCCCATGGTCTTAGGCCGATAGGCGCGATCTTATACGGGCCTTCCGGCGCGCCGTCCACGACGCGCTTTAGCGCGCCATGTTGAAGTCGGTTTCCTCGGCCTCATCGTCGGGCTGGGATTTGGCTTGGGTGGTGGAGGTCGTTCCCTCCTTCTCCTCCGCCTCTTCCTCCGCTTCCTCGTCCGCGCGTTTGCGCTCGATCATGCGGACCAGGAGGATTGAAATCTCGTAGAGGATGATGATCGGAACAGCCAGCGTGGTTTGGGAGATCACGTCGGGCGGCGTCAGGATCGCGGCGGCCACGAAGGCCAGCACGATCGCGTAGCGCCGCTGTTTGCGGAGGCCCGCGGCGCTGGCGATGCCCACTCGGCCGAGCAGGGTCAGGATAACGGGAAGCTGAAAGGCGATTCCGAAGGCGAAGATGAGCCGCATGGTCAGGCTCAGATATTCGTTCACCTTGGGCTCGAGCTGGATGGCCAGCGAGTTCGCGTCACCCTTGGACTGGAAGCTCAGGAAGAAGTCCCAGGCGACGGGCAGCACGAGATAATAGACCAGCGCAGCACCCATCAGGAACAAGATCGGCGTCGCGAACAGGTAGGGGAAAAATGCGGCGCGCTCGTTCTTGTACAGACCGGGCGCCACGAACATCCAAATTTGCGTGGCCACGACAGGGAACGAGACGAAGGCGGCCATGAAGAAGGCCACCTTCACGTAGGTGAAGAAGGCTTCCGTCAGGGCGGTATAGATCATCCGGTGGCTTCCGCCCGACGCTTCGATGCGTTCGCTCAGCGGCGCGACCAGGAATTTGAAGATGGGCTCGGCGAAGTGGTAGCTGATCAGGAAAGCGATGATGAAGGCGATGGCGGAATAGATGAGCCGCGTGCGCAGCTCCATCAGATGCGCCATCAAGGGCATCCGCTTTTCTTCTTCGTTCCCGTCCTTGGTTTCCGACATTGCCCCGTCCGCCTCGTCAGGTGCGTGCTGGCGTTTCGCCTTGCGGCGTCGCGGAGGTTGCGGTGGTTTCAGTCGCGGGCGCCGCGGCGGGCGGCAGCGCGGCAGGTGCCGGAGGGGCTTCGACCTTGAGGGCGTTCTCGACCGTGCCGGAAGGATCGATCGTGCGCGCGACCAGGTCTGGATTGGTGGCCTTCTCCAGTTCGCGTTTCACTTCGTCCAGTTCCGCTTGGCGCACCATCTCGTCCACATGGCCCTGGAAATCGCGCACCATGCCGCGCGCCTTGCGCGTCCAGTAGGTGAACAGCTTGAGGGCCTTGGGCAAGTCCTTGGGGCCGAGGACGATCAGGGCGATCACCCCGATGACCAGCAATTCGGACCAGGCGATGTCGAGCATGGCGGCCTATCGCGCCGCGCCGCGCCAGCGCGGTCGCGGCCGTTCGCTCAGGTCTTGACCGCGTCGTCCTTGCGGACCGGCTGCTCGGTGGAGCTGGCGTTCGCGCTGATGGACGGCTGCTGCGGCGCTGCGGTCGCGTCGGAGGACTGGCCTTCGTCGGTGCTCACGCCCTTCTTGAAGTTCTTAATGCCTTTGCCGAGGTCGCCCATCATCTTCGAGAGCTTGCCGCCGCCGCCGAACAGGATGAGCACGATGGCCAGGACGATGAGCCAATGCCAGATGCTGTTGAACCCCATGCGAGGTACTCCACTAAAACTGCAGAAGAAACGCGCCGCGCGGCCGGATCATGGCAGAAGACACCATGGGGGGCAACGAGCGCCTCCTCCTGAATTTAGGTTGTCGAGGCAGGAAATACAAAGGCTTGGCTGATATCGAGGGACACTTCCACGGCGTCGCCCTCGGCGAAGGCCACGTGTTTGGGCACGCGGCTATGCAGGTGCAATGCCCTGCCCCCGCCTCCGTCCATGTTGAGATGAAGGAGCGTGCTGCGACCGAGCAGCCGGGCGGCCGTGACCTGTGCCTTTGCCTTACCGGGCTGCGCATCAGGCGCCCAGGCCAGATGGAGTGCCTCGGGGCGGATCAGAATCTCGACCGCGGTACCCTCTGGGAACCGTCCCGCATCGAGCATGCCGAACGGTGTCATGACGCGGCCGCCCGTGACCGTCCCGGTCAGGCGATTGACGTCCGAGAAGAAGGTCGTCGCGAAGGAACTGACCGGATGGAAGTAGAGCTCCACCGGTCGGCCGATCTGCTCCACATGCCCGTCGCGCATCAGCGCAATCCGGTCGGCCATGAACATGGCCTCTTCCGGATCGTGGGTGACCAACAATGTCGCCGCGCCGCTTTCCTTCAGTACGTGCAGCGTTTCGTCGCGGATATGGTCCTTGAGGCGCGAATCGAGACCAGAGAACGGCTCGTCGAGCAGCATCACGCGCGGTTTCGGCGCCAGTGCGCGGGCCAGCGCCACGCGCTGCTGTTGACCGCCCGAGAGCATATGCGGATAGGCGCCGGCCAGATCGTCGACGTGGAACTTCGCCAGCGTCTCAAGGACGCGCGTGTGGCGTGCGGATGGCGCCAATGTGTGCAGGCCGAACGCCACGTTTGCGGCCACGGACAGATGCGGGAACAGGGCGAAATCCTGGAACACCATGCCGATGCCGCGCAACTCTGGCGGCACGTTGGCGCCCCCGCCCCCGCATGCGGCCAATTCGCCCGCGATATGCACGTGACCTTGCTGGAGTGTCTCCAGCCCTGCGGCCAATCGCAGCAACGTGGACTTGCCGCAACCCGATGGCCCGACAAGGCACAAGACCTCGCCCGCGTCGATGGCGAAGGAGACGTCTTCCACCGCCCGCACGCGGTCGTAGGTGTGGCTGACATGCTCGAAAGACAGCGCGGGTTTAGACGTCATGGCCGGGCCTCGACCGCGCGATGCCGCGGGACAGTACGATGACGGGCATGAGCCCGACCAAGACGATCATCAGCGCGGGCGCCGATGCCGCGCGAAGCTGCTCGTCACCGACCAATTCATAGACGCGGATCGCCAACGTGTCGAAATTGAACGGGCGGATCATCAGCGTGGCCGGCAACTCCTTCATCACGTCGACGAACACCAGCATGGAGGCGGTCAGCACGCTGCTCCAGATCAGGGGCAGATGCACGCGCGCGAGCGTGGACAAAGGCCCGCGCCCTAACATGCGCGCGGCGGCCTCCATGTTGCCTGTCACCTTGGCGAAACCGGCTTCCACGCTGTTGAAGGCCACGGCGAAGAAGCGCACCAGATAGGCGAAGATCACGGCCGCGATCGTGCCGCTGAGCAAGAGGCCGGTTGAGACACCGAGATTGGCCCGCGTCCAGGCATCGAGCGCGTTGTCGAACCAGCCGAACGGCAGCAGGACGCCGACCGCCACCACCGATCCCGGTACGGCATAGCCCGTGCTGGCCAGCCGCGCGGCGAAGACGCCGAAACGGCTCGGCCGGAGGCGCAGCCCATAGGCCACGGCCAGCGCCAGCGCGACCACCAACGCGGCCGCGACGGTCGCCAGCACCAGGCTATTGCCGGCGAAGCGCAGGAAGCGCGCATCCGCGAAGCCGCTGGGACCTTCGACGGTCCACTTCAGCAAAGCACTGACGGGAATACCGAAACCGATCGCGGGCGGCAGCGCGCAGGCCAAAACCGCGCCTGCGCGGCGCGCGCCTGTAAGCGGATAGCTGGGCAGGCGTTGGTATCGCGTCGGGCCGTGATGGAAACGCGCCGTGCCGCGCGACCAGCGTTCCAGCGCCAGCACGGCGAAGATGAACAGCATCAGGATGGCCGACAGTTGCGCTGCCGCGGTCGGTGAGCCGAGCGCCAACCAGGTGCGATAGATGCCGGTCGAGAACGTGTCGACCGCGAAAAATTGCACCGTGCCGAAATCGTTGAGCACTTCCATCAGCACCAGCGCCAACCCGGCCGCGATGCCCGGTCGCGCGAGGGGCAGGGCGACATGCAGGAAACTGTGCCATGCCCCCCGTCCCAGCGTGCGGCTGACCTCCAGCGCGGCGACGGACTGGTTGAGGAAGGCTGCGCGCGCGAGAAGATAGACGTAGGGATAGAGCACGAGCGTGAGCATGGCGATCGCACCGCCCAGCGAGCGGATCGGCGGAAACCAGTAATCCTGATGCGTCAGGTGGAACGTCGCGCGCAGCCATGTCTGCACCGGTCCCGGCACGTCGAGAAGACCGGTGTAGGTATAGGCGATGACGTAGGCCGGCATGGCGATCGGCAAGAGAAGCGCCCACTCGAAGAATCGGCGGCCGGGAAAGCGGCACATGGTGACGAGCCAAGCCGTCGAGACGCCAATCGTCAGCACGCCGACCCCGACGCCCAGCATCAGCCAGACCGTGTTCGCGACATAGCGCGGCAGAACGGTCGAGGCCAGGTGTTCCCAAACCTCGCCGAAAGGCGCAAAGACATGGCTCAGCACGACCAGCACGGGCAGCGTGACAGGGATCGCGACGGCGCAGGCCAGCAGCGCCCAGCCATCGATGCGCAAACGGCGTGCGGAAGGAAGCGTGGCCGTCGCGGTCATGCGCCGTCCATCAACGAGTGATCGGGAAACGGCTTCGAGCCGTCAGTCGCGCACGGCTTCCCGGGGATCATCAGCGCCCTCTTCGTCTTCCGGCACCATGTCCCCTTCCGTCTCGTCCGGCAGAACCGGACGGTTCTCGCCCGTATCCTCGCCATCGCGCGAGGGTTGGCCACCGACGGCGGCCAGGGCGGGACGCTTGTCGAGCAGGCCCGCGGCCTTCAATTCCTCGATGCCGGGCAAGGCCTCCAGGCTTTCGAGGCCGAAATGGACTAGGAAGTCGCCGCTGGTCAGCCAGGTGAGCGGCTGGCCGGGCGTCTCGCGCCGCTTGCCGGGCCGGATCCAGCCGGCTTCCAGCAGTGTGTCGACCGTGCCCTTGCTGACCGTCACGCCGCGGATGTCTTCGATCTCGGCGCGCGTGATGGGCTGGTGATACGCGATGATCGCCAGGGTCTCGATACCGGCGCGCGACAGCTTGCGCGGCAGCGTGACCTCGGTGCGCAGATACTGCGCCAGGTCGGTCGCGGTGCGCAGCATCCAGCGGTCGTTGACGCGCACCAGGTTGACGCCGCGCGGAGCGTATTGCTCCTGCAGTTCGATCAACAATGCCTGCAGGTCGGCATCCTCGGGCATACGCGCCTTGATGGAGGCGTCGTCGAGTGGCTCGGTGGCCGCGAAGAGGACGGCTTCGAGGATACGGAGATGTTCGGTGTGCTCGGTCATTCTTGTTCTTGCGCCTGCGTCTTGCGCAGGTAGATGGGGCCAAATGTTTCAGTCTGCCGCAGCTGGATCGCACGCACGCGCGCGAGTTCCAAGCTAGCGGCGAAGGTGGCGGCCAAAGCCGAGCGGGTCATCAACCCGCCCTTCAAGCCTGGCGGCAGAAAGCTGTTGAGCGTACGCCAGTCAGCGGCCTGGCCGATCATGCCGGACAGCCGTTCCATGGCGTCGTCCATGGAGAAAAGCTCCAGCGTCGGTAAGATGTGCAGCGTCTGCTTCTCTTTGCGCCGTCGCTGGTCGCCATAGGCGCTGAGAAGCTCGTAGAGCGAAACCTCGTAAGGGCGATGCGCGATGACAGTGATGCCTTCGGGCGCGCCGCGCGCGAACACGTCGACGCCCAGTTGCGGGCGGCCCATCAGCCGCTGGCCGGATTCGCGCATGGCTTCCAAGCGCTGAAGTTGGAACCGGAGCGCCTCGGCCATCGCTTCGCCGCTCGGCGCGGCCTCGGCTTCTTCCGGGGTCTGCGGCAGCAACAGCTTGGATTTCAGGAACGCGAGCCAGGCGGCCATGACCAGATAATCGGCAGCCAGTTCCAGCCGCAGCTTGCGCGCCTTGGCGACAAAGACGAGATACTGCTCGGCGAGATGCAGGATCGAAATCTGCGCCAGGTCGACCTTCTGGTCGCGCGCCAGATCGAGCAGCACGTCGAGCGGCCCTTCGTAGCCTTCCAGGCTGACGACGAGTTGGCTGTCGACGGCCCCATCGCCTTTCGGGGCCTCCTCGAACGGGGGCTCTATGTTCATCCGAACTCGCTACTCGAGGCCTGTCAAACCGACGATGAGTCGCAGCAGGAAGGTTGCCGGTTCGCCCACGAGCCAGTCGAAGAAATTAAGGTCCAGCCCGAGGTATTGCCCGAGCCAAGGCAGAATAAACAGCCCGCCGAGGATAATAAACAGTCCGATACGCTCCAGCCCGGCCAGCGGCCGGGCCAAGGGGCGCGGCAGAATGCCCACGAGGACCCGCCCGCCATCCAAGGGCGGGATCGGCAGCATGTTGAAGACGGCCAGCATGACGTTGAGCTGGACCGAATTAACCAGATTGGCGTCGGCCCATTGGCCGATCGTGTCCGGTAAAAGCGCGCTGCCGTGAAGCGCCAGCGCCGAGAAGAAGGCCAACGCCAAGTTGATGCCCGGCCCCGCCGCCGCGACCCAGATCATGTCGCGCTTGGGGTGATTGAGGCGCGAGAAATTGACCGGCACGGGCTTGGCCCAGCCGAACAGAAAGCGCACGCCCGACAGGAGTAGGAGCGCAGGCACCAGGATCGTGCCGACCGGATCGATATGGCGCAGCGGATTGAAGGTGACGCGGCCCTGGCGGTACGCCGTGTCGTCGCCGAGGCGCCATGCGACAAAGCCGTGCGCGGCCTCGTGCAGCGTGATGGCGAACACGGCCGGCAAGATCCAGATCGAGGCGGTGTAGAGGATGTTTGCGGTGTCCAAGGTGACCTTCGCTTAGGCGTTGGCGAGAAGCGCGTCAAGCGCGGCGGCGGCTTTGCATGCGTCGAACGGCGCGGGCCGTCCCCGCCTCGCCTCGCCCGCCGCGATGCGCCGCCGCGCCGCCGGGGTCAATGCCGCGCAGGCGGCAGCGATCTGCTCCATCTCGTCGCGGTCGCCGTTGCAGTGGAGTGCCACGTCACAGCCGGCTTCCAGGGACAAGCGCGTCCGCTGCGCGAACGAACCGCCCAGCGCCTTCATGCTGAGATCGTCGGACAGGAGCACGCCGTCGAAGCCGATCCAGCCGCGGATCACCTGGGCGACGATGTCCGGCGAGGTAGTGGCCGGATGCCTGGCGTCGAGCGCGGTATAAAGCACATGCGCCGTCATCGCCCATGGCATGTCGGCTAGGTCGCGGAACGGCACGAAATCGCTGGCTTCTAGTTCCGCGCGTGGCGCCTCGACAGTGGGCAGTTCCAGATGGCTGTCGGCGCGCGCCCGGCCGTGGCCTGGCACATGCTTCACGACCGGCAGCACGCCCCCTTCGAGCAGTCCTTCGGCGACGGCGCGGCCGAGCGCGGCCACCTGTCTCGGGTTCTCGCCATAGGCGCGATCGCCGATGACGCCGTGGGTTTCGGGCCGACGCACGTCGAGCACGGGCGCGCAATCGACCGTGATGCCGAGCGCATGCAGGTCGTTGGCGATCAGGCGGGCGTTGAGCTTGGCCGCGCGCATGGCAGCATCCTTGTCTCGTGTCGCCAGGGCGGCGAAGCGCGCCGCGGCGGGGCGGTCGGGCCAATGGGGTGGGCGCAGGCGCATCACTCGCCCGCCTTCCTGATCGATCAGAATGGGCGCGTCGGCCCGCCCGACCGTCGCGTGCAGCGAATCGACCAGCGCGCGGATCTGGTCGGGGTCTATGCAGTTGCGCGCGAAGAGGATGAAGCCGAGCGGGTCCGTCTCGCGGAAGAACGAGGTTTCGGAAGCCGTCAATCGCGGGCCGCCACAGCCGAAGATGACCGCGCGGGGCCCAGCCTCACGGCCGGACAACGAGACACCCGATCTTGCGCGATTGCAGCGAGCTGCACAGGGTCTTGGCCGCAGCGTCGTCAGCCAAGGGGCCGGCTTGGACGCGGTAGTAAATACCCTTGGCGCCCAGGTCCGCGCGTTGGATCGACATGGTCAGCGCGCCCAACAAATCGGAGTTGGCGGCCTTTGCTTTCGCCCATTCCTTCTCGGCCAGCTCCTGGGATGGGACGGAAGCGATCTGGACCTTGTAGCTCCCGTTTTTGGCGGGCACGGCGGCTGTCGGCGCAGGTGACGCGGCGACCGTTTTGGGTGTTTCGGCTGGCTTCGGCGCGGCCTGGGGGGCGGGCGTGGGCGCCGTGGCCAGCGGCGGCGGCGCGGCCAGTTGGGCCGCGGTGGGTGGCGCAGGCTCGGGCGGTGGCGTCTTCGCGTCGGCAGCAGGTGCCTTGGCCTCGGGCGCCGGTGTTGGTGCAGCCGCCGGTGCTGGCGTGGGCGGCGCGGCCGATGGTGGCGCGGGCGCGGCGGCCTGCTGTGGCTGCTTCTTGGGCCGCGCAACGGGCTCTTCCGGCGGCGGCAGAAGTTGCTCGACCTTCTTGCTGTCGTCGGCCGGCTTTACCCGGTCAAAGATCGTCTTGTCCTGGTGCGGCACCTTCATCCCACCGGGATCGTCGGGCCTCACCTTGCTCGGTCGCTGGTCGGCGCGGATCAGGGGCGCGGCGCCTTCGCTGCCCGTGCGCATGCCGATAGAATAGGCGTACCAGGTGCCAGCGCCGAAGATGATCAGGACGATGGCGGCGATCGCACCTTTGACCCAAGGCTTGCGCCGGCGTTCACGTGGCAATTCGTCGACGCGTTCGTCGCGCGGGTCGGCCCGCAGTTCGATAGTGTCATCCGACGGGTCGGACATCAGCGCAACTCCTCGACCGGCTCGACGCCGAAGACCTGAAGACCGGATGCGATCACCACCGCCACGCCCCGCACCATGGCCATTCGTGCGCGCGTCAGTGCCGCATCGCCCGGCACGATGAAACGAAGCTGGGTCTCCTTGTTGCCCCGCGACCAGAGGCTGTGGAACGCGGCCGCGAGTTCCGACAGGTAGAACGCCAGACGATGGGGTTCGTGCGCTTCCGCGGCCATCTCCACTTGTCGCGGCCAACCCGCGATCAGCTTGATCAAACCCAACTCGTCGGAATCGGTCAAGCGACCAAGTTCCGCCGATGCCAGCGACGTGTCGCCAAGATCGAGTGACGGATCGATCTCTTTCGCCTGTCGTGCGACTGAACAAGCGCGCGCATGGGCGTATTGAACATAGAAGACCGGATTGTCCAACGACTGTTCGGTTACCTTCGACAGGTCGAAGTCGAGCGCGGCGTCGTTCTTGCGTGTCAGCATCATGAAGCGCACGACATCCTTGCCCACCTCGTCCACGACCTCGCGCAGCGTGACGAAGGTGCCCGCGCGCTTCGACATGCGGACAGGCTGGCCTTTGTCGAGCAGGTTCACGAGCTGGCACAGCTTGACGTCGAGCGCCCCCTTCCCGTCCGTGATGGCGGCAACGGCGGCCTTCATGCGTTTGACGTAGCCGCCGTGGTCAGCACCCCAGACGTCGATCAGGTCGGAATAGCCACGGCGGAACTTGTCGAAATGGTAGGCGATGTCGGCGGCGAAGTACGTCCAAGAGCCGTCCGATTTCTTCAATGGCCGGTCGACGTCGTCGCCGAATTGGGTGGCGCGGAACAGGGTCTGCGGGCGCGGCTCCCAATCGTCGGGCAACTGGCCTTTCGGCGGCTCCAGCGTGCCGACATAGATGTGTCCCTTCTTCTCCAGATCGGCCAAGGCCTCATCCACCCGGCCCGCGTCGATGATCGCGCGTTCGGAAGTGAAGACGGACTGCTTGATGCCGAGTGCCGCCAGATCCTCGCGGATCAGGTCCATCATGGCGTTCACGGTGGCGATGCGGAACTGCGGCAGCCACGCTTCTGCCGGCTTGCCTACGAAGGCGTCGCCGTGGGCTTTAGCCAGCGCCTCGCCCACAGGCTTCAGATAGTCGCCCCGGTATTCCCAGTCCTGGCCGGGAAACAGCGTTTTGAAGCGCGCCTCGTCGATCGTCTGGCCCAGCGCTTCCAGGTAACGGACGTGGACCGAGTAGGCCAACTTGTCGACCTGGGCGCCGCCGTCGTTGATGTAGTACTCGCGCAGCACCGTGTGGCCGGCCTTTTCCAGCAGCGCGGCCAGCGCGTCGCCGACGACCGCGCCGCGCGCGTGGCCGACATGGAGCGGGCCCGTGGGATTGGCCGAGACGTACTCCACGTTGATGGGCGGTTTGCCCCGACCCCAGGCCGAGTCGCCATAGCTGCGTCCCGCTTTCAGGACTTCGGTCAGCCGCGCATGCCAAAGGTCCGGGCGCAGCCGCAGGTTGATGAAGCCCGGCCCCGCTACCTCCACACCCGTCACGCCGTCCAATCCTTTCAACCGCTCGGCCAGGAGGGCCGCCAGATCGCGTGGCTTCATGCCGGCCGGCTTGGCCAGGACCATGGCCGCGTTGGTCGAAAGATCGCCATGGGCGGCGTCGCGGGGCGGCTCGACGGAGATGCGCGCGGAATCGAGGCCGTCCGGCAGCTTTCCGGCGCGAATCAGAACCTTCAGTTCTTTTTCAACAAGATCTTTAAATTCATTGAATATATTCATTATTCTTCTTTCGGGGCGCACAGGCGCTTGTGCTCGTCCAGGGCGAAGCGGTCGGTCATTCCGGCGATGTAGTCGGCGACCGCCCGAGCGCGGGCTCGAAGGTCGCCTCCAGCCGCCTGTCGAAGGACGGGCGGTGGCGGGTCGCCCATATAGACAAGGAAGAGGTCTCGCACCACCTCTCGCGCGTGGTCGGTCATCTGATTGACCCGCTCGTGACGGTACATCCGCTTGAAAAGGAAGGCTTTCAGCGCCCGGTTATGGGTCTCCATCTCCGCGCTGAAAGCGACCATGGGCCTCCGTTGGGCGCGGATGTCCTCGACCGTCCGGGGCTTCGCCTCCTCCAACCGCCGGCGCGTTTCGACCATCAGGTCCGACACCATCAGGTTGATCAGCCGCCGGATCGATTCGTGGATCAGGCGCGGCCGCTCGATGCCTGGATAGCGGCGGGCCACTTCGTGGAAGACGGGTCCGACCAATGGCAGGTCGGCCAGGTCCGAAACCGCGAACAGATCCGCGCGCAGCCCATCGTCGATGTCGTGGTTGTTGTAGGCGATGTCATCGGCGAGCGCCGCCACCTGGGCCTCGAGCCCGGCATACGTGCCAAGCTCCAGGTCGTTGCGCGCGGTGTAGGCCAGGATGGTTTCGTGCACGTCCGGGCCCCTCAGCGGGCCGTTGTGCTTTACCAACCCTTCCAGCGTCTCCCAGGTCAGGTTGAGCCCGTCGAACTCGGCGTAATGCCGCTCCAGCGTGGTGACGATGCGCAGCGCCTGGGCGTTGTGGTCGAAGCCGCCATGGTCGCGCATGCAGGCATCGAGTGCTTCCTCGCCCGCGTGACCGAAGGGCGTGTGGCCGAGATCGTGGGCGAGCGACAAGGCCTCGGCCAAATCGTCGTCGAGGCCGAGCGCCCGCGCCATCGAGCGCGCGATCTGGGCGACTTCCAGGCTATGGGTCAGCCGCGTGCGGTAATGGTCGCCCTCGTCGTAGACGAAGACTTGGGTCTTGTGCTTCAGACGCCGGAACGCGGTCGAGTGGATGACACGGTCGCGATCACGTTGGAAGACGCTGCGGGTGTGACTCTCGGGCTCGGGATAAAGACGCCCGCGGCTCGCCTCGGCACGCGTGGCGTAGGGAGCGAGACGGCGCAGCGCGGTCATGGCGCGGAAGCTACAGGCGCCCCGACCCCGTGGCAACGCCGCAGGGCGCCGGTTTGACATTCAATTTGAAGGGATTACATAGATTTGACGGGTCATCGAGGCCCATTCTGGCGTAGGATACGGACATGGCGGACGGCGTCGCGACGATGGAACGGCCGGCCTTGGCGATCAGCCCGGGGGCGATCAAGCGTATCCGCGCGATGATGGCCCGAGGCGATGCGGCGCCGGGCTCGGTCTTCCGCATCTCGGTCAGCGGCGGCGGCTGCTCGGGCTTCCAGTACGGCTTCACCTTTGACGATAAGCCCGCCGCCGACGACGCGGTCTTCGAGGTCGACGGCGTGCGCGTGGTGGTCGACGAGGTTTCGCTCGAACTGGTGAAGGGCTCCGAACTCTCTTATGTCGAGGAGTTGGTCGGCTCCTTCTTCAAGATGAGCAATCCGAACGCGAAATCGTCCTGCGGCTGCGGCACGTCCTTCTCGATCTAGCCGCCCTCTCCTCTTTCGCGCAAAAGGAACATCCATGGCCGATGTCTGGCTGCGATTCTCATGGCATTTGCCCGGTGCGGCGTTCATCGCGCCCGCGCCGGCAGGTTATGAGATCCGCGCGGCGAACGAGGACGAATGCGAAGCCGTCGTGTCCGCCGCGCTCGCGGCTTACGAGACGGACGAAACTTGGGTCACGATGATGGGCCGCATCCGAGAGCGCCTGTCCGCGCGCATCCGCGCCACGCTGGGTACGTCCGGCACGCGCTATGCCGTGGCGGTGAAGGACGGCGAGATCGCGGGCGTCTCGGCGGCGTCTTTGGAGCGGCATGACGGGCATAACCTGATCACTGGCGTCTGCGTGGCACCCGCCCACCAGGGCCGTGGCCTGGCGCGTTCGCTCCTCTGCGACAATCTGATTTGGCTGCGCGACCAGGGTTTGGAGGAAGCGCAGGTCTTCACCGACCCGCGCGCCGTGGCCGCCAAGCGCGTCTATCCGATGTTCGGCGCCCGGGTCGACGAGGCGCCCGAGTACCGCGCGCCCGAGGCCGCTTGAAATGCCCCTGCGGCTCGCCTTTGATGGCGGGCGCAACGCGAGGGCATGATGGTCAAGATCGCCACCTGGAACGTCAATTCGATCAAGGCGCGGCTGCCGAACGTGCTCGCGTGGCTGAAGGACGCGCAGCCCGATGTGGCGCTGCTGCAAGAGATCAAGTGCGTCGCCGAGCAGTTTCCGGAAATGGAGATTGGCGATCTGGGCTACAACGTCGCCGCGGTCGGCCAGAAGACCTATAACGGCGTCGCCATCCTCTCCAAGTCGCGGATCGAGGTGGAGCAGCGCGTTCTGCCGGGTGGCGACGGCGGCGAGGAACAGGCACGCTATATCGAAGCGCTGATCGACGCCACGCCCACGCCCTTTCGCGTCGCTTCTATCTACCTGCCCAACGGCAATCCCATCGGCACCGAAAAGTTCGCCTACAAGCTGGCCTGGATGGACCGGCTGCGCGCCCACGCGGAGGAGCTTCTGAAGGGCGAAGAGGTCTTCGTGCTGGGCGGCGACTACAACGTGATCCCCTGGGATATCGACGCGCGCAACCCGGCCGCTTGGGTCAACGACGCGCTGGCGCAGCCAGAATCGCGTAACCATTTCCGCGCCCTGCTCTATCTTGGCCTAACCGACGCGTTCCGCGCGCTCCATCCCGAGGGCGGGCATTACAGCTTCTGGGACTATCAGGGCGGCGCCTGGCCGCGCGACGACGGTATCCGTATCGACCATCTTCTCCTCTCGCCCCAGGCGGCCGACCGGCTGATGGCGGCGGGAATCGACCGCGGCCCGCGCGGCAAGGACAAGGCCTCGGACCACACGCCCGTTTGGTGTGAGTTGAAACTGTAGCGATGGCTAAAAGCTACGAAGGCGGTTGCCTCTGTGGCGCGGTGCGATTCCGGGTTGGGGGCGAACCGCGCTTCGTCGCCCATTGCCACTGCCAAAGCTGCCGGCGGCAGGTCGGCGGCGTCATCGCCACCTTCGCCGGTTATGCCGCGAAGGACGTGGAATGGATTAAGGGGCGTCCGAACGCCTATGCCTCCTCGCCTGGCGTCGCGCGCAGCTTCTGCAAGAGCTGCGGTACGCCGTTGGCTTACGAAAGCGAAAAGCGTCCGGGCGACATCGACCTGTTCCTGGGCGCCTTCGACGCACCGGAGAAATTCCCCGCTACGCTCCATGTCTGGACCAGCGAACGGGTGGCTTGGTTCCACGCCGACGAGTCCCTGCCCCGCTATCCGCGCACGCCGCGCGATTCGAAGCGGGAGAATTAAGCATGGATCAGGCGCTCGTGATCTTCGGTGCGGCTTTCATCTGGCTCCTGGCGGTGATCAGCCCGGGACCCAACTTCCTCATCGTCTCGCAGCTTTCCGTCGCGCACTCGCGCGCGGCGGGCATGGGCGCGACCGTCGGCGTCTCGACGGGTGCTTTGACCTACGCCTCTCTCACCCTGTTCGGCCTCGGCATCGTGCTGAACCAGATGGCCTGGCTGCACGATCCGATCCGTATCGCGGGCGGGGCCTATCTGGTCTATCTCGGCATCAAGTCCTGGCTGGGCGCGCGCAAGCCGCCGCCCTCGGCGGACTTCGCTGACGCGGCGCCCGGGCATTTCGCGCATGGCTTGCGCGTGGGGCTTCTGACTCAGCTCACCAATCCCAAATCCATCGCCTTTTGCGTCGGCCTGTTCGCCGCCGCCGTGCCGCCGTCGACGCCGCTCTGGGTCAAGCTGTCGATCCTGGCCGCCGGTGCGATCATCGAGTTCGGCTGGTACACGCTGGTGGCCACGGTTCTGTCCTCTGGACGGGCGCGGGCGTTCTATCTGCGCGCCAAGGCGGCGATCGACCGGATCGTCGGTGGTCTGTTGGTTTTGCTGGGCGCGCGCCTCTTGCTGGAGGAGAATTAGGCCATGGCCACCAAGGCGAAGAACAAGCCCACGAAGCCGCGCGCGAAGACCTACACCGGCGGCTGCTTGTGCGGCGCCATCCGCTTCCGCGTCACGGGCGTGCCCTTCTATGTCTCCCATTGCCACTGTGGCATGTGCCGCAAGGCTTCGGGCGCGCCGGTCGTGACCTTTGCGCGGTTTCCGCTCGCGGGTTTTACCTTCACCAAGGGTAAGCCGAAGGAATACGCCTCCTCCAAGCCGAACCGGCGCGGCTTCTGCGCCAAGTGCGGCGGGCAGATCTATTTCAAGGCAGGCCGCAAGCTCGACAGCATCGGCCTCAACGTGGGCTGCTTCGACAAGCCCGAGACGCTCAAACCCACCAGCCATATCTACGTGGGCACCATGATTCCCTGGCTGCATATGCGCGACGGGCTGCCGCGCCATAAGGATCACGGATGAGCGACCACACCGGGCGTTGCCTCTGCGGCGCCGTGCGCTACGTCGCGCGGGGAATCCCGAAAAGCGTCAGCAACTGCCATTGCGGCATGTGTCGCCGGGCCTCGGGCGGTCCGTTCCTCACCTTCGCGCGTTACGCCAAGGAGCAGGTCGAATTCACCCAGGGCGCGCCGGCTTGGTACCGCTCGTCTGAGAATGCCGAGCGCGGTTTCTGTCCGGCTTGCGGCGGCTCGCTGGCCTATCGCGAGGCCAAGCGCTCCGATTCCATCTGGCTGACGGTCGCCATGATGGATAATCCACACGACATGAAGCCCCAGTACCACATCTTCACCGATTCCATGCTGCCGTGGCTTCGCATCGACGACGACCTGCCGCGCCATGGCCAATGGCCGACGTCGCACGTGTAAATGATGATTCCAGGCGTGCAGTAGTTGGAAGAAAACCAAAGCATCGCAATGACGCTCTTAGTAGGGGAGCCATCGAAGGGTTGACGCAGGTCAATGCGAGCGGGTTGGTTTACCTCGATTTGTTGGTTTCATGGCGAAACTTTCAAAAGCTCTCGATATCTAGTCCACGGAGGAAGCGTTCATGGGCGCGCTGTTAAAACCCGGCGATCTGCAAAAAATCACTGACGACATAGAAATGAAAAAGATCCAAGAGTATCGGGATCGAGATGCCAAACAAAAGCAAACAGTGAAGGATTTGCACGAGGCTTTTCTTTCGAAGGACATTCACCCCGACGTGGAAAATCGTGTAAATGCCGCGGTCCGTCACGCCGCCGAGCAGGGCTTGACCGAATTACGCGTCATGACGTTTCCCGCCACCTACTGCAACGACGGCGGTCGGCGCATTAATAACTTCGACCCGGATTGGCCAGTTTCTCTCGAGGGCTTTGCCAAAAAGGCCTATGAGTATTACGACAAAAAACTGAGGCCACTCGGGTACAAGCTGTCTGCCCAAGTGCTGAACTATCCGAACGGTATGCTTGGTGATGTCGGCATATTTCTGAAATGGTGAATTGGCCATCGCGCCGCTTGTTCTGAGGCCAGGGGAGATCTATGGGAAACGGCAAGAAAAAGGCGCCCCAGACTGCCGATAAAGGCACTTCCAAATTCGAGAAGGCGGGTTTTAAAGAGAAAATTCGCCGCAGTGAGGAGTTCGCGGCGCCCTATCGGGTCTGCAAAGGCAAGAAGTTTCGCCTGAAGGAGATCGACCCTGCCGACATTGCGGGCCTCAACGCCGAGGACAAACCGCGCGCGAAGGAAATCCTGTCCTTGGGTCGCGAGCTTCTGTCGGAGTTGCAGGAGCGGCTGTATGCCCAGGACCGCTGGGCCTTGCTGCTGATCTTCCAGGCCACCGACGCGGCGGGCAAGGACGGCGCGATCAAGCACGTCATGTCCGGCGTCAACCCGCAGGGCTGCCAGGTCTATTCCTTCAAAGCGCCTTCGGCCGAGGAGCTGGATCACGACTTCCTGTGGCGCTGCATGAAGAACCTCCCCGAACGCGGGCGCATCGGCATCTTCAACCGCTCCTACTACGAAGAAGTTCTGGCGGTGCAGGTGCACAAGGAGTTCCTGGACGCCCAGCACCTACCGCCTAAGCTGGTCACGCCCAAGATCTGGGACGAGCGCTACGAAGACATCCGGAACTTCGAACAATATCTGTCGCGCAACGGCGTCATCGTTCGCAAATTCTTCCTCCATCTGTCGAAGAAGGAGCAGAAGAAGCGCTTCCTGGCGCGGCTGAACGAACCCGAGAAGAACTGGAAATACTCGCTGTCCGATAGCAAGGAACGCGGCTACTGGGACGAGTATCAGAAATGCTACGAAACGATGATCCAGGAGACTGCCACGAAGGACTCGCCCTGGTATGTCGTGCCAGCGGACAACAAATGGTTCACGCGCTTGGTGGTGGCCGCGGCCATCATCGAGGCACTGGGCTCGCTAGGCCTGGAATTCCCCAAGGTCAGCGCCGAGAAGCGTAAGGAGTTGGCGAAGGTGAAGGCGCAGTTGGAGCGGGAATAATCCGAAGGGCCACGGATGATCGTCCGAGCCGCCGTCCAGACCGCCATTTTAACCGGGTTGTTGTGCTCCAGCGTGCTGTCGGTGCGAGCGGCAGAAAATGCCCCCACCATGCTGCCGCCCGTGTCCGTGCAGACGGAGGGGCAAGCGGTTCCGTGTGATGAAGAGTTAGTCCACGATTGTTTTAGCTGGAAAGCCTATTCCTTCGCGTTTGCGCCGGACAGCAAGTCGCTGTTCTTTTCCTACCGTTACATAAACGGCGTTAGCTATTTCCCCGACGGGCAGGTTTACCGATCGGCCCAGGAAGCGGCGCAAGCGACCGCAGCTATGCGCAAGCCGACGCTTTCCTCACCAGTCCTGGCCCGCATCTTTCTGGATCGTCCTGACCAGCCGGAGAGAATTGCCGCATTTCCTTTTTGCTCGACGAATCTTGACCAAACCAAGGTTTCTCGCGACGGTAAATCGATCGTTGTGCGTATGGACGACGGCATGCAGATCGGTGTGATGGATCTGCAATCGCGAAAGCTGGTGCGAGTTGCCGGGCCTGACTACGGTTTTGATGCTAGGGTCAGCGAGCCGGTGTTTTCGAAGGATGGCGGCACGATTTACTTTCGCTCGGATTTCGATCGAGGGGCCTATATTCGGTCAGTCCCTTCAGATGGCGGTGATATCGCAAACCTCTATCCCGAACCGCCCGTGCGCCAGTGTCATGGGTATTTTTGTGGCTACGCACGGGGAAAAGGCCCCAACCAGATCGGAAGAGCGTCGTGTAGGG